>URTU01000071.1 GCA_900550925.1 uncultured Alistipes sp. | reverse complement strand
TGCCGCTGGCCGAATCGAACCGACTGTGCAACCTGGTCCCGGACAAGACCCCCGACGGCAAACGGGTCAAGAACCTCGCCCAGGCCATAGAGCTCGTGCCGGAACTGAAAGAGGCCTCAAACTCGCCTGATCCCATTCTGCACGATACCATAGCCTTTGCGCAGATGCTCGAAGGTAATGTCCGCAATATGGGTGTGCACGCGTGCGGTACGATCATCTGCCGCGACGACATTACCGACTGGGTTCCGGTATCGACGGCCGACGACAAGGAGACCGGCGAAAAGATGCTCGTCACGCAGTACGAAGGTTCGGTGATCGAGGATACAGGGCTCATCAAGATGGACTTCCTCGGTCTGAAGACCCTGTCGATCATCAAGGAGGCTGTCGAGAACATCTGGCAGACACGCGGGGTGAAGGTCGATATCGACGATTTCGGGATCATCAACGACAAGGCCACCTACAAGCTCTTCTGCGACGGCCGTACGGTAGCGACATTCCAGTTCGAGTCGGCCGGCATGCAGAAATACCTGCGCGAACTGCAACCCTCGACCTTCGAGGACCTGATAGCGATGAATGCCCTCTACCGGCCCGGACCGATGGATTACATACCACAGTTCATCGCCCGCAAACACGGCGACGAACCGATCGTCTACGATATCCCGATCATGGAGAAGTACCTGAAGGATACCTACGGCATTACGGTCTACCAAGAGCAGGTGATGCTCTTGTCGCGACTGCTGGCGGGCTTCACCCGCGGCGAGAGCGACACGCTGCGCAAGGCGATGGGAAAGAAGCAGAAGGACAAGCTGGACCATCTGAAGCCCAAATTCATCTCGGGCGGCCGCCAGAACGGTTACAACCCGAAGGTGCTGGAAAAGATCTGGATGGACTGGGAGAAGTTCGCTTCGTATGCATTCAACAAGTCGCATGCGACGTGCTACTCGTGGGTAGCGTTCCAAACGGCCTACCTCAAGGCCAACTATCCGTCGGAATACATGGCCGCAGTGCTCAGCCGAAACTTCTCGAACATCGACCAGATAACGCTCTACATGAGCGAATGCAAACGAATGGGCATCAACGTTCTGGGTCCGGATGTCAATGAGAGTTACAGCCGTTTTTCGGCCGACAAGCAGGGCAATGTCCGGTTCGGGCTCGCAGCGATCAAGGGCGTCGGCAAGGCGGCTGTGGACAGCATCGTCGAGGAGCGCAGGAAAAACGGCCGGTTCAAGGACATATACGACTTCATGGAGCGGGTCGACTTCTCGTACGTCAACTCCAAGAGCATCGAAAACATGGCATTGGCCGGAGCCTTCGACTCGCTGATCGACTTCCACCGCTCGAAACTCACCGCTTCCGACCTACGCGACCACAACAACGTCACAATGCTCGAACAGCTGGTCCGTTACGGCGTCAAGTTCCAGATGGATCGCCAGAGTTCACAGCAGAGTCTCTTCGGCGACGGCGGACTGAAGATCGAAATAGCCCGTCCGCAGGTTCCGATCTGTCAGGAGGGGTCGAAGATCGAAATGCTCAAGAAAGAGCGCGAAGTGGTCGGTGTCTACCTCTCGTCGCACCCGCTGGACGACTATTCGTTCATCATCGACAAGATGTGCACGGCCAAACTGAGCGACCTGTCAAACGTTGCGGCAAGCCAGCCCCGCGAAGTAACATTCGTCGGCATGGTCGTGAGCGCCAAACATCTCATATCACAGAACGGACGTCCGTACGGCCGTTTCGAACTGGAAGACTACTCCGCTTCGCACGAATTCTCGCTCTATGGCAAGGATTATGAGAATATGCGCAAGTATATGTTCGAAGACTACATGCTTCTGGTCAAGGCCAAGATCCAGCCCCGTCGTTTCCAGTCCAAGGAGAATACGGCTCGTGGGCGTGTGGAGATGGAACTCGTCATCACGTCGATGATGCAGTTGGGCGAGGTGCTCGACAACATCAAGGAGATCCAGATCTCGATACCGCTCTACGCCCTGACCGACGAACTGGTCACCCGGTTTTCGGAGCAGGCCCGCTCAGCAAAGGGAAATGCCCGCCTGCGGGTCAAGGTTGTCGACGAACATAACGACGTCTCCCTCGCCTTCCACTCGAAGACGTTGAAGATCATGCCCAAAAACCTGATCACATTCTGCGAAGACAATGATTTGAATTACCTGATAAGTTAAACCTGTAAAACAAAGTATTAGCTATGGCATTAGCAGTAACAAAAGAGAACCTGAAACAGATTCTCGAATCGAAACAACCCGTCGTAATAGATTTCTGGGCCGAATGGTGCGGACCGTGCCGAATGATCGGTCCCGTAGTCGAGGAGCTCGCAAAAGAGTACGAAGGCCGCGTAGTAGTGGCAAAATGCAATGTCGAGGAGTGCGAAGAGGCTGTTGCCAAATTCGGAATCCGCAACATCCCTACCCTGATTTTCATCAAGAACGGCATGATCGTCGACAAGCATGTCGGCGTCACCTCGAAAGAGGTTCTTGCCGAGAAGATCGAAAAGATGCTTTAATAGCCGGCGTCCATGATACGAAGTATCGAATGGAACGGAATGCATGCGGTGGAGTTCTCGAAAGGAGACTACACCGCATTGCTCATTCCCGGGGTCGGAGCCAATCTCGTCAGGTTGGCCAACGTACGTCTCGGGATCGAGATCCTGCGTACCCCAAAACCTGAAGAGGTCGAAAACTTCAAAATCCGGCCGCATGTCTACGGACTTCCGCTGCTGCTGCCGCCAAACCGTATTGCCGGTGCCCGCTTCGAATTCGAAGGCCGCGAGTACCGTTTTCCGGTCACAATCCCCACTGAAGGTGCATACCATCACGGAGTGATCAAGTCGCAGCCCTTCATGGTGTCGAAGGCCATCGAGACCGACGATGAGGTGCTCATCGAGGCCCGATTCTACTCGAATGCAGCAAACGATGTGATATTCCGCGACTTCCCGCACGAGTTCAAGTGCAAGATGATCTTCCGGCTGAGCAACAGGGGACTCGAGCACAGCGTCGTATTCTTCAACCGCAGCGACCGGGACATGCCGATCGGAGTCGGATACCATACCCCGCTCAATGTACCATTCATGCCGGGCGGCACGGGTGATGATTACCGGTTGACGCTCTCGGCCGGCGAACAGTGGCTGCTCACGGAGAAATATCTGCCCGGCGAGCAACGTATCGCCTTGAGCGGCGCATTCGAACATCTGGCCGACCAGCAGGGAATCATTCCTACGGGTCACGGCGCCATCAGCGCAGCCTTTACGATGAAACCGATCGAGATCGACGGCAAGGAGTATCGCGGGGCCATCATCCGAAACATCGTGAACGGCCACCGGGTCTTTTACCGTGTCGATGACCGGGCCAGATACTGGACGCTCTGGAACAACGGCGGTGAGGTGCCCTGGATATGTCCGGAACCGATGTCGTGGGCTACCAACGCCCCGAACATGCGCAATCTGCCCGATTCGCTGACCGGCTTCTCATTCATTCCGCCGGCCGGGAAGTGGTCGATGACAAGCTGGCTCCATGCCGAATAGGCCGCAGCCTCCAGCCTTGCCGATACACTACCGTTACCCTGCCGTCAAAACAATACGAAACCGGATGCCCAGACAGGCATCCGGTTTCGTATTACCGTATTCAGTCGTCGGTTACTGAATCGTACCGTTGGCAGCCACACGTACCGTAACTTCACGGTCACCGCGCTCGAGTTCTATTTCGTAATAATCTCCGTTGGGAGTCTCGGCATACTCGATATCATCGATCTGGTAACCGCCGTACTGCGCGTTGAGCGTCGAAACCACGGCTGCCGGAAGGTCATTGCGGCGTACATCCCACTCGGTGCGGACCCACTGATACGAACCGTTGAAATAGAGGGTCTTTTCGCGATTCTCGTGATAGATCTCCACTTCGATCAGACCGTGTTCGTTGTCGATCTCACGGATTGTCGCATTGGGATAGTTTGTTGCGATGAACTCGCTGATCGACTCGCTCAGTCCCGACGAGTTGCCCGGATGAAGCGAATCGGCTGTCACAACGCTTATCGAACCATCCGGTGCGATATCGATCTTGACGTCGCCGTCTGCCGATTCGAGGTCGAAACGGTAGAATTCGCTGTCGGGGGTCTGGTAGTAGTCGATGTCGTCGATCCGGTAGGATGCATACTGCGATGCCGAAAGAGCATTCATAACCGTTGCCGGAACCGAATTGCGACTGATCTCGGTCTTTGTATAGAGCCAGTTGCCGGAAGCATCGAACATCAGGTCACGTACCGTACGGCCGTCGATGATCTCCACTTCAATGGCACCGTTCTCCATCTCCACGTCAATGATACGTGCGCCAGGGTATTTGCTCTCGATGAATGCCTCTATCGACGAGTTGAGCGAAGGCGAGATCATATCAATATAATCGTTGTTTGCTGCACCGTCGACCACGGTACGTACCAGCACTCCGTCGGCCGAATAGTAGAGATCGACACTCGTATCGTCACCGTTCTGGTACGTTTCGGCCTCGATGACATAGACGGTCTCTACGCCCTGACGTTCGAGCATGTCGACGTCATCGACACGCCATGTTGCATATTCGCTGGCGTTGAAGGCATTCTGTACGGCCTGCGGCAGGTCCGAGAAGCGGATTTCGGTTTCGGTCATGTACCAGCTTCCGAAGCTGTCGAACCATGCCGAACGGTCGCGGTTGTCGGAACGGAAATCTGCCACCGAATAACCGTTCTTGTTCTCCCACTCAACACGAGTCGCCGAGGGATATTTTGCCGAGAAGGCCTGCTGAGCCTCAGCACTTATGTTAAAAGGGATATGCCCCGTCTTTTCGCAACCGGCCAGAGCCATAAGACTTCCGATCGCTGCAATTGCTGTGAGTAATTTTTTCATTGTTTTTTCGGTTTTATTATATGTTATTCATTTCTATTTACGACACAAAATTCCGGCGCAATTCTGAAATGAATTTGAATTTTGCGTTTTTTTGCAGATTTTTCTCAAAAAATGTTCTTTTTTACATAAAAAAATGAGTCCCGGACCTTGTTTGGGCCGGAACTCATTTTCCATATTATAATATATCTGCATCTGCTGCCGATCCACGTATCATTGCCGATCAGCGCTCGATCAGTTCGATACTGCGACGGATGAACGAGGTCAGGTTCTTGCCTTTCAGCATTCCGTTCGACAACAGCGCCAGGTCGATAATCTGTTTTACGCGGCTGTTCTCACCGCCGATCTCGCGCAGACGCGAATCGCGTTCGTCACGCAGCGAGCGGACCTTCTCCGACAGATCGTCGCGCATCTTCTTCTCGTCGTCGGTCAGTTCAGATTCCTTCTTGCTCTTGATGCTCTCGCTGAACCTGTTCTGCTCGGCCACGGCCGCATCGATCTTCTTGGTAATGCTCTTCAGCTTGTCGCCGTAGGCCTTCTCGACGCTGACCAGAATATCCGTAACGATCGGATGGTTGCCGTTGACCACGATATTGAAGTTGTCGGGCATCTGACCGTAGAACTGACTCATGCCGCCGCCGCTGATTGCAGCCATCTCCTTCATTCGACGCATGTACTCGTTCTGCGTAATCACTACGGGAGGTTCGGTTGCATCCATCGCCTCGAAGGTAATGTTGTACTGTATCTTATCGTCGACCGGCATCTGACTCTCGAAGACAGGACGCATGATCTCCTGCTGTGCCGCCGTGAGCGACATGGTCATGTTCTCGTTCTTGCGGATCAGCTTCTCGATGATGTCGCTGTCGACGCGCACGAAGCGGCAATCCTGATGCTTCGACTCGTACCAGTTGATGTAATGGTTGTCCAGCTGGCCGTTCATCAGCAAAACGTCGTACCCTTTGGCGTGTGCGCTCTCGATGAAACTGTTCTTGTCGACCGTATCCTCGGCATAGAGGTAGACCAACGTATTGTCCTTGTCGGTCTGGTTCTCCTTGACAAGGTCGGTGTACTCCTTCGGCGTGAAGTACTTGCCTTCGGTGTTCTTCCACAGCATGAAGTCGGCGGCACGCTCCGAGAACTTCTCGTCGGTGATGATACCGTACTGGATGAAGATCTTCAGGTCGTCCCACTTGGCCTCGTAGTCCGGACGCATCGTGTTGAACAGCTCCTGCAGGCGGTCAGCCACCTTGCGGGTGATGTAGCTCGAGATCTTCTTGACGTTGCTGTCGCTCTGGAGGTAGCTTCGCGAAACATTCAGCGGGATGTCGGGCGAGTCGATAACACCATGCAGCAACGTCAGGAACTCAGGCACGATACCCTCGACCGAGTCGGTCACGAAGACCTGGTTGCAGTAGAGCTGTATCTTGTTCTTCTGAATCTCGAAGTTGTTGTGAATCTTCGGGAAATAGAGAATACCGGTCAGGTGGAAGGGGTAATCGATATTCAGATGGATGTAGAACAGCGGATCATCGCTCATCGGATAGAGTTCGCGATAGAAATCCTTGTACTGCTCTTCGGTGATCTTGTCGGGCTTGAGTGTCCAGAGCGGCGTGGTATCGTTTATTATGTTGTCCTTGTCGGTATCGACATACTTGCCGTCCTTCCACTCCTTGACCTTCCCGAATGCGATGGGCACCGGCAGGAAGCGGCAATATTTGCGCAACAGCTCCTCGACCTTCGACGCCTCGGCAAACTCCTTGCAATCCTCCGACAGATACAATATTATATCGGTACCGTGCGAACGCTCCTCGTCGGTTTCGGACATCGAGTATTCGGGAGTACCATTGCAGCTCCAGACTACGGTCTTGGCCCCCTCACGATACGAACGGGTATGGATCTCGACCTTGTCGGCCACCATGAATGCCGAATAGAACCCCAGTCCGAAATGTCCGATGATCGCCTGGTTCTGGTATTTTGCCATGAACTCCTCGGCGCTCGAGAATGCAATCTGGTTGATATACTTGTCGACCTCCTCGGCGGTCATGCCTATGCCCGAATCCGAAACGGTCAGTGTCCGAGCCTCGGGATCAGCCTTGACATGTATGGTCAGGTCTCCCAGCTCGCCCTTCACCTCACCGATCGACGAGAGTGTCTTGAGTTTCTGGGTCGCATCGACGGCATTCGAAACCAATTCACGCAGGAAGATCTCATGATCCGAATAGAGGAATTTCTTGATTACGGGGAATATGTTTTCAGTAGTCACCCCAATTTTTCCGTTTTGAGTAGCCATATCTGTTGTTTTTTAGTTTTTTTATTTTCTTTTTTTTCTGCAGGCTATACGATCAAACTGTGTGCCATGGCCTTGCGGCTGACATTTTGACACACGGCGTGTCACCCCAACACGTTGCATGCCCTACAACGGTATGACAATAAAACAGTATGGACACGGAAAAACGCACTGCACTGACGCCCGCTCACGTATGGGCACAAAACAAGTACGGCCGCAACGGGGTGTCATTTTCAATCCCCCTTGCGGTCGTACACAATTATTTCAGAGTGCGCGTTTCAGAGTGCGCGGAGCTCTGCAGCCTCAATCAATCTTCGAGCCCGGCCTTGCGCAGCATCTCCACGAACCATTGCGGAGCACGGCACGGACGGCGCGTATCGCTGTGCATGAATCCGAGCGTCACCGAACCGGTCGTAATCAGTTTCTGCTGCTCGTTGTAGACATCGTACAGAAATTCGATACGGGCCATGGGCATCTTCTCGACACGCACCACGAATGTCAGCAATTCGTCGTAATAAGCCGGCGATATGTAGTGCAGTCTGACGTCGACCACAGGCATCATTATTCCCTGGGCCTCCATATCCTTGTACGTGTACCCCAACTGGCGCATTGCCTCGCCGCGTGCAGCCTCGAAGTAAGCGACATAGTTCGAATGGTGGATTATCCCCATCTGGTCGGTATCACGATACCACGTACGTATCTTAACCTTGCACTCGATCATCGTTTCCAGTCACTCTCTATTCGCCGCGGCTGTAGTTCGGAGCCTCACGGGTAATGGTTACATCGTGGGGATGGCTCTCCAGCACGCCCGAATTGGTAATACGTATGAACTGAGCCTTCTTGAGGGTCTCGATATCCTTGGCGCCGCAGTAGCCCATACCGGCACGCAGACCTCCAACAAGCTGGTAAATCACCTCGGCCAGCGTACCCTTGAATGGCACGCGTGCGGCAATACCCTCCGGCACGAGTTTCTTGACATCGGTCTCCTTCTCCTGGAAGTAACGGTCTTTCGAACCGCACTGCATGGCCTCGAGCGAACCCATACCGCGGTATGTCTTGAATTTACGGCCGTTGTAGATGATCGTCTCGCCGGGAGACTCCACGCCTGCGAACATCGAACCTGCCATTACGCAGTCTCCGCCGGCAGCCAGGGCCTTGACGATATCGCCCGAATAGCGCAGACCGCCATCGGCGATGATAGCCACATCACTACCCTTGAGGGCCTTGGCCACATCGTATATCGCTTCGAGCTGCGGCACGCCGACGCCGGCAATCACACGGGTCGTACAGATCGAACCGGGACCTATGCCGACCTTTACGCCGTCGGCACCGGCATCGACCAGATAACGGCCGGCCTCGCCCGTGGCGATATTTCCGACCACCACATCCAGGTCGCTGTAACGGGCCTTGACCTGTTTGAGCAGGTTGACAACATTCTTGGTATGTCCGTGGGCCGTATCGATGACTATAACATCGACATGCGCCTCATAGAGTGCCGCCACACGATCCATGGCATCCGAAGTCACGCCGACGCCGGCAGCCACTCTCAGGCGGCCCTTGTCATCCTTGCAGGCATTGGGGTTCTGCTGCACCTTGGTGATATCCTTGTAGGTGAGCAGGCCGACCAGATGGCCGTGGTCGTCTATTACGGGGAGTTTTTCGATCTTGTTCTGGTGCAGGATATCCGAAGCGTTCCGCAGGTCGGGGTTTGTCGTGGTGATAAGTCCCTCCTTGGTCATCACGTCATCGATCTTGCGCGACATGTCACGCTGGAAGCGAAGGTCGCGGTTGGTGACAATTCCGATCAGTATGTTCTCGCTATTGACAACCGGGATACCTCCGATGCGGTAATCGTGCATCAGTTTGAGGGCATCGCCGACGGTATTCTCCTTCGAGATTGTGATCGGGTCGTAAATCATACCGTTTTCGGCACGTTTGACCTTGCGGACCTGGGCAGCCTGAGCCTCGATGGTCATATTTTTATGAATCACGCCTATACCGCCTTCGCGGGCGATTGCGATTGCGAGTTCGGCTTCGGTCACGGTATCCATGGCGGCCGAAACGATCGGGGTGTTGAGTCGTATGTTGCGGGTGAACTTCGACGAAATATCGACATCGCGGGGCAATACTTCGGAATAGGCCGGCACGAGGAGCACATCATCGAATGTAAGTCCCTCGGTCTTGATTCTATCGCTGATAAAAGACATGTTAATGGTGATTTTTGGTTGTGCAAATATACGAAATTTTTATATACGACCAATCGTGCCGCACTCTTTTTACCGACGGCTTTTACCGGTGGCCGGGCGATCGGGCCGGCGCTCCACGGAACGGCTGTTTCGGGCTTAGGTACCCGTGGCCGCCGGCGGCCGTTGACGTCGGTCCACAAGCGATCTTCCAGAGCGTTGCCGGCCGTAATACCAAAACCTTTGCCGGCCGTAATCAATACTATACCGCGACTCAATACAATTCCGGTTCCGGCATTCAACGCCTCGACTCACGGAACTCAATATGGAGCGTACGGTGTTCCGCAACTGCTGAGCGGCAGGTTTCGAGCGCCAGCCCCTTTGCAGTCACATGCAGCACATCCTCGGCATCACCATCCACCACGACACGATAGCTTCCCTCCGGAGGCAGCAGTTTATAGCTGTCGATGTCCGACAGCGTACCGTCGGCACCGGCAACGGCCGTAAGCGGATATGGGCGCGTCAGCAGCCGTTCGGCATGCTGCATGTCACCGGCGGCGATACAGGCCCTTACGGTTGTCGAGCTGACCTTCTCGTTGTCGATCTCCTGCCGCGGGATTTCGCATATTTCGAATCCCAGATCCTCATGCCGTGCACTCAGATATGCGAAATCGCCTCTCTTGTCATGTCCGAAACGGTGGTTGTAGCCGGCCACCAGGGCCTTGACCCCAACCCTCCCGACAAGGAATCCCTGCAGATACTCCTCCGACGACAACCGGCTGAACTTTTCGGTAAACCGCGCCACAATCAGATTGTCGACCCCCGTTTCGGACAGCAGGCGGATCTTCTCGTCGAGCGTATTGAGGAGTTTCAGCCCGTCGGCCTGTCCGAGCACGATACGCGGATGGGGAGAGAAGGTTATCACGACGCT
>URTU01000070.1 GCA_900550925.1 uncultured Alistipes sp. | reverse complement strand
CAGCCGTATTGTCTCGGCTGTTCTTGGGGAGGATTCGTGAACCGGCGGCCGCATCTCCCCGAATTCGATTATGCGGCAGTTGTCGCGCTCGCTGACACGCCCTTCGAGTCCCTCCTGCGCCGAATCGCCGGCGGCCGGCAGCAGGATGCTGCCTTCGGGCGTATGGCCGGCCCCGGACAGCACCTGAGAGATTACGGTACTTATTTTTGAGAATTCGGCCTGCTTTTTCGTATCCTTTGGCGGTTTATACATGATGTATAGCTGCTCGGCGGCACGGGTCAGGGCCACGTACAGCAGATTGATGCTGTCGATATGCGAATATACGGTTTCGCGGTAGAAGTCGGCGGCGAACTCCGAATTGCCCATCGTTTTGCCATAGTAGATCGGGATCTGTCCGATACCGGCAAAATGCGATTCGTCGCTGTCGACCCACACGAGCGGGTTCTGTGTGGGTTTGAGATCCCATGAGCAGTAGGGGATTATGACGGCCTTGCGTTCGAGTCCCTTTGCCTTGTGTATTGTCGAGATCTCGATTGCATGGTCGTTTTTCTGGGATGTCATGGCGGTCTTGTAACCCTTTTCGTCCCACCATTCGAGGAACAGACGTATGTCGGCGACGCGGTTTGTGCAGAATTTGACGATCAGTTCGTGCAGGGCCTGGATGTATGCCGTAGCGGCCGGATCGTCGTTCAGACGGTATTGCATTGCGATGCGTTCGAATGCATCTTCGGGCGACAGCGCTCCCAGCTCATGGAAGAACTGGGCCTGTACGGGGTCGAACGAATCGTCGAGCGGGGTTTTGAGACCGCGGTCGCGCAGGAACTTGTTGACGGTTATTCGGTTTAGGGGGTCGTTCTGGTTGACGGCGGTACGCAGGCAGGCGATGATGAAGCCGTTGACGGCGGCATATCCCACTTTCATGGCATCCTGGGTGATGACGTCGAACCGGAACCGTGCATCGGGTCCGGCGAGATATTCGAGCAGTTGTGTTGTGATCTTTTCACCTTCGTTGTTGGTTCGGGCGAGGATCAGGATGTCGCTCGGGCGGTATCCTGATTCGAGCAGGCGCTCGATGCACGGAACCAGCGGCGGATTCTGGTTGAGGTCGTTGTGAGAGTCGACGCCGTACTCGATGATCGAGACATATCCTTCAGCCGAGCTTTGGCGGCGCGGGATCTGGATATGGTTCCGGTATGCGTTTGAGAGCGACGTTGAGAGCCGGTCGCACTCCGTACGGTTTATGGCGTTGTTTGTGCATGCGGCCTCGAGCGTGCGGGTTATGGCTTCGGAGTCGATCCCGACGACATGTCCGATCATGGCGTTGTTGAAACGTACGATGAGCGGCAGGCTTCGACGGTTGTCGGCGAGGTTCTGTTGCAGGATATTTTCCGGGCCGAGATCTTCGGGGACCTTCGAGTCGAGAATCCTCCAGTCGCTGCCCCGCCATCGGTAGATCGACTGTTTGACGTCTCCGACGATGAATACGGGAATGCGGTCGGACTGCGCCATAGAATTTCGGAGCAGCGGCAGGAAATTCCGCCATTCGCGCCGGGAGGTATCCTGGAACTCGTCGATCATGAAGTATTCGAACCGGCTGCCGACCTTTTCGTAAATGAACGGGGCCTCGTTGTCCTCGATGAACTCCGAGAGGATGTTTTTTGTCTGCGAGAGGAGCAGGTCACCGGTTTCGTCGCAACGCGCCAGCACCTTTTCGTACAGGTCGGAGAGCAGGGCGTAGCTGCGGAAGGTCTGTTGGAAAAGTACGGTTGTGTTGTATCGCCTGCATTCGCGGTCGTAGAGGTCGCACATCTGCCTGAGAATCGGTTGCAGACGCAGTTTTGCGGTATCGATGGTTTTGCTGAGCGGGGATTTTGCGGCGGCCCACGATTCGTCCGGTCCGGCATCGGCAGCCTTCCGGGCCGAGGTGGAGGGTTCGGCGAACGTTTTGGCAGCGGTCTCGAAATAGAGCGCAAACGACCGTGACGACCCCTTGAAATCGGTCGGCCGCAATGCGTATTCATCCATTATGGCCAGGGCCTGGTTTGCGAGGCCGGCCATCTGCTCCTCGATTTTGCGGTTCTGGGCCAGTGCACGCCCCATTCTCTTCTCGAGCTCCTCTTTCGATATGGGGCTTGCCTGGTAATCCTTCTCCTTGAAAATCTCCTCGCCCAGTTTGCCGATCGTATCCCGTATGTCCCAGCGCTTGCTGTCGCTGAGGCGTTCGCCGGTGAATGCGAGCAGCCACTTTCTCAGCCGGGTGTCGTCGGAGATGCTGTCGACAAGGCGGTCGACGCTGTTTTCGAGAATCGTTTCGGTTTCGATCTGTATGTTGTAGTTGAGGTCGAGGTTGAGCTCCTTGAGGAAGGCCCGCATGATGCGCTGGAAGAACTTGTCGATTGTCAGCACCGTGAAGCGGCCGTAATCGTGCAGGATCCTTGTGCGGGCCTCTTTTGCGCGGTGGCGTATTGTCGGTGCGTCGAACTGTCCGAAATCGCGCAGCAGGTCCTCCATGAACGGGGTTTTCTTACCGGCGGCGAGGGCGTTCAGATGGTCGAGGATACGGTTTTTCATCTCTTCGGTGGCCTTGTTTGTGAAGGTCACGGCAAGGATGTTGCGGTAGGCTTCCGGGCAGGCGATTATTTCCGACACGTATTTGTATGCCAGTTGATAAGTTTTTCCGGCGCCTGCGCTTGCCGTCAGGATCTTGGCTTTGCCCATTTTGAGTGAAGAGTCTGTGAAAAACCGAACCAAGATAGCAAATTCCGGCCGAAGAAAAGAATTATTCCGCAAAAAATTATTAACTTGCCTGCTAAAATGTTCAAAACATATTCTGACGTATGCAAAGAATAGTGATGATTCTGGCGGCGTTGATGATGTCAACGGCCGTAGTCGCACAGCAGTCGACTCACCGCGAATGGATGGGGGATTTCACATCGGTATCCCTGAGCGGCAACATGAAGGTAAAGATGGTTCGTATTTCCGACAGCGAACAGCCCATGCTGGTTGTCAATACTACGGACGAATCAGCGAGCCGGTTGAGCTACACGATCGATGATAACGGCGTGCTGAAGATCCGCGAGAGCAATTCGCGCAACAGGACCGTTGATACGGATATCGAGATACGTTTCCGTACGGTCGATGGCTTGAAGATTGCCGGCAGCCGAGTCGAGATTGATGGCGAACTGGAGGTCCCGGTGCTTGACATCGAGGTTTCGGGGAGCGGCACGCTGAAAGGTTCGGTCAAGGCCACCGATCTGAAACTGACGGTTTCGGGACAGTCGGATGTTGACCTGACGGGTGAGGCGCGTTATCTGAAGCTGGATGTTTCGGCGGCGGATATCGACCTGAGCAAGCTGGAGGCGATGTCGGCCGAGGTGACCGCAACGCAGCGCGGTGAGGCTACCGTGCGGGTTTCGGAACGGCTGGTTGCGACGACCAATCTGGGTGGAACGGTATTCTACAAGGGCAAGCCCGATATCCTGCGGGTGCAGGAGCGTCTGTTGGGCAGCTCGATAAACAACATAGGCGAATAGCTCTTTTCCAGCCATACGGTTACGTATCATGACAACCTTTCTCGAACAGGTTGCGGCCGATCTTTACGAACGTTTCGGCCGTGAGGTGTCGTCGCTCAGGATCATGTTCCCGAGTCGGCGTGCAAGGTTGTTTTTCGCCGATGCTCTGGGGCGGTTGTCGTCCGGGCCGTTATGGCTGCCGCACTTCGTGTCGATCGACGACCTGATGGCCGAGGCTTCGGGAATGAAGCAGGGCGAACGGGTGCGTCTGATCACGGAGCTCTACAATGTCTACCGCCGGTATCATCCCGACGAGACTTTCGACAAGTTCTATTTCTGGGGCGACATGCTTCTGAACGATTTCGACTCGATAGACAAGTATCTGGTCGATGCCGACGTGCTGTTTGCGAACATGGCCGACCTGAAGGTCATGGAATCGGACTACTCGTACATTACCGAGCAGCAGTGGCAGGCATTGTCGCGTTTCTGGAGCGTGATCGACCAGACGCGGATGTCGGTTCACAAGCAGGCCTTCGTGAAGCTCTGGCAGACCCTGGGTCCGGTTTATCGCGATTTCCGGGCGCGGCTTTCGGAACTGGGAATCGCCTACGGCGGGATGATCCAGCGGGCGGCGGCGGAACGTATTGCGGCTGCGGATTTCGAGTTGGACGACGGGCATGAACGTTACGTGATAGCCGGTTTCAATGCGTTGTCGGCCTGCGAGAAGCGCCTGTTCGACTACCTGAAGGTCAACCGCGATGCGTTGTTCTACTGGGATTACGACGACTATTATCTCGAAAAGGGTCAGGAAGCCGGGCTCTTCATCCGCGACAATCTGTTGCGATACCCTTCGGCGGCGGATCTCCGGAGTCGGGATGCATGCTTTGCGGCGGGCAAGGAGCTGACGGCGGTTGCGGCGGCCTCGAACGTGCTGCAATGCAAGTTCGTGTCGAGGCTGTTTGCCGATGATGCTGCCGGGAGATTGCCCTCGGACCGGAATACGGCGGTGGTGCTGACCGACGAGAATCTGCTTTCGCCGTTGTTGTATTCGATTCCCGACAGTGTCGAACACCTCAATATTACGATGGGGTTTCCCGTGCGGCAGAGTGTTGCCTATTCGTTTGTCGAACGGCTGATCGAGCTGCAGGGACGGTCGACCGAACGCGGCGGGGAGCCTCATTTCTACCACTCGGATGTTACGGGTCTGCTGTCGCATCCGTATATCGAACCGGCGCTGGGGGATTCGGGCCGCGAGTTGGTGCGTCGGATCATCGACCGCCAGCAGGTCTTCGTGGCGCGTTCGGAGCTGAACGTAACGCCGTTGCTTGAGGCGCTGTTCACGCTCTGCGGAGATTGGCGGGAGTTGTCGGACTATATCGTGGCGATGTCGGGCAAGGTGCTGTCGATCCTGTCGTCGGACGAGGGGGGCTCGCATAAACAGGAGATGGAGTTTCTGTCGGTCATTGCGGACAACGTGTCGATGTTGCGCAATTCGCTCGAGGACTGTTCTGTCGAGATCGACCTGCAGGTCTACCGGTCGCTGTTGCGGCGCCATCTGCAGACGGTTCGGATTCCGTTCGAGGGGGAGCCGCTGCAGGGGTTGCAGGTGATGGGAATCCTCGAGACCCGAAACCTTGATTTCGACAATGTCGTGATCCTTTCTATGAACGACGACAATTTCCCGGGCATGCGTTCCGCCTCGTCATCCTTCATTCCGTACGCACTGCGGGCGGCCTACGGCCTTCCGACGCCGGAGCATCACGACGGTGTCTATGCCTACTATTTCTACCGGTTGATCCAGCGGGCGTCTCGGGTCTGGATGGTCTACTGTTCGCAGAACGACGAAAACAGCAATGGCGAACCGAGCCGCTATATCCGTCAGTTGGATTACGAGTCGGGCATAGAGTTGAAGCGTATTGATTTCGGCGCCGACATCAATCTGGGCGAGTCGGCACCGTTGGTTATAGCCAAGCGCGGCGATGTGGCTGAACGTCTGGGGCGGTTTGTGGCGGAGGAGAACCCTGCACCACTGTCTCCGACGGCCTTTTTCCGATATGTCGTATGTCCGATGCGGTTCTATTTTGCGTCGGTGGTGGGCATACGCGCCGACGATGAAATGGTCGAGGAGATCGATGCCTCGATGTTCGGAACCATTCTGCACTACGCCATGCAGCTGCTTTACGAGCCGCTGGTCGGCAAACCGGATGTTGCGCGGGCGCTGGCGTCGATCACCGGCAAGGATATCGCAACGGCGGTGGATCGGGCGGTCAACGAGAAGTATCTGATGCGCGAGAATGTGGATGAGGAGGATTACGGTGGCCAGATCATTCTGGTTCGGGACATCATCCGCCGCTACATCGAGCGAGGCATTCTGGCCTACGACAAGGCCCATCCGGACTTTGTGGTTGAGCATCTCGAGTACAAGGTTTCGACGCCGTTCGAGTTCGAATCGGCGGGGCGGAGGCTTCGGGTTCTGTTCGAGGGCAAGGCCGACCGTATCGACCGTCTGTCATCGGGCCGGAGGCGGGTTGTCGACTACAAGACCGGTGTGCCGCACACCGAGTTCAAGGAGTTCGGGACGCTGTTTTCCGACGATAATCGCCGTGAATATTCGGCCGTGATACAGACTCTGCTCTATTCGATGATGCTTTCACACAGCGAGGGCTGCGGTGTCGTGCCGGCATTGTATTATGTCCGCAATATAGGGAATGAGGATGCTTCGCCCGATCTGGTCGAGACGTTCGGGGGACGGGACCGTTCGCAACATCGGCATGTGCTGGATTACGGGGCGGGCGCCGAGACATTCGAACGTGGTCTTGCCGGAGTTCTCTCCGAGATGTTCGATCCTGCGCGGCCGTTTGTTCAGTGCGATGACCCGAAATCGTGCCAGTATTGCGATTACAGTGATATCTGCCGCAGAGGGCAGACAAAGGATTGACAAGGGCTTTCCCGTAAGTTTTAATTACTCTCCGATGATGAATATAGCCGGCCGCTTGTGCAGGTCGGTCGAGTCGTACTGTCTCCATTCGGCGATGCTGCGGGTTGCGACGAATTCACTTTCGGCGTCGAGGTCGACCGCTACGGTAAGCCGCGTGTCGGGGGCACAGACGTCGGTCAGCGACTTGAGCAGCTGCCGGTTGCGGTATGGCGCCTCGATGAAGATCTGCGACTGGTGTTCGGAGCGGGCGCGGCGTTCGAAGGTGCGGATGGCGCGTTCGCGCTCCTGCGGTTTTACGGGGAGGTATCCGTTGAATGCGAAGGACTGCCCGTTCATACCGGAGGCCATGAGCGCCAGGAGTATCGACGAAGGGCCGACGAGCGGTTTTACACGGATGCCGTGCCGGTGGCAGAGTGCGGCGAGAGCAGCCCCGGGGTCGGCGACGCCCGGGCAACCTGCCTCGGAGATCATTCCCACGTCCTTGCCGGCAAGGAGCGGTGCGATCAGTTTTTCGACCTCGGCGGATGGGGTATGCTCGTTGAGTTCAGCCATTTCGAGCGTGTCAATCGGACGTCCCATGCCGACGCGCGACAGGAACCGGCGCCCTGTCCGCAGGTCCTCGACCACAAAACATCCGATCCGCCGGATTGCCGCGATCGTATTTTCCGGGAGAGATCCGGCCGGATCGCCGTCCGTAGCGATCGGGCAGGGAATCATATACAGGGTACCTTTGTTCATGGCTGTTATTCGTTTATGAAGATTCGTTTTACGCGGGTGCTGACCGAGGTCATTATTTCGTAAGGGATCGTACCGAGAATGTCAGCCATGTCGTCGGCGCGGTTTCCGGGTTCGGTCGAGAATATCATCACCTCGTCGCCCTCGCCGACATCCGGAATGTCGGTTATGTCGACCATGCAGCAATCCATGCATATCCGTCCGACGATGGGTGCCGGGCGGCCGTGTATGAGTACCGACCAGTTTCCGCAACCCAGATGGCGGTTCAGGCCGTCGGCATATCCGATCGAGACGGTTGCCGTTACCGAAGGGCGGCTGAGCCGGCCGGCGCGTCCGTAACCGACGGTCTGGTCAGCGGCGAGGTGCTTGATCTGCACTACGCGGGCCTTGAGTGTCGAGATCGGTACGAGGGCCTTGTTGCGACGGTAGTCGAAGCCGTAGAGACCGATTCCGAGTCGGCACATGTCGAAGTGGGCTTCGGGGAATCGCTCGATGGCGGCCGAGGCGGCGGCATGGCGCATGACACGGTAGTTGAGCGATGCGGCGATCCGCGAGCTGAGCCGGTCGAAGAGTGCGATCTGGCTTCGGGTGAAATCGTCCTGCGAGGGGTCGTCTGCCGCGGCGAGGTGTGTGAAGATGCTCGATACGCGGACGTAGAGGCTCTGTTTTTCGAGTTCGGCGAGGAGTTGCGGCAGGTCCCTCTCCTCGAATCCCAATCGGTGCATCCCGCTGTCGATCTTGATATGGATTGGGTAGTGGTAAGAGTCGGCATGGCGGACGGCCTCGACGAAGTCGCGCAGCGATACGAAACTGTATATTTCGGGTTCGAGACGGTCGGCGACCATCTGGGCGAAACTGTTCGTGTCGGCATTCAGCACGACGATCGGGAGTGTTATTCCGCGCCGGCGGAGGGTGTTTCCCTCGTCGGCGAATGCCACCGCAAGCATGTCGACACCCTCGTTCTGGAGGATGTTTGCAATCTCGTGGCGGCCGTTTCCGTATGCCGAGGCCTTGACCATCGCCATCATCTTGGTCGACGGCGCCATCAGCGAACGGTAGTATCCGAGGTTGTGGCGCATGGCCCCGAGGTTAACCTCGAGCACCGACGTATGGCTGTGACGTTCGAGCAGGTGGCTCATTCGTTCGTATTCGGGCGTTGCGGCGCACTTGATCAGCACGGCCCGCGACGAGAAGTCTTCGGGGTAGAGTCCGGCGAGGAATTCGTCGGGGGTTGTATAGTAGCGAGTGGTGATGCTGTCGATCCGTGCGGCAAAATCGGCCAGTTGCGGCCCGATGCAGATGATCGTATCGATATGTTCCCGGATGGCGAGCTGTTCGACGCGGGCCAGGTATGCCTGCGCATCGTCCCGACGGGCGGCGTTATCCGATATGACAAGCGTACACTTGCGGCCCGAAGCGATCTTGACCAGTGCGTCGAGGGCCGTTGCCAGTGAGTTGAGCCCGGTATTCGAGGAGTCGTTCAGCAGGGTCGAGTCGTTGATGCCCTCCTTGAGCTCCATTCGCATTGCCGACGGCCGCAACTCTCTTACACGTTTCCGGATACGCTCTATGTCGTCGCCCATGAGCGTCCACAGGGCAGTTGCCATCCGTGCGCTGCGCAGCGACGAGGTGTCGCGCATGTGAAACTCCGGGTCGTCATACTGCCGGCAGTCGATCTTGCGCTCTATGCCGCTTGCCTCGACGGCCCGGGCCACCGGTTCGATGCCAGCATCGTAGATTATGGCCTTGCAGCCACGCATGAGGATCATCTTCTCGGCGACCTTTGCTGCGAGCGATTCGAAGTTGCGGCTGTGCTGTTCGCCGATGTTGGTGAATATCCCGATCTCGGGGCGGATCATCCGCTCCAGACGTTCCATGTCGCCCGGGTGCGAAATGCCGGCCTCGACGACCACGGCATCCTCGTTACCCTGGATCATGAGCAGCGACAGCGCCACGCCGAGTTGCGAATTGTAGCTTTTGGGGCTTCCGAAGACTCGTTTTTCGGGCGGGGCGCTCTGCACGGCCCACTCCTTGACGAGGGTCTTGTCGGTCGAACCGGTGACGGCTATGATCGTACCCTTGAATTTCGAACGGTAGTCCGATGCGAGTCTCTGGAGTGCTTCGAGGGCATCTCCGACAACGACATATCCGGCATCGTCGTGCAGCGACTCGGGCAGCCGCTCGACCATGAATGAACGTATGCCGTGTGCATAGGCGGCTTCGAGATAGTCGTGGCCGTCGTGGCGGCGCCCCTTGAGGGCCACCATCAGGCTGTTGTCGCCATAGGTGAAATTACGGCTGTCGACCGTCACCTCGCATATCGTCAGATCGCGGTTCAGCAGCTTGCCGCCGCACAGGGCGGCTATTCGGCTCAATCTGTATTCCATTTCGGGTTATTGGTTGTATCGCGGGATTCGGTTGCGTCGGGCTGGGGCGTTCAGTTCCCGTTTCTGAATTTTACTATTGTTATGCCGGCACCGCCGCGGTCGGCATGCTCGTCGGCGAAACTCTCGACTTCGGGAACTGTTCGCAGGTAGCGCCGGATCTCCTCCTTGAGGGCGCCGGTACCTTTGCCGTGAAGGATCGTGACGCTGCCGATATCGACCATTACAGCATCGTCGATGAATGACTGGACGGCTTCGAGGGCCTCGGCGGCGCGCATCCCGCGGACATCGATGTGGTCGCGGAAGTTGAGCCGGCGCTGCGACACGTCGACCGAAACCACCGTGCGCGGCGTGACCGGACGGGTATGGCGTTTGTATTCGGCATTCGAAACGGCTTCGAGACGCTCCATGTCGATCGTGGTGAGTATCTGCCCGAAGGCGACCGTAGCCTTTTTGCCTTTGATGGCCTGCACCTCGCCGACGTTGTCCTGATCCTTGATCCGGACCTTCGTGCCGACCGTGATCTGTTTCGGGACGGCGGTTTCGGCTGGCGTTTCGACTGTCTGCGCTCCGGCTGCCGAAGCGCGGCGTTCGGCACGGCGCTGACGCCGGCATTCAATGCGTGCCATCTCCTGCTCGACACGTGCCGAACGTTCAGCCTCGATCTGCTCATCCTGTTCGGTGCGTTCGCGCAACTCCTCCAGCGCCTGCCGGGCTGAACGGGTAGCCTCCTTTTCGGCCTGCGACTCG
>URTU01000069.1 GCA_900550925.1 uncultured Alistipes sp. | reverse complement strand
ACGTTACCGCCGCCGTACCGCCCAGCAACAGCCATACGGCCGGTATCGCAAGGGCTGTCACCGCGCCCCGCAGCCAGCTCTTGCCGACTGCCGCCACGGCAACCGCCAGCCACACGGCTCCGGCCAGCGCCACGAGTCCCGACAGGGTATAATTCTCGTCGCACAGCAAGACCCAGTATATAATCGGCGGCACGAAGCTCAATGTCCAGAGCATATCGCCCCCCAGTCTGCGCATTATCCGTTGCACACCCTGCTGCAGCGCCAGCAACAGCAGCGCCACAAGTGCTCCGCCGACCAGCGGCCAGTGATAGAACTGCGTGATGAACCGCGCAATGTAATCCGACATGCCGCCCACACGCATGACCGTATCGACCATATAGTCGCCGTTCCACAGGAACATTTGGTTACCTTCGATATAGAGCAGGTGTCCGGCATAGCCGAATGCGAAAAACACCCATGCTCCGACCGTCAATGCCGCAGGCAGTATCCAATGCAGATATTTGAGTATTCGTTTCATTCAGAAAAATTCTCCTTGTATTCGAACTTCTCGGCCGGTGCATCGAAATAGATGTCGGACAGAGAGTGTGTATCGTACACCTCCGGCGAGGCATACAGTTCGGGTATGTTGAACGACTTGAGAGTCGTAAGATATCTGCGGGGATCGCGCTGCGGCAGCACGAACGGTTCGCCTACCTCACCTTCGGGCGAGACATAGGCGATATACGGACGGCCGTAGACACGGTCATCGCGCTTCGAGGCGAAGGCCACCCATCGCGAGTTGCTGCTCCACGAATGGTACGAATCGGAATATCGGCCGTTCACCTGCGGCAACGAATCGATCCTGCCGCTCTGCAGGTCCAGCATCCACAGGTCGGTTTCGCGGTGCCAGATCGGGAAGGTACCGTAGTCCGAGACCGTCATCAGCAGGAAGCGGCCGTCGGGCGAGCACTTCGGGAATGAAACCGATTTTCCGGCCGCCGTCGCGTCGAACACCACCCGCACACTGTCGCCAAGCCGGCCCGCCTCCGAGTCGAAATCAATCGCGCAAAGGTCGTAATGCATCCTGAATGTACTGTCGGGCTGCGGCAGCGCCTTCGCACGGCAGAAATAGATCGTCTCACCGTCGGGCGAGAAGCAGGGGAATGTCTCCTGATACTCCGGCCCGCTGACGCACGGGGAGTCGCTCACCGTACAGCCGGCAAAGTCGACAAGTATCAGGTCGCTCTCCGTATCGTAAACCTCCATACGTTCGTTACCCATCGAGTGCAGCATCGGAATGATCTCGGCCGTCGTGAAGATCCCGTAACGGCCCGACCGTTCTATTTCGCCGTAGACGGCTGCCGAAGTGCGGTCGGTCGCGGTATTGACCTTGCGCAGCTCCCCGTCGAACGAATAGACCGTACCGCCGCCCTTGCCGCGCACGTGCATGAATGTGGCAGGTTTCTCGGCCCGATTCGACGTATGACAGTTGATGCAGGCCCGATCGACCACATTGTTGTCGCCAAGGATGCGCTCATCAAAACCTGTCAGGTCGCGTTCGACGATCTGCAGCATGTTCCAAACCTCATAAGCCGGCTCGATCAGACGGTAGCTCATGTAGCGGTCTATCGGCTCGTCGGCAATGACCCACTGCAGGCTGCGCCAGCCGCGATCCTCCTTTCCGAACCGCGCCCGCACATACACCTCCACCGTATCGCCGCGTTCAGCCTCGAGCATCTCACGCCACCGTTTCTCGGGGAAGCGCATCAGTTCGCCACGGCGTTCGAAAGTCCACTCGCTGCGGCCCTTTACGGTCACCGAGATCCGGTCGGCACTGTCGATCCGGAAGTTGAGCGGCGCGATGTTGTACGGTATCGTCGCCCGGCTGTAGTCCGGGAACATCGGCGGCAGCGACGGCACCTGGCGGTACCCGACCTCACTGCTGCACGAAGCCAGAAACGCTACAAAGAATATTATATATAACGATCTCAACATCACTTTATCTGCGCATAGTAGTAATAAAACCAATAACTGTCGCCGAACCTCTCCATCAACTGGCGCCCATCTCCTCCGGCACGTTCGTATGCCGCCAGATAATCGAGGCATTCGGCATATGTCGCCTCGCTGACCCCGTAACGCACATACTGCTCCACGGCATCGGGTTCGGCTCCCAGGCACATTACCAGCGCCTGTTCATAATATTTCGGGATACCCGCACGGGCGGCATCGGCGAAACAATAACGGTCGTAATCGGCCTTGAACCGTCGCATGTCCTTGTTTAGCAGATGGTAGCACATCAGGTAGTCGCGGGCCATACGGTTCGAGGGGTTCGACTCGAGCAGGTTGTACAGCGACCGGAACCAGTCGTTCGGCGAAAACAGGGTATCGCTCCGCGACAGCAGCGAACGCTTCACTGCAACCTCGGGCTGCGCCGACAACAACTCCTCATCGGCCAGTAACCGTCTCCGTTCTGCCGCCCAGCGGCGGTGGAACAATCCATATTCGAGCTGGCGCAGGAACTTGTCGGCCAACTCGTAATCGCCCGCTATGATCGCAATCTCGGCTAGCCGCCGGGCCACGCGCGACGACCGCTGACGAGGCGTAAAGGTCATCGCCAACATCGCCGTATGCTGTGCCTGCGCCAGATCGCCCATCTCGATCTGCGCGTCGCAGCCTGCCATGGCATATATATATCCCGACTTCTCGTTGATGGCCAGCAGCAGCGCATTCGAAGCCGGTTGGTAATACTTCATCAGTTCGTCGCCCAGACGCCCTTCGCGGGCCAGCGCCAGATCGGTATAGTACGAACCGACATAACTCTTATAGTCCCAGTTCCGGTCAGCCGCCGCCAACACCCGATCCCAACGGTTGAAGTAGGCCTCCGACGACATGCGGAGCATATATTCGGTCCGGGCATCGAATCCCGTCCACAGCATCACAGCCAATGCTGCCGCCGTCACGGCATACCCTATCCAAGCCTTCAGCCGCACCACGGCCGCCCCGAACAGAATCGCCACAAGCAACGCCGCCTCGGTTGCCAGATAGCACCACATATTCTGCAACATGTACCCTTCGATGAGCGGATAGAAAAGCGCCTGCTCCGCCGTCAGCAGGAAGCATGAGTGCAACAAAACGGGTACAGCCGCCGCAACAGCCACGACGATTATCGCCTGCCACCACTCCCGTTTTGACACCAATACCGCTGCGGCCGCAACGGTAAACAACAGATAGTGCGCACCGACCAGCAGATACACTACAACCGTCAGCACCAACGCCGCCACTAACCGCCAGGCCGCATTACCAATCCGGGCCCAGCCGGCAGCTGTCCACATTGCCGCCGCAGCACCGAGAGTCATTGCCAACGGGTATTCGACATGACAGTTCAGGGCCCACTCCGCCGCTGTCGGCAACAGTGCCCATATCCATGCTGCATTCCGACCGGCGCCCATCCTCCGCAATAGCGATACTCCGCCGCGCCACAGCAGCAGCAACACCAGAGTGAGCAGCGTCGCCCCGCCTCCTATCACCATGTAAAACTGCGTCAGGAAATCACCCAACAGCACGGTCAGCCAAGCCGGCCGTTCGAAAACCGCCAGCCACGCCGCCCGATCGGCCACCCACAACGTCAGCTGCTCCTTGGTGTACAGCGTATAGGGCGCAACGAAAAAGAACCAGCACCAGCAGACAACGAAAAAGAGCGCCACACCAAGCAGCGTCCATCGATCAATCCGTCCGGGCTGTTTATCCATCGTACTACGTGTCATTGTTTTCTTTCATTCCGCCGTTCAGGCTTCCACTTGTCAATTCCGGCCGCCTTCAATCGTGCCAGACGGGCCTCATCCATTCCGCGTTCGGCTATCATGTACAGGAAACCGCCCAGCGGATTGGGATTGCGTTCAATCAGCGCCATGGTCACCGAATCGGCTTCGGCATACACCCTGTCAAGACATTCCGCAAGCGAATCCGCTATCTGCGGATCATCCTGCTCAGCCTTTTCCCGACGCAGCATCATGGCCCGTTCGCCGCAATCGCTCATGGTCCGTTTCCACAAGGCAAGTTCCTCGTTCAAAGGCGTACCGGAACCGTTGCTGATACTATCTATGGTCACCTGCAATGTTCCAGGTTCGACCACGATCAGCAGCCGTTCGAAAGGGACATTGGCCTTGCGCGAGATTGTGATATCGCACACTCTCACTGGATCGGCCTTCACCTCGAAGCTGAACTTTCCGTCCCGCACGACCGTCGAATCGACCTCTTCGGCCACCGGATACGGTTGTGGCACCAGATATACGTTGAACCCTTCGCACCCGGCCGGGGCCGTACCCGTAATGGTCATACGGGGAGCATTGCCACACCCGACTGCGAAAAGCATACTCAACGACAGATATATCGTTTTTTTGATCAATTCAGGAACATTCATCTTGACAAATATAACGGATTTGCGCATATAATCGCGCACAAAAGCTAAAAAATAGAACCGTCCGACACCGACCACAGCATCCTTATTAATAAAAAACGCGCTCTTTGTCCTCATGGCTGCGTCATGTGATAAGTCGCGTGTCAGGAACCGATCGAATCGACGGCTGCATAAACGACGTTCACCTGCCGGCGGAATATGCGACAGGAGAGAAACGCCGATAAAACAGAATTTGATCGATATGACAGAGAAAAATGGGGACGATTCCACGTGGGAACCGTCCCCACTCTCTGAAAAAAGGACTATTGGATTGTTTTACAACAATCTTTATTTGGCTTCATAAACAGCTCGCCAACCGGAATCCTCCCAGTCAGCACCGGGAGATACCGTCGGATGGTAAACCGTCAGATACTGATCCGTCAACGTCAGGATATAGAACGAGTTGCTGCTGCCCTGCCCCAGGTCGTCATACTGACCGCCGATCAGAGGCACGGTCGTATTGAGCAGACCGAGCGACTCCTCCGGACCCGAATGCGTGAATTCGAATGTACCTTCACCGTTCTGAGTACCGTCAGCCTTGTATGTGGTCAGCTTGTTGCCATCGACTTCGAATACCATGGTCTGGTCGCCCGCAGTCTCATAGGTCACGGCTCCCCACCAGGTAATACCGGCAAACGATTCGGGAGTATAGCCTGCCGAAGCATATTTCCAGTAACCGTGAGCGCACATGTCGCACACTGCAGCAAGGCCCTGACGGAATCCCCAGGTCTTCTTGGCGGTCATGTCGGTCTTGTCCACAGCGCCGGTCAGGAAGCCCATCCACTCGTCGAAGACGTTGGTGACGGTAACCTGAACGGGGATCGACGAAACGATCGCATTGTTCGAAACTGCCGTATAATATATATCGTAAACTCCGTTGGCCTCCATTACCACGATCTTGTCATCGGTCTGGAAGGTCTTGTTGCCCACGTGCCATACACCGCCGATCTCCGGACGGTTGTTCTTCAGATGGATGTACTGGTCGCCCTCGATTGCGTCAGCCGAATTGGGATAGGGCTGGGTCACCTCGAGTGCCGCCGTCAACTCCTCGGGCGTGATGGGTGCACCGGCATTGGTGACATATTTGTCGCGCAGTTCGTCATCCTCGATCGGGGTACATGCTCCCGACAGCAGAAGAAGCGCGCCCAAAACAAAACAATATTTTACGTTTTTCATGATTCTCTTCGTTTTGACTGTTTGTTAACGATTTACATTTTCGCCCAATCGATAAACATTGCCGATTGATCCCATCCGGGGTTCTGCTCCAGAACACCGTTCGACAGGTCGATTTCGTCCTGCGGGATGGGCCAGTAGCCTTCCGTTGCCTTCAGACGGGCCTTGTAGTCATAGTTGACCATCGGAACGACCTGAGCTGCATTGATCACGTCGAAACCGGTCTGTTTGTTGAGGGCATCACCGGCCTCCTCGAGCGACGGTCCAGACCAGCGGAGCAGGTCCCACCAGCGCTGAGATTCGAATGCCAGCTCCCAACGGCGTTCGTTCTTGATGGCATCGAGCGAGTAGGCTACCGGAGCCAGGTGCGAACGTGCACGTACGCGGTTCAGACCCGTAGCATCCTCCTTCAGCTCCGACTGCATCAGCAGTACGTCGGCGAAACGGATGTGGATCAGATCCTGGATCTGGATCAGCTGGTTCGAAGTGTAGGTCGTGATATCGGGATATGCCTGCAGTCCGAAGGCATAGATACCGCCCATCTGTTCGTTGTAGCTGTTGATGTTGATGTACTTCTTCTGGAAGTAGCCGGTCTGTTCGAAATAGCGGTACGATACCGTATAGTCGGGTTCATTGGGATCGAGCTTGCGGTCCAGCAGCACGTTGGTCTTGTCCTCGGGATCGTAGGCCTTGTACGACCAGATCGAACCGGTCAGACGCGGATCTTCGGTATAACCGTCCAGATACTCCTGCTGTGCCGACCATGTTTTCCACTCCTCGACCATGGCGGGAGATACCGGACCGGCTCCCCAACCCGTACCGAACGGATAGCTCTGAGTCTTGTCAACGTTGTCACCCGAAGGCGAATAGAACTGTGCACAGGTATTCGACCACCACGTATAGGTCCAGTTCGATTTCAGGTTGTGCTTGTTGGCGAACAGGGTCTCGATGCACGAATTGCCGGCCCAGCTCAGGTTATTCTCCGTAACATAGTTGTAACGCAGACTCTCGTCGTTGTTGTTTGTCCACGAGTTCGAATATGCCCAGATATTGCGCTGGTCGCCTACCAGGTCATGTCCCGAATTGTTGACGCAGTCGTCAATCCAATCGATAACCATGCTCTTGGTGATTCCGCCCGGGAGTTCGCTCTGTGCGTAGCGGCCCGTATAGAACAGGAAGACACGTGCCATCAGGGCCTCAGCCGCATACTTGGTAGCATGACCGGCCATGTTCGAACCGTAGAGATAGATGGCGTCGGGCAGCAGTTCGATAGCCTGCTTCAGGTCAGCACCGATCAATTCATATACATCCTCAACCGAAGCGCGCGGAATGTTCGTATTGTCGGTCGTCGTACGCAGGGGCACACCGCCGAACATGCGCACCAGTTCGTAGTAAGCCATTGCACGCAGGAAGTAAGCCTCACCGAAGTGACGGTCGCGCGACTCCTGAGTCCACTCGGTCACACGGTCCATCGAAGCGATTGCCTGATTGGCGTGGTTGATCAGCGTATAGCAGCGGCTCCACAGGCCCGACAAACCGTTCAGGTTGTCCTTGTACATGAGGAAGTTGGTAGCGCAGTTGCCCGAGTATGAGAGGTTGCCGCCGAGGCACTCGTCACCGGCCAGCTGCGAGAAGTAGAATTCCGACGAGGTTTCAGGAGATTCGAAAAGCAGTTTGGCATAGATACCGGTCAGCATTTCATCGGCCTCCTGTTCGGTCGACGGGAAGTTTTCATTTGTTTTTTCCGTCAGAATACGGGTATCGAGGAAACTCTCGCAACTGGCGAAGAGTACCGCAACCGACAATATATATAATATCTTTTTCATTGATTTGCCTGTTTATCCTAGTTAAACTTGATGTTCAAACCGATCATATAGGTTCGAGCGCTCGGATAGTAGCCCAGGTCGATACCGGATGCCCAACCGTAATCGCTGCCGTAACCGATTTCGGGATCCATGCCCGAGTAGCCGGTGAAGGTGTAGAGATTCTGCGCCGAGAAGTAGACGCGAAGCTGTCCGAACGGAATTTTCGGGAAGAACTTCTTGAAGTCGAAGCCTACGGTTATATTCTTGATCTTCAGGTAATCGCCGTCTTCCATGTAGATGGTCGAGATACGGTTCCAGTTCGAGCTGGAGGCACTCGACAGACGAGGCATCGTATTCGAGGTGCCTTCACCGTGCCAGCGGGCATAGATATCGGTGGTGAAGTTGCTCAGCGGAGATGCCGTGAAGTCGCGGTAGCACTTCAGGATCTGGTGGCCGAACGCACCGTAGGTCGTTACGCCCAGGTCGATACCCTTCCAGCCGATGTTGAACGAGAAGCCCATGGTAACATCAGGATTCGGGTCGCCGATCATCGTACGGTCATTGGCATCGATCGTACCGCTGTTGTCAACATCGCGCCAGATCACATCGCCCGGAGCGGTGTTGTCACCGTTGAGTTTTGCACCGGTGTATGCATCGATCTGCGCCTGGTTCTGGAATATACCGTCGCTGATATATCCGTAGAAGTATCCGATAGGACGGCCTACCGATGCGCGGAAGCACTCTTCGGCACCCTCCCAGAATACGCTGCCCGGACCGTGGATGATACCGTCGGCATTGTCGATGTAGGTAATGCGGTTGCGGTTGTAAGCCAGGTTGAGGTCTACGCCGTACCAGAAGTCCTTACCAACGTTGTCATTCCAGTGCAGGCCCAACTCAACGCCGGAGTTCTTGACCTCGCCACCGTTGATCGAAGGAGCATTTGCACCCCACGACATCAGCACCGGAGGTGTTACCAGCCAGTCCTTGGTCAGCTTGCGGTACCAGTCGAACTCAACCTTGAAGCGACTGTTGAAGAACTGGGCGTCAACACCGATATTGAGCTGTTCAGAGGTCTCCCATTTCAGGTCGGGGTTGAGCACCTTGTATGCGTACGAGCCCGACGAAATAACGTCCATACTGTCGCCGAACGTGTAACCGCCGTAACCCTGGTTTGTCGTAATGGTAGCGATCCACTGGTTTCCGGAGACGTTGCAGTTACCGTTCTGGCCCCACGATGCGCGGAGTTTCAGCATGTCGATACCGCGGACGCCCTCCATGAACGGCTCGTTAGAGATAACCCAACCGGCCGATACCGAAGGGAAGTAACCCCAGCGGTTGCCCGGAGCGAAGACCGACGAACCGTCAGCACGCATGATCACCGTTGCCATGTAGCGCTCCTTGAAGTTGTAGTTCAAACGGGCGAAGAACGATGCGATAGCACCTTCGCCGCTCGGGGTTCCGGTAGGCTTCGGCACATTCGAAGTACGGTTTGCGTTGCTCAGGTATGCGTGTTCAAGGTCGTTGAACTGAAGTTCGGAGTTGGATGCCGACATGCTTTCGCCGTAGCCCCATCTTTCAACCGACTGGCCGACCAGCACGTCGATCGCGTGGTTGTCCTGAACCGTAAACTTGTAGTTAATGGTGTTGTCCCAGGTCCAGCGGTTGTAGACCGACATCGACTGGGTTACAGAATTGATTTCACCGCTGTCGCTTTCGGTCAGCTTGTCGTGCTGCGGGGTGAACGAACGGTAGCTCGATGCGCCCATCATGTAACCGACCTGAGTACGGATCAACAGGTCGCGGATCGGCTGCAGCACTGCATAGAAGCTGGTCTGCAGGTAGTGCGACTTGCTGCGGTTCTGGTTCGCCGTCCAGTCGAGGCTGGCGAGCGGGTTGCTGTTCGAACCGTTGGCGATATCCCAGTTGTAGCCGTCGGCCTTCTGGTCCTCCCACAGGTAGTAGTCGCCTTCGGAGTTGTAGACATGCATCAGCGGGCTGCGTATGAGAGCCGTACGGAGGTGGTTCCAGTAGATACCGCCCGTCGAGAACGAACCCTTCTGGAACGAGTAGCGGTAGTTCAGGGTTTCACCCACGCGCAACAGATCGAGGTCGCCGCGCTTGAGCACGACATTGTCGGTATTGATACGCAGGTTCCAGCGCGACAGGGTCGGCATCGCATTGGGCACACCGATCGTAGCGCGCTGCTGCGACCATCCCAGACCGATCGAATAGGTCGAACGTTCCGTACCGCCCGTGATGTTGAGCGTATGGCTCTGAATGGGGGCGTTTTCGTTCTGCATCTCCTTCAACCAGTTGGTTCCTTTCCAAGCGCCCGAACGTATAGCCTCGAGATCCTTTGCGGGGATGTAGGTCTCCCACGAGTAGGGTTCCAGACCATCCATCACGCGGCTTTCGTCGATGATGTTCATGTACTCCTGAGCGGTGAGCACGTTTGGAATCTTGTACAGATTCTGGATGCCGTAATAAGCGTCATATGAGACTTCGCCCGTACCGGCCTTACCCTTCTTGGTAGTGATCAATATGACACCGTTTGCTGCGCGGGCGCCGTAGATTGCAGCCGAAGCCGCATCCTTCAGCACGTCGATCGATTCGATATCGGCAGCATTCAGCGACGAGAGACTACCATTGGGCACGCCGTCCACAACATAAAGCGGCGCATAATCGCCCACGGTACCCATACCGCGAATATTGACCTTGAAACCTTGATCGAGGAAACCGCCGTTCTGGGTGATGTTAACGCCCGGGGTTTTGCTCTGGAGAGCTCCGAGGGGATTGACCGTATTCATCTTGGCAATATCGTCGCCCTTGACCTGTACGGTTGCACCCGTAAAGAGTTTCTTTTTCTGGACGCCGTAGCCCACGACCACCACATCTTCGATGACGGCCGAATCCTCTTCGAGGACGATTCGCACCGAACCTGCGCCAGTTACGGTGACCTCTTTCGGAATATAACCGATAAACGAGCACTGGAGAACGCTTCCTACCGGCACGGTAAGAGTGAATTCGCCGTTCATGTCCGTAGCTGTGGCATTGTAGGTACCTTTTTCTACAACGTTCACGCCGGGCATCGGGTTGGAATCCGTGCCGACAACTGTACCTTTAATGGTCACATTTTGACCATAAGCACATAAGCCCAGCCCTAAAAACAAAATAGTTAGCCATTTTTTCATAGACTTTTTGCTTTAGGGGACTTCTATAAATTAAATCCCTGATTATAAGTTGCATAAGCGGATAAAATG
>URTU01000068.1 GCA_900550925.1 uncultured Alistipes sp. | reverse complement strand
GCCGTTCCCGCCGACCGGGGCGCAGAAGCGCGTGGTCAAGGAGATCCGGCAGGACACCGTCACGGGCTACCAGATGAACCGCCTGTTGCAGGGCGACGTCGGCAGCGGCAAGACTGTAGTCGCACTCTCGGCGATGCTTCTGGCCGCCGACAACGGTTTCCAGTCCTGCATGATGGCCCCGACCGAAATCCTCGCACGGCAGCACTTCGCCTCGATAAGCCGCATGCTCGAAGGGCTGGACATCGAGGTTGCAATCCTCACCGGCGCATCCCGCAGCCGCGAACGGCGTAATGCCCTCGAAGCCGCCGCCTCGGGACGTGCCAGGATCATAATCGGGACCCACGCCCTGATCGAGGACCGCGTACGTTTCGACAACCTCGGGCTGGTGGTGATCGACGAACAGCACCGTTTCGGAGTCGAGCAGCGGGCCCGCATGTGGACCAAAAACGAAAAACCGCCACACATACTCGTCATGACCGCAACCCCCATCCCGCGGACACTGGCCATGACCCTCTACGGCGACCTGGACGTTTCGGTAATAGACCAGCTGCCCCCGGGACGCAAGCCGATCCGCACGTTCCACTACTACGACTCGGCCCGCCTCAAGCTCTTCGGGTTCATGAAACGGCAGATAGCCCTCGGACGGCAGATCTATGTAGTCTACCCGCTGATCAAGGAGTCCGAGAAGATGGATTACAAGGATCTCTCGGACGGATACCTCTCGATCACCGATGCCTTCCCGCCGCCGGAGTATGTCACCGCCATCGTTCACGGCAAGATGCGTCCCGAGGACAAGGCCGAAGGGATGCGTCAGTTCTGTTCGGGCGAGGCAGACATACTGGTGGCCACGTCGGTCATCGAGGTCGGGGTCGACGTCCCGAATGCCACGGTGATGGTCATCGAGAGCGCCGAACGTTTCGGACTGTCGCAGCTGCACCAGCTGCGCGGGCGTGTAGGCCGCGGCGGCGAACAGTCCTACTGCATACTGATGAGCGGCGAAAAACTCTCGAAAGATGCCCGAGCACGCCTCGACGCCATGTGCCAGACGACGGACGGGTTCCAGCTGGCCGAGCTCGACATGAAACTGCGCGGTTCGGGAGACCTGAACGGCACCCAGCAGAGCGGTATGGCATTCGAATTAAAAATAGCAAATCCGGTTCGCGACACGCAGATCGTCGAACTCACAAAACGTATTGCCGAAGAGATCCTGACCGCTGATCCACAGCTTGTTTCGCCCGTCAACCGGCCTCTTCAGGAGTTGAAGGCCCGGTACGCGTCGCACGAAAAACGCGATTTCAGCATGATCTCATGACAATAAAACATACATTTGTTGCATTAATACATTAGACAACGCAATGCAAAACACGATGAAAACGATCAAATACGCCATTTACACTGCGTTACTAATATTGCCCTTCACGCTGCCCGCCCAACCGGCCTTCCATACCGGTGAGGAGCTGACCCTTCGCGTGAGCTATCGCGCCAAGCTCGTCCCGAATACCGAGGTTGCGGAGGTTACGCTCCGGGTCAGCGACACCACCATAAACGGCCGGAAGGTCTACCGCATACACGGCAACGGACGCACCCTGCCGTCGTTCCGATGGTTCTACAACCTCAACGACTCGTATGACAGTTATGTGGATTGCCAGAGCGGCCGGCCGGTATTGTCCACCTCGTCGCTCCGCGAAGGCAGCTACCGTGCCTCAAGCCGTTTCACCTACGACTGGGACAACCGGAAGGTCACGACCGTCAAACAGCGCAAGGAGGATCCGCCGGTCACCCGTACACTCGACCTGCAGGCAAAAAGCTACGACGGCGTATCGCTCTTCTACGACCTCCGCTCGACCGACATCAGTTTGTTGAAACGAGGCGACAGTCAGGTGATAGCGCTCCTGCTTGACGATACCGTCCGCCATATCAGCTACCGCTTTCTTGGCCGCGAGAAAAAGAAAGTTCGCGGGGTCGGGACATTCCGCACACTGAAGTTCTCGTGCCAGCTGGCCACCTCGACAGGCATGAGTTTCGACGACGGCGACGAATTTTTCATCTGGATCTCCGACGACAGCAACAAGATCCCCGTATATTTCGAATCCCCGATCAAGGTCGGCAGCGTAAGAGCCTACATCAAAAGCTACAAGGGACTTATGCATCCGCTCGAAAGCCTGGTCGACAAGTGACGCCGCCACGCCGGCACCGCTCTCCGAACTTCCCGCTGCGCCATCGAAAATACCGACCGCAGAACCATATCGAAAAATTAATTGTATATTTGCACACTGCGACAAACGCAAACATGAATCCGCCGGCTGAAACCATGGCGGATCTCAGTGAAACAGAAAACAAAGAAGAAGCTCACTAAACTCCGACATTTATGGAAGAAAACAGAATTCCCGACTACAAACAGGAGTACGACCACGATCCGATGGAGTCGTCCAATGCCGACAAATCGATACGCGGATACCGTCTGGTTATCGGTATCCTGGCCTTCATACTGGTAGCCATTTCGGTTCTCTACCTGAAGGTCCATGCCGACCAGAAGCGCGATTACGAGTATCTGGTCATCGAGAAGGATTCGATACAGCAGAATCTCGGCGCCCTGATGGAGGATTTCGACAACCTGCAGGTGGCCAACGACACCATCTCGCAGAACCTGACCATCGAACGCAACAAGGCCGATTCGCTCATGGAACGGCTCAAAAACGAACGCTCGCTCAACCTGCGCAAGATCAAGCAGTATGAGAAGGAGGTGGGACTTCTGCGGAGCATCATGAAGGGCTACATCAAACAGATCGACTCGCTCAACACGCTCAACAAACAGCTGATAACCGAGAACGTCGACTACCGCAAACAGGTGGCCACCCAGATCCAGCGCGCCGAGATGGCCGAGGAGAAGGCTGCCGAACTCGATACCAAGATACGTCAGGGATCGGTCATCCGCGCCCGCGACATAACTCTGACCACACTCAACGCTTCGGGAAAACCGGTTACGCGTGCGGCACGTGCGGCACGTCTGCGCGTCGATCTGGTGCTGTCGGGCAACGACCTGGCAAATCCGGGCGAACGTACGGTCTATGCCCGCATAACCTCGCCCGACGGATATCTGCTGACAAACGATGCCGCCGCGACATTCGATTTCGAAGGCTCCCCGATGATATACACCGCCTCGCGTGAGATTGACTACCAGAACGATGACCTCGATGTCGGTCTCTTCTACAACGGCGACGGTATCGTCAGCGGCAAATACTCCGTACAGATCTACATGGACGGATACCTCATCGGCTCGACCGAGATGATCCTCAAATAGACAGCGAAAAAGCATTTCGACAACAAATTTATATCGACGGACGGTGTCAAAGCCGTCCGTTTTTGTTTAACTTTGCAGACACGACTACTACTAACTCTTTATCCTATGAAACGAACTTTACTTTCGGTCGCCACCATCATTCTGGCGACAATCGCCACAGCGAACGCACAGCGTCTCGAAATCGTGGCCGGACAACGGGCCGAAACATCCTCGGCAAAACACTATCTGCGCGGCATGACCGATCCCGATGCCCGGATCGAGGTCAACGGCCGGACATTCAAGGTCTATCCTACGGGCGCCTTCGCAGCCGAAGTGCAACTTACCGAAGGTGACAACAAGGTAACCGTCAAGGCCGTACGTCCGGACGGTTCGACACGTGAGGAGTCGTTCGACATCCGCTACACGCTCCCGCAGAAACCTCAGCCGGTAGAAGGGTTCGCCATCGAGCGCTTCACGACCGTCCCGGCACGTATCGAGGCGGTTTCGGTCGGTGACCAGATCATCCTGCAGGCCAAAGCTACTCCCGGATGCCGGATGACATGCGCCGGCGATGTCGAGATGAAGGAGCTTCCGGCCGAGGAGGCCGGATGTGCCGGAATATACCAGGGCCGCATCACGGTGCGTGAGAACGATCCCCGTCTGGCAGCGCCCCTGAAGGTCGAACTCAGCGACGGTACAAATACCGCAACGGCCGAACTGAAAAACACGATAGAGATTATGGACAGCGAGCATCCGGTTATCCTGCGCACCACGGGCGAGCTGCCCTATCTGAACTACGGGCTGGGCACCGACCGTCTTGGCGGTTCGAAGATGAGCCGCATCACCGACGGCATACTCCTCGAAGCCGTAGGCAAGACCGGCGGCATGTACAAGGTGCGGCTCTCGAAGAACCGTACGGCATACATCCCTGAAGATTGCGTCGAGCAGGCTCCCGAAGGAATGCTCCCGCACCAGTCGTTGGTCGAGGCATGGAGCGTCCGCGGAAACGACAAGGGTGATGTGGTGACTATCTCGCTCTCCGAACGGCTTCCGTTCGCCACATTCCAGATGACCGATCCGTCGAGAATCTGCGTCGACATCTTCGGCGCCGTGGCCAACACCTCGTGGATAACCCAGATTCCGGATACATGGAACGTCATCTCGCACGTCGACTACGAACAGATCGAGGAGGATATCTTCCGCGTCATCCTGACCCTGCGCAACGACCAGCACTGGGGACATTCGGTCAGCTACAACGGCACGAGCATGGTAATCCGTGTCAAGAAGCAGCCCGAACTGACCCTGCGCGGCATGCACATCGCACTCGATGCCGGACATGGCGGTGAGAGCCGCGGTGCCGTCGGCACGACAGGCTGCAACGAGAAGGATATCAACCTGGCAATCGTCAAGGAGCTGAAGAGCGCCCTCGAAAGCCGCGGTGCGAAGATTACCCTCACACGCGACGGTGATTACGACGTCTCGATGAACGGCCGTCTGCTGTTGCTGCGCAAGGCCGATCCCGACCTGCTCATCTCGATCCACTGTAATGCCGGCGGATCGCCATTCACCGGAAAGGGTACCAGTACGTATTACCGCCACATCGGATTCCGTCCGCTGTCGACCGCCATTCTCAACCGTGTGCTGACGCTCGGCGTAAACAACTTCGGAAATATCGGCAGCTTCAACTTCGCACTGAGCTCCCCGACCGAATATCCGAACGTTCTTGTCGAGACCCTCTTCATGTCGTCGCCCGAGGACGAGGCGCGGCTCATGGATCCCGAGTTCCGCACCGACCTGGTAAAGCAGATCGTCAAGGGCCTCGAGGACTTCCTGCGCGAAACAAAAAAGAATTCGAAATAACACTCCTCATATAACTCTTTTTACGCCGTTTGCGTGCGGATACCGACCGGGGCCGTTCGCAAACGGCGTAAATTTTGCCCCGCACCAAATCCATTATCCGGTTTAATACGTATATTTGCAACAGCGTACCGCCCCTCATGACGATACACGACTCAATCCACATTTAACCGTTACAATTGATCGCCATGTCTGAAATAGCAAAATCCCTGACCGCGCTGGTCGGCAATACCCCGCTGGTCGAACTCTCCAACTGGAGCAAAGCCCTCGGACTCGAAGCCCGCATAGTCGCAAAACTCGAATATATGAATCCTGCCGGAAGCGTCAAGGACCGCGTGGCGCTGGCCATGATCGAGGATGCCGAACGTAACGACACGCTTCGGGCCGGCGCAACGATCATCGAACCGACGAGCGGAAATACCGGCATCGGACTGGCATTCGTCGCCGCGGCAAAGGGATATCATCTCATCCTCACCATGCCCGACACAATGAGCCTCGAACGGCGCAACCTGCTCAAGGCTCTCGGAGCCGAAGTGGTTCTCACCCCCGGGCTCGAGGGTATGAAGGGTGCCATTGCCAAAGCTGAGGAGTTGCAACGCAATATCGAAGGGAGTGTCATCCTGCAGCAGTTCGAAAATCCGGCCAACCCGCGCATCCACGTCAAGACGACAGCCGAGGAGATCTGGCGCGACACCGACGGCCGGGTCGACATGTTTGTGGCCGGTGTCGGAACAGGCGGCACGATAAGCGGCGTCGGGGCGGGACTCAAGGCCCACAATCCGCAGATCGTAACCGTAGCGGTCGAACCGGCTGATTCGGCCGTACTGTCGGGCAAGCCCGCCGGTCCGCACAAGATACAGGGTATCGGCGCCGGGTTCATCCCGAAGACCTACGACGGACGTCAGGTCGACCGTATCGTGGCTGTCGAGTCGGACGATGCAATCCGCACCTGCCGCCAGCTGGCCCGTCACGAGGGGCTGCTCGCCGGCATATCCTCCGGAGCCGCACTCTTTGCCGCACGGCGCATGGCCGAGGAGAAACAGAATGCCGGCAAGATGATCGTGGTCCTGCTGCCCGACTCCGGCGAACGTTACCTTACGACCAATCTCTTCGCATTCGACGAGTACCCTCTCTCAGACATGTAGCCCCACAACACCGTAAATCCATGAAATCGATCAACGAACATATCGACATGCTCTGCCCGCAGAGCGACGATCCAGAAGACATTCTTCAGTTCCGGCAGAGCGCCATGCCCGACACATCGCAACTCAAAGAGGCCGTCGACCTGATCAAGACCATCATGTTTCCGGGATATTTCGGCCATTGGCGCGTATCGGCCGACAATCTGCGGTCGCACATCGGCGTTGACCTCGAGCGCCTGACCGAACTGCTAACCCGACAGATCGGCGACTGTATCTCCCACTTCAGCGAACTCTGCAAGGGACTTAAAAGCGATTGCGCACCCGAACTCACCGAACGTCTCATAGATACGATTCCGGAGATCAAGCGGCTGCTCTGCATGGATATCAAGGCGGTTTTCGACGGCGATCCGGCCGCCAAAAGCCATGACGAGGTACTCTTCTGCTACCCGGGCATACAGGCCATGATCAACTACCGCATTGCACACTCGCTGTTGCAGTTGGGGATTCCGGTCATGCCGCGCATAATAACCGAGATGGCTCACTCGGCAACCGGTATCGACATCCACCCGGGGGCCCAGATCGGCGAGTCGTTCAGCATCGACCACGGTACGGGTGTGGTTATCGGCGAGACCTGCATCATCGGCCGGAACGTACGTTTGTATCAGGGCGTTACGCTCGGAGCCCGCAGTTTCACGCTCGACGAGCACGGACTGCCGATCGACATGCCGCGACATCCGATCATCGAGGACAACGTCATCATCTATTCCAACTCCACGATCCTGGGCCGCATCACCATCGGGCACGACTCGATCATCGGCGGTAACGTCTGGCAGGTACACAGCGTACCTCCCTATTCGCGCATCCAGCAGCGGCGGGCCATGTCGGTTTCGTTCATCGACGGCGCCGGAATCTGACCTGCGGCATCCGCTTTCAGGCACACATTTCAGCTATAACGATACGGCCATCGCAAGGTGGCCGTAAATCGTATTGCCAGGCGACCACGCCCAATCGACTCACATACACACTATATTACAGCACATTGCAACACTTACAACACCAAGACGTATTGCCGGCATGATAATCATTGTTGCAAAAAATTTTCATTTTTCATGTACTATGTTTTGCATAGTAAGAAAATTTACATACATTTGCGGCAACATAAAATACTAAAACATCACAAGCAATGAAAAAATTCATACTCTCCCTGCTCGCACTGACCCTTGCAGTGTCCGCATTTGCAATGGATGCCCGCCAACCCCGCCCGGCCGTTACGGGACGGATCCTCGACGAGAACCACTCGCCCATCGCCTACGCAACCATTACGGCCATAGATGCCGACTCGATCCAGCGCGGCGGTATAACCTCGAACGAAGAGGGACGCTTCACGCTGGCCGTCGAGGCCGGTAACTACACGGTCATGGTCCGCTACATCGGCTATACGCAATACAGTGTTGCCGTCGACCTGCAATCCGACACCGACCTGGGCGATATCGTGCTGCAGCCCCAGGCCAACGAAATTCAGGGTGTGGTGGTCAAGGCGCAGATGATCACCCGCAAGGCCGACCGGTTTGTTGTCGACGTGGCGAACAATCCGGCCGAAGTGATCGGAAAGGATGGCATCGAACTGCTGAACACAGCCCCGGGCGTCTGGATCGACGACGAAAAGATCTCGATAAACGGCTCTTCGGGCACCCGCGTGATGATCAACGACCGCATGCTCAACCTCTCGGGTGACGACCTGATGGCCTACCTGCGGGCGCTCAATGCCGAAGACATACAGCGCGTCGAGGTCATTCCGATCGCCGGAGCCGAATACGATGCCAATTCGAGCGGCGGCATTATCCGCATCGTACTCAAGAAGCAGCGCACGCGCGGTGTTTCGGGTTCGGTACAGGCCCGTATGCTCACGTCGGAGATGAATCCGATATATGTCGTTCCGTCGGCCTCGATCAGCTACCACCACAACAAGATCGACATAAATGCTTCGGTAAGGTACTCCTACGACGACACAAAGGCCGAGATCATCGAGCAGGCCGACGTCCCGCAGACATATACGCTCTACGGCACGAGCCTGCTCAAGCAAAAGGCCCACCGTACAAGCGGTTCGTTCAACACGGTCTACCAGATCAACGACCGCAACAGCATCGGAGCCGAACTCTCTATGTCGGCCCGCCGGACACGGGCCGCACAGTATTCGGAATCGGACCTGCGGCAGAATGAGATATCGGATCTCGGCACCGAGGACCGCGACGGGTTCACGCGTTCCGACATCATTTCAGCCACGGCCAATTACATCCTGAAGCTCGACACGCTCGAGTCGACCTTCAAGGTCATCGGCGACTACTACTCCTACTCGGGCAAGGAGGATCACGACTACGTGTCGCAGCACATGGTCGAATCGGTTCGGAACGACTCGACCTACATGCTCGCCACAGCCACCAATTACCGTATCTATTCGCTGTCGGCCTCCGTCGACAAGCGCTTCAACGAGAAGTTCTCGCTCAACGCCGGCCTGAAGTTCAACCGCAACGAGATCTTCAACGACCAGCAGAGCCAGTACATTGACGAACAAGCGTCGTGGGTACCCTATTCGCCTCTGTGCTCGGTCACCGACTATGCCGAGAATATCGGAGCGGCCTACGGCATCTTCACGGCCAACCTGGGCAAGGTGAACTTCATGGCCGGTCTGCGGGCCGAATACACCAATACCGTCATCAAGGATGCCTCGGCGGACGACGGCCAGCACCTGACCAAGAACTACCTGAGTCTCTTCCCGAATGCCAACATTTCGGTCCCGCTCGACCAGAAAAGCGGTACGTCACTCATCTTGAGCTACGCGCGGTCGATCAGCCGCCCGAGCATATACCAGCTGAACCAGTTCCAACCCACCTCGGAGTACGCCTACATCACGGGCAACCCCGATCTGAAACCGACATACTCCAACCGGTTCAGCCTGTCGCTGGCCCTCTTCCACAAATACAACATCACCTTCGGCGGCTCGCTGATTCAGGATTTCATAACGCAGATTGCACAACAGAGCCAGGCCGCGGAGCAGGATATCATACTCTACCGTTTCGAGAACATACCCTCCTACTGGGAGTTTTACGTTGCGGTCAACCTGCCTTTCAAGTTCACCGACTGGCTCTCGCTCAACACCAACATCATATACAACCGCAACCGCCAGCAGCTCTCCGAAAACTCCGAACGGAAGTGGTATAACATGTTCCAGACCTACAACTCGTTGAACATAACCCTTCCGCACGACTTCTATATCTCGGCGTCATACTTCCTGGTAGCCCCGCAGACATTCGGCAACCTGCATGTAAACCTTATGCAGTCAATGGCGGTATCGCTCAAGAAGAGCTTCTCGGAGAACCGGTTTACGGTCAGCGCAACCGTATCCGGATTGTTCCGGAACAATCAGAACGTAAAGGCCATGCTGCAGTCGGGAGGCTCACGTACGCTGCGGATAAAAGAAAGTTCGCCATCATTTTCGTTGTCGCTGCGATACAACTTCTCGAACAAGGTCAAGTTCAAGCAGCGCCGCGTACAGTCCGACATCTCGTCGGAACGAAGCCGCTCGGCGCAGTGATCCAAACCCTACGGTCCGGAGGCTTATCGTCCTCCGGACCGTACAATATATGCACGGGAGTGAGGGCATTTCGCATGTTTTTCGTACCTTTGCCGTCGGATAACCGAAATTTTGCAAAACAATGGGATTGTTCGACATATTCAAGAAACGGAAAGAGGAGTCCGCCCAAAACTCCCCCGAACAGGCCGCCGAAGAGCGCCGAGAGCTCAATGCCGGCCTCGAAAAGACCAAACAGGGCCTCTTCTCGAAACTCGCACGCGCCGTCGCCGGCCGCTCGAAGGTCGACGAAAGCATGCTCGACGACCTCGAAGAGGTGCTCATCACCTCGGACGTGGGCGTCGAAACAACCGTAAAGATCATCCGCCGCATCGAGGAGCGCGTCGCCCGCGACAAATACATGAATGCCTCCGAACTGCAGTCGATCCTGCGCGACGAGATCGCCTCGCTGCTCGAGGAGAACCACGGTGACGATGCCTCATTCGGAGTCGATGCACGCGAGGGAGAGCCATACGTCATAATGGTCGTCGGTGTCAACGGTGCCGGCAAGACAACCACCATCGGCAAACTCGCCGCACAACTTCGCAAGGCCGGCAAGAAGGTCTACATAGGTGCCGCCGATACGTTCCGCGCCGCCGCCATAGACCAGCTGGCCGTCTGGGCCGAACGCGCCGGTGCCACAATGATCCGCCAGGAGATGGGGTCCGACCCCGCCTCGGTGGCATTCGACACGCTCAAGTCGGCCAAGGCAAACGGCGCCGACGTCGTGCTGATAGATACCGCCGGCCGCCTGCACAACAAGATCGGACTGATGA
>URTU01000067.1 GCA_900550925.1 uncultured Alistipes sp. | reverse complement strand
AACCTCTCGGCGACGCTCGACCCCTACCGGCTGACACCCGACGGCAAGCGCATCAACAAGCTCTTCTTCCCGGGCCGCATCGTCTCGACGGGCTGGTCGTTCGGCTATACGTTCAAATCGCGCGACGACCGTTCGCAGACGGCCATCAACGACATCACGTCGATCCCGCCGGAGTACATGAACCCCTTCTACGACCCCTACGGCACGATGGACCCAGTGCTGCGGCGACAATACATGGCCCAAACCTACTACGACTTCTCGCTGCCGTGGAACTTCGGCTTCAACTATACGGTCAACTACTCGATCACGACGGGCAACTACCCGCCCAAGGGCTACAAGAAGAACGTCACGCAGACGGTCGGTTTCAACGGCTCGCTCAACCTCACGCCCAAGATGGGCATCACGTTCCAGGGCGGTTACGACATCAAGGCCAACCGCCTGACCACCTCGTCGGTCTCGATCACGCGCGACCTGCACTGCTGGCAGATGTCCTTCTCGTGGATTCCGTTCGGCACCTACCGCTCGTGGAGCTTCAACATCGGCGTCAAGGCCGCGTCGCTCTCCGACCTGAAGTACGACAAGTCGCAGTCCATGTACGAAAACATGTACTGACACGCCGCGAGCCTCTTCGCGCCCGTCCATCCCGCACACTCCCGTTTCCGAGCGCACACCCGTCTCGGCCTGCCCGTCTCGGCACGTCCGTTTCGCACGGCACCGTTTTCACTCGCCCCCGTTTCCGGGCGCCTGCCTCTTTCCGCTCGCTACCCATACCTATTTGTATATACGGACAACGATCGCCCGTCGCCCGGCTGCCCTAACAACCCGAACAACCCTAACGGCCTGCTCCCCCGGACACCAGCGTCTCCGCCTTGTCCGCAACCGTGCCGGCGCAGGCCCGACTTCCGACACTTCACGCAACGTACAGCCGACGCGCGCATGCCCGCTGCCTCCGCAACGTACATCCGCCCCACGCCGGCCCGGAAACAGCCCCCTCCCGCAACGTACAACCACCCTGCCCGGCCCCCGGAGACAGCCGTCGCAGGCAACGTATTGACAGCCTCTTCTGCACGTTTGTACCGCTCCGCAACCCGTGCGGAACATCCCGTCGGACGAACAACGCATAACACGAGCCCGGAAACACACCCCCATTTTGTAAATGTCATACGAATTTATACGTTTTTTAATAGCGATATTGTACAAAATTTATTAGTTTTGTATATTCAAGATTTCAGCACGCACTGAAAAAACGGAACATACACCATCAAAAAAGTAAAATTATGAAAAAAACTATCCTCAACACGCGGGGGGGGGAATTTGACTATTCCGCCCCGACGCTTGAAATTCTCTCCGTCACGGTGGAGCAGGGTTTCGCAACAAGTGGCAGCGAAAGGGACTACTGGGCCGACATCGATCCGTGGGACGATGAAACCGGCGAAGAAGTGAACTTCTATTAATCATGAACTCATCAAAAACAAACCGTACTATGAAAAAGTATTCTCTTTTGATGGGTCTCATGTGCGCAGCACTGTCCATCACCAGTTGCTCGAAAGACAACACGGAAACATTTGACAAACCGAAAGGGTACGAATTCGAGCTCTACGCAGCTCCGCAAACCCGTACCGAAGTTGACGGTCTGGACATGAAGTGGAGCGCCAACGACGCCATGAACGTCTTCCACGCCCTGCCCGGCACCACGAATTACAGCGCCAACGACCAGTTCACCGTCTCGGACATCGAGGGTGGCGTCTTTAAGGGCACCATTTCCGATACGGAATTTGATCCGAACGGCACCTATGACTGGTATGCTGTTTATCCTTATGAATGGTTTATGAAGTCTCCGGCTGAACCTACTTTAGACGAGGAGAACAAGCTCACAGGATGTTATTACACGATTGGTAGTAAGACCAATTCAACGCAGCAGCAGGAGGGGATCAACAACCAGGTCCACATCAGCGGCGAGAATATTCCGCTCTATGGAAAGGCAACCGGAGTTACCGGATCGCCCAAACTGCAGATGCACCACATCACGACCCTTTTCCGGATCAATGTAACCAACATCGGAAGCGCGGATCTGAATGTCACGAACATCACGCTCACCTCAGCCAGCGAGAACCTGATCGGCACCTACTATTTCGACATTACGGGAGCAGAACCGGTGCTGACCTCCAGCGGTGACAACTATGTATCCAAGACGGCTGCGCTGAATGTTACCGACGGTGTCGTTGCTCCGGATGCTACGGGCAGCTTCTACCTCGCTACGCGCGCCTTCACGGCACCCGAGGGTGAGCAGCTGACGCTGAAGGTTACGGCCAACGGCGAGACCGTCGAGAAGGTCGCCACCCTGTCAAAGGAGACCTCCTTTGCCGCTGGCAAGATCAACAAGCTGAATGTCGACATCGAAGGAAAAGAGGCTGAGGTCCCCGGGGACCAGTATTATACTCTTGTCGAGCTGGATGGAGCATTTGAGGATGGCGGCAAATATGTATTAGCTCTCAAGGATGGACAAACCGGTGACTACAAGTTCATCAACTCAAATTCTGTAGAGTTTGATAATTATACCAACACTTTAGCCGTCACCAATAACACCATTCTCAATCCGGACGCAATCTATACTTTTACTGCTACGGCCGGAAACAATGGCGGATATACCCTTCAGGCGAACGGAAATTACATATATTATCCAGGAAGCGGAACAACTGTTAAAATGGACGCAGTCTCATCCAGTGAATGGATACCTACCTTCCTTGAGAATTCGGGTTGCTATAGACTCAATGACACCAAGACATCGAGATACTTAGCTCATGGCACAAGCAACGCCAATGCATTAAAAGCATATAACAATAGTTCAAATCAGTTCATCGATCAAATAGCCACGAATGCGGCTCTCGATCAATGTTGTGGAGCCATTTCCGTATTCAAGCTGGGAGCTGCCCCGACGACCGATCCGTACATTGATGCTGCAAACATCATTGAAGTAGACGCTACTGCGGCAGATACGAAGGAAGCGACATACACTGTCGGAAATACGGAAAGCACGGCCGTAACGGTAACATACGACGGGAATATCGTAACCGAGGCGATCGCTGAAGACGGTATAATTCTGTATACAGTATCGGCTAACTACGCAGAAGAGAGCCGTGAAGGCTGGATCGAACTGGCACTGGCCGACAATGCATCGGTAAGCAAGCGTATTACCATCAAGCAATCGGGATCGACGCTCGATGTTCCGGAAACGGTATCCATCAAGAATGACGAGACCTCCGTTACATTTACGGTCAACTCATCCGCATTCGACTGGGTCATCACCGCATCCGATGGCATTGAAGTATCGCCGCTCACCGGAACTGCCGGAGAGACAACGGTAACTGTTACTTCCGACGCAGTCAACAGCGAACCGGATGCTGTGCAAATCGGCACCTTGTCGATTATCCGATCGGGAGACGATCAAGCCAACGCGAAGCAGATAATAGTCAACAAATTAGCAGCAGGTGTAGAATTAGTTACATACACAAAAATTACAAGCATAGACGAATTAACTACTGGTGAATATATCATTACAGCCTATACTGGTAGTGCCTATATTGCCTTACCTAATAATCCGGAAGGAGATGGGAAATATGCAGGTAATGAAATTGTCGTAACAGATAATACGATCAGCGAAACCGATGCTGTTGGTTTTGTATGGAATATTACACAAGAAGGAGCATATTTCACTATTGATAACGGATCAGAATACCTGTACCATGCCAAAGGAGGAAAATCTGGAACAGACCTGGAAATAGGAGCTACATCTTTATACCAATGGGCCGTCTCATATGAAAAGAATGTTTACAAATTTGCTGGAGTAAATAATGGCAGTGTACAACAGCGAGGCATGACATATAGAATTGGTTCGTATAATGTCTTTGGAGGTTATTCTTTATCTAACTTTGAAACGTCAGAATACAAAGGAATAACATTATTCAAGAAGAACTGAACTCCGGGCGGGGGTGGTGAGGTAACACCTCCCACCCCGGACCCTACCCCGGGATTCGATGCAGCGCCCTATGTGACCGTGCAGTCGGAAACGTCCGCAATGGTCTCCTGCACCGGAACCAACTGGGAGTACGCCTCGGGAGGAATTGCGTTCCGATACGCATCCTCGGACGGCAGCGACACGGGCAGTGTCGCTGCTTCCGTCACCGGGACACACGCCCAGGCAACGCTGACGGGGCTGCGGCCCGCAACCGACTACACGGTGTGGGCCGTCGCCACCACGGCAACCGGTGCGACATACACTTCGGCTGAGAAATGGTTTACGACCCCGCAGCCCGCGACGAGCCACAGCGGCTGGCTGGAGCTTCCGGCCAAAAGCACCTCGTCCACGGCGCAGGAGTACACCCTTTGGGCCGGAGAGCGCAACTATACGATGTACTACGACCGCAACCTCTACACGGCCCTGTGGGTCGCCTACCCGCTGGCCGCGGGACACATGGGCTCCTTGAGCCGGCCGAACTGGAAACAGAACCCCAACATTCCGGCCAGTCAGCAAATCAACCTCAAGGACGGCGGCTACGGCGTAAATGTTGGTTCGACATACTACGCCCGCGGGCACCAGATTCCGAATGCGGACCGCAACGGCAACAGCACGATGCAGGAGCAGACGTTCTACGCCACGAACTCGACACCGCAGATTCAGGACAAGTTCAACGGCGGGATTTGGGAGCAGTTCGAGACGGCCGTGCGCGGCGAGGTTCCGACGCGCGACTCGCTCTACATCGCCACGGGAGCCGTCTTCCGCACGACGGGCGGCTCGGAGAGCATCACCTACATCAAGCCGGCCAAGGACTCGAAGCAGTGCCCCGTACCGAACTACTACTTCAAGGTGGTGCTGAAGGTGAAGCGATCGGGCAGCACGATCACGTCGGCAATGGCGGTTGGCGCCTGGTTCGAGCACCGGCAGTACTCGGACAGCTGGACGAACTACGTGGTTTCGGTCGACGAGATCGAACGGCTGACGGGCTTCGACTTCTTTGCGAACCTGCCCGACGACGTGGAGGCCGCAGCGGAACAGAACGGCAGTTGGAGTACCTTCTCCTCCTTCTGATGCAACAACAGCCGGCGGGACACCGCCGACTGCGAACAGACAGAGACGGACAACGGGCCGAAGGGCCCACACGGCGGCGACATTCCGAAACGGGAGTGTCGCCGCTTCTTTTATATACGTGTGCGTCTGCGCAGGGCCAGGCTCACCCGAAGGGGCAGGCACTCGGCGCATCACACATGCAGGCCAACCGCAACCGCATCCCGATGAAGCGCATCCGCACCGGTGGAATCGGCCGCAACAGGCAAAAAACGCCTTGAAAAGCCCGTTTGCCGCCCACAGAACGATTTTCACTAAGTAGACGGTAACTTCTCCGGACGGCACACTCGCGCCCCGTATGGCCGCAAAAAAGGCGGGCAGTGGAAAACCGCCGCCCGTCCATAAGAAAAGAGACCGAGGCCGAAAGCCCTCCATCCCGTCCCGGCCGGAAGCCTCACACGGGGTCTCCGACGGGAATCGGAAAGAATCAATGCTTTACGTTGCCAAGCGCCTCGGGGTTGTGCCTGTACTTGAAGACCATTGCGAAGACCACACCCACGACAAGGGCATAGCCGGCAAAGATGAGCCACGTGGCGGACCAGCCCCCGGCCACACCTTCGCGGGCGACCAGGAAGCCGCCCTGCCAGTCGCAATAGTGCGAGACGATCTTGCCGGCGATCCAGGTGCCGACCGAGGCGCCGATGCCGTTGGTCATCAGCATGAAGAGCCCCTGCGCACTGGCCTGCATGGGCTTTGCGGCCTCCTGCTCGACAAAGAGCGCACCGGAGACATTGAAGAAGTCAAACGCCACGCCGTAGACGATGCAGGAGAGGAAGAGCAGGACGATGCCCACGATGCTCTCCGTGGAGCCGATTCCGAAGAAGCCGAAGCGCAGCACCCAGGCGAACATGGCCATCAGCATGACGATCTTGATGCCGAACCGCTTGAGGCAGAACGGAATCAGCAGGATGCACAACGCCTCGGAGACCTGCGAGACGGAGACCAGCAGGGTCGGGTTTTCGGCAAACCAGCTTTCGGACGTCGCGGCAAAGCTGTTGATATAAGGGGTGGCATATCCGTTTGTGATCTGCAGTGACACGCCCAACAGCATCGAGAAGAGGAAAAAGAGGGCCATCTTGCGCTGCTTGAACAGCACGAAGGCATCCAGACCGAGGCGCTGGGCGAGGGACTTTTGCCCGGCAGCGGCCGAACGGTCGATGGGGCACGACGGAAGGCTGAAGGCATAGAGACCGAGCACCAGGCCGAGGACTCCGCAGACGATCAGCTGCATGTAGGTGAACTGCGAGGCCATGGGGACGAGCGCGAGGGTCTCCACTCCTTCGTGAAGCTCTGTCTGAACGCCCGCACCGCCGAATCCGACGAAGTTGACGAGCCACATGGCGGCGATAAAGCCGACGGTACCGAAGACACGGATCGGCGGGAAGTCCCGGACAGTATCGAATCCGCGGTTCTTCAGGATCGAGAAGGCCACGGTATTAGAAAGGGCGATCGTCGGCATGTAGAAGGCCACGCTCAGGCAGTAGGCTGCAAAGATCGGGCCGATGGAGGTCGCCTCGCCGGCGAGGGTCAGCTCCGTGGCCTGGAAACCGAACCAGGCGGCCACCAGCATGAAGACGGCAGCCGTGAGGTGCGAGATGCCGAGCAGGCGCTGCGGCTCGATGAACTTGTCGGCAATGGCCCCGATGATCGCGGGCATGAAGATCGAGACAACCCCCTGCGCGACATAGAACCAGGAGATATACTCTCCCAGCCCCACGCGGCCGAGGAAATTGCCGATACAGACAAGATAGGATCCCCAAATGGCGAATTGGAGAAAGTTCATGATGATGAGACGCGATTTGATTCCCATAAATCCTTGTTTTAGTGTACGTTTCAGGTTCTGTAAGGTTCTCTTTCGGAACGATTAGAACAAATGTACGAAATTTTTTTTTGATTTTTCTTTGTAATTGCAAAATAAAGTTCTACATTTGCATCACCAAAACGTCATTGAGCTATGGTGTAATGGTAACACAACAGATTCTGGTCCTGTTATTCTTGGTTCGAATCCAGGTAGCTCAACACCGAAAACCCGCAGTCAGCCAATTGCGGGTTTTTCGTTTGCGGGCGTCTTCTGGTATTTTCAGGCGTCATCAAGCCCCAGACAGCCCCCCCCAAGTTTCCCCACCCCAGATTCTTTCCCTCCGTTTGCAGGCCTCGCCCTACACCGGCCGCCGACCTTCCGAGCGGTGGCAGGATGAAAAAAGTGGCGGGGCAAACTGCAACAGGAGTGACAGGCGGGACCGACGGGACAGGCGTTAGGAAAAGACCGGGCGGGACAGAGAAGGCCGGACGGGACAGAGAAGGCCGGACGGGACGAATAGACGAATAGCAAAAGGGGGCGGCCCGACCGAAAAGCCGGCCGCGAAGGACCGCACCGGGCGGAACAAACTGACCGGACTGGCCGGGCTGTCCGAACTGACAAAAGCCGGACAGGCAAAAACCGAACAACTCTGAACAACCGGACAAGCCGGACAAGCCGGGCAAATCTGACACAGACCGGACAAATCGGGCACGCAAGACCGGACAACCCCGAACGACCGGACAAGCCGGGCAGCCCGGGCAGGCGACAATCAACCGACCCTCTCGGCTGAACACATCGGTCCGGACCGGCAATGCCGGCGCAAACAACCTGCCCAACAAATCCGCCCAACATCTCGCACCGGCCGGAACTCCCGACAGCACTCCGGTCCGGGACCGAACAACCAAAGGAGGGCACACTCCGCCCGCCGCACATTGTACGGGAGGTGGTGCGTGTCACGCGAAGCCCCGACATTCCTCCACCGCGATACGCTCCTGACACTCCGGCATCCGGCGCCTCGCAACCCTGTCCGCCCGACAGAGGGAACCAGGCATTCCATCCTTCGGAAGCTGCCGTGCGACAGAGCGCAAAGACCCCCGGAACCCGTTCCCGGGGAGGGAACGCCCCAAAACCGATCCGACCGTACAAACAGCCACAAACGTCCACCCGACACGCATCTTTCAATCGGGTCAGCCCCTCAAACCGGGCATTTTCGGCTATTATTCCCTCTTTTTTGACAAAAAATCCGGGTCGGCGCATCAAAGAAAGAGTACCTTTGCAGCCGAATTTTATATAGGTTAAAAAAGTTACCATCATGCAAACCGCTACCAAACAGATGAACCTCCGCATGGGGGGGGGGAGACCTTCTGCAGCGGATGCCGTATGAAGCACCCGACATGCAGATCGTGCACGTACAAATCGAAAAAGGCTTTGCCCAGAGCACCACGGCAGGAACCGTTGAAGCCGTATCGTGGGAAGACACCGACTGGCCCGAATAGCAAACCGTCAAAAAACCGCATGACCATGAAACAGCTTATATTTCTGCTTGGAGTTCTGACCGCCTTCTCGTGTGCCAAGAATCCGGACGTAACGCCCGAAGGTCCCGAACAGAAGGGTACGCCCATCACCGTTACGGCCCACAATGCGGGCTACGACACCTCCAGCCCGTCGAGCCGCGCCGAATTCAAGGGCGACAACTTCGGAGCCCTCACATGGAATGGAACGGAGCAGCTCGGCGTCTATTACCACCAGGCAACCGGCGACAACTGGGGCATTTTTAATTATGGCAGCGCCACCGAGAGCGGAGGAGCCATCTTCGTCACTCCAGAAGGCTTTGTCTGGAACGAGAGCGCCGAGACCCACGACTTCCGCGCCTACTATCCTTACAACGAAACGCACCACACCATCCACCAGAGCAACAACTCGGAGGCGGTGACCTTCACGCTGCCGGTCAACCAGAACGAGACCTCCTACGCCGAAAGCCAGCTCTGCATCGCCGAGACGACCGGCCTTACCCGGTACAGCGAGGTTCACTTCCAGTTCCAGCCGGTGCTTGCCTACCTGCAGCTGAAGCTCTACACGACGGATCAGGTGGCCGAGGGCGAGAAGATCTACCTCTCGCAGCTGAAGATGTACACCGAGGATCAGGACGGTCCCATCGCAGGCAACTACACCGTCAACATGGGTACGGGAGCGATCATCGACGGCTCGTCGCACACGATCAACTTCCAGCTGGGCAGCAGCACTTCGAGCGGCCTCGACATCACCGGCTACACCTCGAAGGAGAACGCCTGCAAGTTCTACGCCGTCATGCTGCCGGTCGATCTGAGCGACCGTCCGCTGCGTTTCCGCGGTCTGGTTACGCGTGAGAAGGACAACGGCGACGGGACCAAAAGCTACACATCCTATTCAATGGTCGCACGTGCCAAGGCCGGTACGGCCTTCCAGTCCGGCAAGGGCTATGCCATGACCATCGAGGTACAGTCCAATGATTCGATGGTATTCCCTGCCGACGCCGACTTCGCCGTCCGTCTGGGTGACCGCTGGGTCAATTTCGACACGATCTATACCAAAAACGCCGACGGGACCATCACGATCAACATGAGCGAAGAGCAGCTCACGAGCATGGGCAGTGACCTCTACTTCGCGGCCAACGCAACCAAGGACGTTCAGTTCGACCGGGACGGCGGACAGCTGGCCGTCATTGACGCACTTGTCAAACGCATGTACGCCGCACAGGGCGGCACGGACCCCATCGACGTCGATCTCTCGAACATCAGCTTCGACGGCGAGTTCGGTCTGGGAGGAATTTTCAAGGGCAACACCGCGCTGGGCAGCATCATCCTGCCCTCGGGCATGACGAAGATCAACAACCCGGGATTCACCGGCTGCACGAATCTGACTTCAGTCACCCTGCCCGAAACGCTCGAGACCATCGGCGGCAAGGCCTTCAAGGGCTGCTCGTCACTCAAGAGCATCATCATCCCGAACAGCGTCACCTCCATCTCGGACAGCGCCTTTGACAGCTGCACGGCCCTGACCTATGTGAAGCTCCCGGACGGCATCAAGACACTCGACGCTTCGACCTTCCGCGACTGCACGGCCCTGCCCACCGTCACGGTACCCGCATCCGTTGCGACCATCGACAAGACGTGCTTCCAGAATTGCACGGCGCTGGCCGAAATCACGCTGCTCAACCCCGACGCGGTCGTTGAAATCAGCGGCGACACCCTGGAGAATGTCGGCACGTCCGTAGCCGAAGGCACGACGAAGAAGCTGCGCGTACCGGCCGCTCTCGCAGAGCAGTACCGAAGCGACTCGAACTGGAGCGAACTGCTCAATGCCGGCTTCGTACTGGAGACCTTCTGATCCGGGAGATCCGAATCCGCATACGAAAAAACCGTCTGCCCTCCGCAGACGGTTTTTTCATGCACACGGCGAGTGCACCATCACCTTCTAAAACGGCAATCCAGAAGACACCGGCTGCCCTCACCAGAACCCGGCCGCATAAAACAAGGTTCCGCCAAAACCGACAGCAAGGTAGAGGGAGCTCGGCGCTCAAGAGGCGGAGGATGGCAGGAGGCGGTTCCCGCGCCCAAGCGACAGTCCAAAACAACTGGTTCACTGCACCGCCGTACCGCCGCACGAAAAAGAGGCTGCTCCCGACGGGGCAGCCTCTTTGACGGTGCAATCCGAGACCGTCCGATCCGTTACTTGCCGAGACCCATCTTCTCGATCAGGGCGCGCGTCTCGGGCTTGTGGCCGCGGAAGGCGACGTAGAGCTTCATCGGGTGCTCCGTTCCGCCCTTCGAGAGGATGTTCTCACGGAACGAGTCGGCCACCTCGCGGTTGAAGATACCCTTCTCCTTGAAGAGCGAGAAGGCATCGGCCTCGAGCACCTCGGCCCACTTGT
>URTU01000066.1 GCA_900550925.1 uncultured Alistipes sp. | reverse complement strand
CCTCCGGCCGCCACGGCCCGCAGGCAGTCGGTCTCGGATGTCTCGGCCCAGGCGATGGCCAGCGTACGCATGGCATGGTTCTGAAAGTCGAGCAGCCGGGCCGACACCTCGGCATCGAGCCCGTCGGCCACGCACATGCCCCGCACGATCTCCGGGGCACCCTTCACGCAGAGCAGGCGCCGGCCCGAGACGCCGCTCTCGATGATCGTTGCCATATACTTGCGCTCGGTCGAGAAGGTCAGCCGATCGACGATCGACGCCCCGCGCCGCAAGGGTTCGTACTCCTCGCCGCGACCACGCAGCCACTCGAGCAGGGCGCCTTCGGTCGGATTTCCGATGATGCGCCCCTCGGCATCGAGGAACGCCGTCGAATTCAAGGCGACGACCTCGGCGAAATCATGTTCCGGAAGTGCGTCGTAACGCACCAGCTCCTGCACGTGCATCTTGTTCTGCGTCAGCGTACCGGTCTTGTCTGTACAGATCACCGTCACGGCGCCCATCGTTTCGCAGGCATGCATCTTCCGCACCAGGTTGTTCGTCTTGAGCATCCGCCGCATGGACATGGCCAGCGACAGCGTGATCGACATCGGCAAACCTTCGGGCACCGACATCACGATGATGGCCACCGAGATCATGAAGATGTGGAGCACCTGTTGCGAAATCGTCAGCCAGTCCTGCTGCAGCAGGTCACCGAAGAAAAGGGCCTTGCCGACCATCACACAGAAGATCAGGATCGAAAGTCCGATGCCGATCCGCCCGATCAGTTGCGAAAGGCGTGTCAGCTGGCGGTCCAGCGGGGTGGGCTCGTCGTTCTGCACGGTCGATTGCTCGGTAACGCGGCCCGCCTCGGTACCGTCACCCACGGCCGTGACCACCAGCACGCCATAGCCGTCGGCCACCGTCGTCCCGCGCATCACGACATTCGACGGATAGGTCGCCTCCGGATCGAAGTGGGCTTCGTCCACCGTTTTGTCCACTTCGGGCTCGCCCGTGAGGGTCGATTCGTTGATCTTCAGCGACACGGCTTCGACCAGCTCGCCGTCGGCCGGAACCGTCTCGCCGCTCTCGATGTAGACCACATCGCCGACCACGACCTCCCGGCGCGGAATCTCACGGATCGCACCGTCGCGCATCACCTTCACCGGAATGTCGTCGTTCACCTGGTTCAACCGCCGGAAACGGCGCTGCGCGTCCCACTCGAACCAGAAACCGACACACGTGGCGAGGATGATCGCGCAGATGATGCCGATCGATTCGGTGAAGTCCCGGTGGATGAAACCGATAACCAGCGACAGCACCGCGGCAAGGAGCAGAATCCGAATGATCGGATCGCGGAACTTGTCGAGCAAAAGCAGCCAGGCCGAAGCATCCTTCGGCGGCGTGATGACATTGTCGCCGTGCCGCTCGCGGCTGGCGGCGACCTCCTGCGGAGCGAGGCCCCGGGGATTGTAAGCAATCATTTGGGTCAGAATTTATTGAGGGTGAATTGCCGCGTCGAGGCATCGAGCCGCACGGCGATGAACAACAGAATCGTAAATGCAATGAGCGACGAACCTCCGTAGCTCATGAACGGAAGCGGGATGCCCATGACGGGCATCAGGCCGACGGTCATGCCCACATTGACGAAGACATGGAAGAGCAGGATCGACGCCACGCTGTAGCAATAGACCCGTCCGAAGGGTTCCTGCTGCCGTTCGCCCATGCGCATCAGCCGGAGGATCAGCATACATAGCAGCGTCAGCACCACCACGGAGCCCACGAAGCCCCACTCCTCGCCTACCGTGCAGAAGATGAAATCGGTATGGCGCTCGGGAACGAAGCCGTACTTGATCTGCGTCCCCTCGAGGAAGCCCTTGCCCCAGAAACCGCCGGAGCCGATGGCGATCTTCGACTGATTGACGTTGTAATCCACACCCTGGGGGTCGTTGATGATGCCCAGGAAACTCAAGATGCGGTTCTGCTGGTGCTCCTTGAGGATCGAGTTGAAAATGTAGTCGGTGGTGGGCAGGAAGACAAGCGACCCGACGAAGAGCCCCAGTGTGATGAACAGGTGCGAAAGGTTGGCCCGGAAGGCATAGATGACCACCACGACCAGCGAAAGCAGCGTGACGATGAGCAGGCTGTGGTAGAGATCGAGCGTCCCGGGGGCGATGAGCCCCATGACCAGACACAGCAGGATGCTCCCCATCCCGAGCGAAGCCAGGTAGATGATCCGCGAACGCCACTGTCCGTGCATCATCGCCTCCGAGAGCGTGCATACCAGGATGAGCGACACAAGCAGCACCATCGGCGAAAGCAGGAACGAGAAGATGAACAGCGCGGCGATGAACAGCAGTGGAATGCAGAGCCACTTGTTCAGCCCCTCGCGGTAGAGCACGAAGAGGAACGAACCGAGGACGATGCCCGATCCGGTGTCGTTCTGCAGCACGATGATGAGCAGCGGCGTACAGATGACCATCCCCACCCGGAAAAGGTCCCCGACCCGGTTGATCGAGAACGAATATTCGCTCATCACACGGGCCAGGGCCAGCGCCGTGGCGATCTTGGCAAACTCGACGGGCTGCACGCGGAACGAACCGAACTCGAACCACGCCTTCGCGCCGTTCACCTCACGGCCGAACAGCAGCGCAGCCACGAGCATCGCCAGCCCCACGAAGTAGGCCGGGTAGGCGTACATGTGATAGAACCGTTCGTCGAGCAGCAGCACGACAACGGCCACGGCCCACGCCACACCGACCCACACCAGCTGTTTCATGTAGAAGTGCGAGAAGGAGAAGAGAGCGGGCGAAGTCTCGTCGTAGGAGGCCGACGTGATCGACAGCCACCCGGCGATGACGATCAGCACGTAGAGGATCACCGTCACCAGGTCCACCCCGTAGAATATGCCGTTGCTGCGGTTACTTGTCATAATACGGATAGCTGATTTTCAGATTCTTGACATATTCCAGCAAAGCCGGCCGCCGGATCGTGTCCGTCAGATAGTACTCCTCGAGCAGGCTCGCGATGGGAAGGGCCGCCGAGGCGCCCCAGCGCCCGTTCTCGACATAGACCGAGATGGCGATCTTCGGATTGTCCTTCGGCGCGAACGAGAGGAAGGTCGAGTGGTCGGCGCCGTGGGGGTTCTGGGCCGTACCCGTCTTGCCGCAGACATCCCAGCCGTCGAGACGCGCCATCGTCGAGGTTCCGCCGACGTTCACGCCCCGCCACATGCCCTCGACGATCGGCTCGAAATGCTCGGGCGCGACCATCGTGTAATGCCGTTCGTAGAAGCGGCGGTCGAGCGAATCACGCCCCTCGACCCGCTTGACGATGTGCGGAATGTAGTAGTAGCCGCGGTTGGCGACGATCGCCGCGAGGTTGGCCAGCTGGAGCGGCGTGCAGCCCAGCTCGCCCTGACCGATCGACAGCGAGAGCAGCGTCAGCGAATTCCATGAGCCGCGGTAGGTGCGGTCGTAGAAGGCCCGGTCGGGAACATAGCCGCTCCCCTCGTCGAGGAAGTCGGAGCCCAGCTTGCGGCCGAAGCCGAAACTCTCGACATATTTGCGCCACACATCGAATCCGTCCTTGACGTTCCCGTATTTCGGATTGTCGAGGATGTCGCGGAAGACATAGCAGAAGTAGGCGTTGCACGAGGTGGCCACGGCGAAGCGCAGGTCGATCGGTGACGGATGGGCGTGGCACTTCATCTTGCGGCGGCCGACCTGATAGCCTCCGTGGCATTCATGCAGATCCGAGGGTTTGAGCACCCCCTCCTGCAGTCCGATGAGCCCCTGCACGATCTTGAAGGTCGAGCCGGGCGGGTAGAATTTCGACTGCACGGCCCGGTTGTAGAGCGGCTGGCGCTTGTTGCGCAGCAGCTCCATGTAGTGGTTGCCGCGCTCACGCCCCACCAGCTCGTCGGGGTCATAGGTCGGCGAGGAGACCATCATCAGGATCTCGCCCGTCGAAGGCTCGATCGCCACGGCGGCCCCCACCTTGCCCCGCATCAACTCCTCGCCGAGCAGCTGCAGCCGGGCGTCGATCGTACTGACAAGATAGCTGCCCGGGACGGGCAGCGAGTCGTACATCCCGTTCATGTAGGAGCCCTTGATGGCGCCGTGCGTGTCGCGTTCGAGAACCTTGACCCCCTTCGTGCCGCGCAGTTCGGGTTCATAGGCCGACTCCACGCCGCTGATGCCCACGTAGTCACCCGCCTTGTAGGAGGGGTAGCGTTTGAGCATGTTGGGCGTCACCTCGCCCACATAGCCCAGCAGGTTGCCTCCGATCTGGCGGGGGTAGTGGCGCACGGTGCGGTAGACCGTATAGAAACCGCGGAAATTGCACTCGTCGAAACGGAGTTTGTCCTCTTTCGAAATATAGTTGGTCACGACGCGGGGCGCACGGGGGCGCATCCGGGCATTGGCCAGCTCTTTTTCGAGTTTCCCGCGCGAAAGTCCCAGCACGTCGCACATGCGCACGGTATCGAACCCATGCTTGTCGATCTCGCTGTAAATCACCATCAGGTCGTAGCACTCGCGGCTCTGAACCAGGTATTCGCCGTTACGGTCGAACACCTCGCCGCGCGGCGGGTACTGAACCTCATGGCGCAAGGCATTGTTGGCCGCCATCTCCTTGTAACGGTCATCGACCACCTGGATGTAGAACAGCCGGCCCAGCATAACCACCACAAGCAACAGAACAATTGCCTGCAGTGTCCGCATCCGCATATAGCCCTCTCTCGACTCCGTCATACCGTATTAGACACCTGTGTTGTGAAGATCTTGGCTGTGAAATATACGAGCAATACCGTTACCGTGCTGCTGATCAGCACACGCAACAGCGTCAACAGGAAATAATCCATCGAGGCGCGCTCCATGATGAAATATATCAGTGCATGGACCGTCACCGCAAGTATGATGTAGCGCAAAAAGCCCTTCTTACCCAAACGCCGCACCGACGGTATTCCGCCATCCGAGATGCTGTCCTTCGAGCAGGTGAGCCGCAATGCCGCCCCGCGCATGAATGCCACGGGAAGTACCGAGAGCGTATTCAATCCGGCGGCGCCGGTCAGCAGATCCACCGTAACGCCCGTAGCCAGTCCCAGCAGAAGCACCAGTATCGGGACAGTCTCGACCGGCAGCAGCAGTATGAATGCCATGTAGATCATCGGATGCAGATAGAGGCCCGTATCGAGATTGTCGAACAGGAACACCTGCAACACCACCACAACCAGAAACAACAACAGATAATCTAACATTCGCCGCATCATAACACCATTCTCCTATCTGATTTGATATATCGAATCGGCTTCGGCCTCCAGGGCCTCCAATTCGTACAGATCGACATTCTTTATCAGCACCACATCGTTCAACCGCGTCATGTCGGCCGCCAGGCGCAGCTCCAGATCATATGACGAGGTTGTCTGATCGGCCGACACCGAGGTCACGTAACCTATCGCGACATCCTCCGGGAAGAAGTGCGAATAGCCGGTCGACACAACCGTATCGCCCACCTCAACGGCCGCATATTTCGACAGTTCGTGCATCTGGACATTTTCGGTCGACTTGCCGTCCCAGTAGATCGATCCCGAATGTCCGTCGCCCGCCAGCTTGCCGCTCGCATTGAAGTCGACATTCAGGATCGAGATGCAAACGGCATAACGCTCCGAACAGCTGATCACATACCCGACCATCGCTCCCGAAGGGGTCAGCACGGCCATGTCGGTCTCAACCCCATCGCGCAGCCCCTTGTTCAGGGTAATGAAGTTGCGCATCCGGCCGACACTGTTGCGGATCACGCGGGCCGTCATATAGGTATATTTGGTCTCTATTTCGCTTCCGAGCGAGTCGAGGAGCTGATAAACCTCGTTTTCGCGATAACGGGTCAGTTCATTGTTCAGCCGGGCCACCTCGTCGAGCAGAAGCATGTTTTCGCGGCGCAGACCGAAGTAGTCACCGATTCCGGATATCGCCCCGTAAACACCGCCTACGATCCTGTTGGATGCCGTCAGCAAACGGGCCTCGGCATAGCTGCTCGAATGGGCATAGTAGCGCACCGCCACTATCTCGAAAATGATGAACAGCAGCGGAACATAAACCCGTTTGATGAACAATATCAGTTTCTGCATATCGCGTAATATTTCGCACGGCCGCAACGCATCCCCGACCAATTCAAGCGTTGTCTCAAACCCAAACGACAGGCGCATATATTACAGTATGTGCCTGTCGTTGTTTTTGAATAATATCCTCCGCTCCCGGCGGAGCCCAATTCCTGTAGCGGCTTCCGATCCTGCCACCGCCTTTCCCGTCTGCCTTCTTTTTCAGCAGCCCCCGGTTCTGGCGGTCTCCTGTCCAGACGGGACTTCGTTTTTAGAAATCTCCGGCCCGGATTGTCTTCTTTTCTGGCGACCTCCAGCGCGGAAAGCCCCCTCGCTGCGACTACCGCATCAGGAACGAGAAGCGGCCGGTATTCTTCAGGGCTATTCCCGTACCGCGGACCACTGCACGCAACGGATCTTCGGCCACAATGAACGGAATGTTGGTCTTCTTACTGAGACGTTTGCTCAGACCCTTTATCAGGGCACCGCCACCGGTCAGATAGATACCATTCTTGAAGATATCGGCATACAACTCGGGCGGCATCTCCTCGAGCACCTTCATCAGGGCTGCATCGAGTTTGACGAGCGACTTCTCCAGAGCATAAGCTATCTCGTGGTAATTCAGAGAGATGGTCTGCGGCAGCGAGGTCAGCAGGTTGGGACCCGTCACCTCGAACTCATCGAGTTCCTCATCCAATTCCGGTACAGCCGCTCCGATCGAACACTTGATCGCTTCAGCCGTACGCTCGCCGATACGTATGTTGTGCTGCTGGCGCACATAGGACTGAATGTCGGCCGTAAAGACATCGCCGGCAACATTGATACTCTCCGAGCAGACCAGACCGCCCAGCGAAATGCAGGCGATTTCGGAGGTTCCGCCGCCGATATCTATCACCATGTGTCCCTCCGGCGCCTCGACATCGAGCCCGGCACCGAGGGCCGCCGCCATAGGTTCGTAAATCAGAAATACCTCACGGCCGCCGGCCCTGTCGGCCGAATCGCGCACCGCACGTATCTCGACATTGGTCGAACCGGACGGTATGCCGATCACCATCTTCAACGACGGCGCAAAGAGGTGACTGTTTGTCTTGACCTTGTTGATCAGGCCGCGGATCATGAGTTCGGCGGCCGTAAAATCGGCTATCACGCCATCCTTCAACGGACGTATGGTCTTGATGTTCGGATGTGTCTTCTCGTGCATCATCCGGGCCTGATGGCCGATCGCCATCAGCTTGTTCGTATGCACGTCCAGAGCCACGATCGACGGCTCATCGACAACCACTTTGCCGTTATGCATTATCAAGGTATTGGCCGTTCCCAAATCTATGGCCAACTCCTGCGTCAACGAAAAAATTCCCATATCTCGATCTCCTTGTTTTCTGTTTCCCAACCGGCTTGGCAACCCTGCCGGATAAAATCAGTGTTTGAAATGGCGCAGCCCGGTGAACAGCATCGCCATGCCATTGGCGTTGCAATAGTCGATGCTCTCCTGGTCGCGGATCGAACCGCCCGGCTGGATGATGGCATCCACACCCTCGCCATGTGCGATCTCGACGCAGTCCGCAAACGGGAAGAAGGCATCGCTCGCCATCACGGCCCCGTGCAGGTCAAACCCGAACGAGTGGGCCTTTTCGATGGCATGGCGCAGAGCATCTACACGCGAAGTCTGTCCTATGCCGCTCGCACAGAGCTGTGCACCCTTGGCCAGCACGATAGCATTCGACTTGGAGTGCTTGACGATCTTGTTCGCAAATATCAGATCGGCCATCTGAGCCTCATTCACGCCGCATTCGGTCTTCTGTTCGGGCGTCGAGTCCAATCCGCCCAACTTGGCATCGCGCTCCTGAGCCGCCACGCCGTTCAACAGCGAACGGTACTGCATGGCCGGCCGTTCGATATTCTTCAGGCGCAGCAGGATACGGTTTTTCTTGCTTTCGAGGATCGTGAGTGCCTCCGGTTCGAAATCGGGCGCCATGAATACCTCGCAGAAGAGCTTGTTCACCTCGTTGGCCGTAGCAACATCGACCTTGCGGTTGCAGACCAGCACGCCGCCGAATGCCGATACCGGATCGCAGGCCAGTGTCGCAGTCCATGCCTCAAGCAGAGTCGGACGGGTAGCCACACCGCAGGCGTTGTTATGCTTCATGACCACGAAGGTCGGATCGTCGTTCCAGAACTCGCCGATCAATCCCAGCGCGGCATCTATGTCGAGCAGGTTGTTGTACGAAATATCCTTGCCGTGCAGCTTCTCGAACACCTCCGACACGTCGCCGAAGAACGAGGCCTTCTGATGGGGGTTCTCGCCGTAACGCAGCGCCATGCCGCCGTTGTAGCTCAAGCGCAGTGCCGGCAGCTGCTCCTTGCGGTTGAAATAGTTGAAGATTGCGCTGTCGTAGTGCGAGCTGACACCGAAAGCCAGGGCTGCAAAACGGCGGCGTTGCTCCAAAGTGGTCGAGCAATCCTGGCCGCGCAACAGCTCGAGCAGTTCGCCATACTGTGCCACCGAAGGGATGATGACCGTATCCTTGTAGTTCTTGGCAGCCGCCCGGATGAGCGAAATACCGCCTATATCTATCTTTTCGATCACATCCTGCTCTTCGGCTCCGCTTGCCACCGTCGCCTCGAATGGATAGAGATCGACTATCACCAGGTCTATCTCCGGAATCGAATATTCGGCCATCTGTTTCAGGTCGCCTTCATTGTCGCGTCGCGCCAGGATGCCGCCGAACACGCTCGGGTGCAGGGTCTTGACGCGGCCGCCCAGAATCGACGGATAGCCGGTCAGCTTCTCCACCGCCGTGGCATCGACCCCAAGGGCCGTTATGAAATCCAGCGTTCCGCCGGTAGAGTATATCTTGACGCCGGCAGCCGCCAATGTACGTACAATTTCATCGAGTCCGTCCTTATAATAGACAGATATCAAAGCACTTTTTATTCGTTTCACTTTATTTGCGTTTAAGAGTTATCGAATCCGACCGACGCACCGTGCGTCTTCCACATGCGAACAGCTTCACGGCGACCTATTTTCGTCAAATAAAAGCCTCGGAAAAACAGCTGCTCATACGAAGGTTTTTCCCTCACACAAAAGTATTTCAAAATATCTCTTCCACCAAATTTCGAAGGCAGAAAAAAGAGAAGATTTATTATATGGTTCTTGCGATTTTTTACCTAAATTTGTAAAACATTTTAAACGAGTCTTTAATGAACTTCAAATTAAACGACCAGGCACAATGTGCCGTAATAGGATACGGCAGTTGGGGTACGGCTCTGGTCAAAATATTAACCGAAAACGAACGACTCGTACGCTGGCACATTGGCAATCCGGTGGTCGCCGACGGCATACGCCTCGACGGCCATAACCCAAAATATCTGAGCGATGTCGAATTCGACACCTCTCGCCTGTACATATCCCAGGACATCGACCGGATCGTACAGGAGGCCGACGTCGTAATCCTGGCAACACCTTCGGCATATCTCAAGAAGACGCTCTCCGAAATGACCGTCTCGCTGGCCGACAAGTTCATCGTTTCGGCAATCAAGGGCATCGTCCCCGATGAATACGTTACCGTGGCCGAATATATCCACAACAATTACCAGGTGCCGTTCGGCCGAATCGGAATCGTTACCGGGCCCTGCCACGCCGAAGAGGTCGCCCTCGAACGCCTCTCCTATCTGACAGTCGTCTGCAGCGACATCGACAACGCCCAGACCCTGCGCAAAAAGATCACGACAAAATATATCCGCACCGTTCTATCAAAGGACATTTACGGAATCGAATACGCCACCGTTCTCAAAAACATCTATGCCATATCCGTAGGCATTGCATCGGGGTTGGGATACGGCGACAACTTCACGGCCGTACTGATCGCAAACTGCTCGATCGAAATGGACCGATTTTTGTCAGAGACCTATCCGGACGAACGACAGACAGGTGCTTCGGCCTATCTGGGCGACCTGCTCGTAACGGCATATTCGCTCTTCAGCCGCAACCGCCGTTTCGGAATGATGATCGGCCGCGGATACTCCGTCAAGGCTGCACACCTCCAACTCGGGATGGTTGCCGAAGGTTATTTCGCCGCCGAATGCATCCATCACATAAACTGCCGCTATAACGTCGAAATGCCTATCGCCGACACCGTCTATGACATACTTTATCGCGGCGTCCCGGCTGCAAAAGCAATGAAATCTTTAACAACTAAACTGATATGAAACAGGAGATCATAAAACTCGATATCTCGAAAACTTCGGTCGAGATCTCCGAACAGATGAAAACCGAGGCAGCCAAATGCAATACGCTGCTCCGTACGCACCAGGGCATCGGCAATGACTTTCTGGGATGGGTCGACCTGCCGTCGGCAACATCCGAAGGACTCCTCAACGCCATCAAACAATCGGCCCGACGTATCACCGGACTGGCCGACGTAATCATATGCATCGGCATAGGAGGTTCGTATCTGGGCGGCAAAGCCGTAAGTGAAGCCTTGAGCGGCTCATTCCCGCTGCTGCACCGCAAACGGAACAAACCCATACTGCTTTTTGCCGGCCAGAACATCAGCGAAGACTACACATACGAACTGCTGGAGGCCGTAAAGGAGTATTCGATAGCCGCAATCGTGATCTCGAAATCGGGAACCACAACCGAACCTGCCATCGCTTTCCGGATCATCAAGCGGGAGATCGAGCAACGATACGGCAAACAGGCCGCTGCGCAAAGGATCGTGGCCATAACCGACGAGAAACACGGCGCGCTCAAGGCCATGGCCGACAAGGAGGGATATGAGACCTTCGTTATTCCGGACAATGTCGGAGGCCGATATTCGGTTCTCACCCCCGTCGGGCTGCTGCCGCTGGCGGCGGCCCTGATCTTTGTCTTTGCCATGTCGGCGGCGTGGCTG
>URTU01000065.1 GCA_900550925.1 uncultured Alistipes sp. | reverse complement strand
CTCCATCGGCAGACAGACGCTGGACGTTGCAGATCAGCTGAACCTGCGCGTCGCCGCGCTCACCGCGAACCGCGATGTGGACCGGCTCGAGGCGCAGTGCCGCAAATACCGCCCGCGCCTTGCGGCAATGATGGACGAGCGCGCATATCAGGAATTAAAGGCGCGTCTTTCGGATATGAATATAACAGTCGTGCTGGGACTTGAGGGTCTTGTGACCGCGGCAAGTCTTCCCGAAGCGGACACCGTCGTCACGGCAGTGTCCGGCATGGTCGGGCTCAAGCCCACGCTTGCCGCCATCCGGGAGAAAAAGCGCATTGCCCTTGCCAACAAGGAAACCCTGGTCTGCGCGGGCGAGCTTGTCATGGAGCAGGCAAAAAAATACGGCGCGGAAATCATCCCCGTCGACTCCGAGCATTCGGCAATCTTCCAGTGCCTGATGGGAAACCACGACAAATCGCAGATCAGGCGCCTACTTCTCACCTGTTCCGGAGGTCCGTTTTACGGCATGGACCGCGCACAGCTTTCCGGCATGAAAAAAGAAGACGCCCTGCGCCATCCGAACTGGTCGATGGGGGCCAAAATCACGATCGACTGTGCGACGATGGTCAACAAGGGTTTCGAGGTGATCGAGGCACGATGGTTGTTTGATGTTGCACCCGAGCAGATCGATGTCATGATACACCCGCAGTCGATCGTCCACTCGATGGTGGAGTTCGAGGACGGGTCGGTGAAGGCACAGTTGGGGCGTCCCGACATGCGGCTGCCGATCAGCTATGCGTTGTCGTTCCCGTACCGGTTTCGCCGCGACGACGACCGGTTGGATCTGCTGACGGCCGGTGCGCTGACATTCAAGGCGGTCGACCGGGTGAAGTATCCGGCGCTCGACATTGCATACGACTCTCTGCGCAGGGGCGGTACGGCGGCCTGCACGATGAACGGTGCAAATGAGGTTGCCGTGGCTGCATTCCTTGGCGGCCGTATCCGTTACAACGACATTGTGGCGGCTATAGGACATGCATTGGGACATTGCGGATTCGTCGCCCGGCCGTCGCTGGAGGACTATGCGGCGTGCGATGCCGAAGCGCGGCGTCTGGCCGCGGAGTATATCGCTCGGGCGGCCTTCAGGAAGTGACCCCGCCGCGGCGAAACAAAACATGATAAACAAAAGTAGATGGATATATTGATCAAGATCGTCCAGTTCCTGTTGAGCCTGACGCTGCTGGTGGTGGTTCACGAACTGGGACATTTCATTGCGGCCCGCATTTTCAGGATCAGGGTAGAGAAGTTCTACATATTTTTCAATCCGTGGTTTTCGCTGTTCAAATTCCGTCGGGGCCAGACCGAATACGGTTTGGGATGGGTCCCGCTGGGCGGTTACGTGAAGATCGCCGGCATGATCGACGAAAGCATGGATACCGAACAGATGGCCGCTCCGCCAAAACCCGACGAATTCCGGTCGAAACCGGCCTGGCAGCGGTTGATTGTCATGGTGGCCGGCGTGGTGATGAATGTGCTGTTGGCCGTGGCGATCTATTGCGGGATAAGCTATGTATGGGGCGAACGGTATATGCCGGTGTCGGATGCACGCTGGGGATTCGTCTGGAGCGACGAGGGCAAGGAGCTCGGATTCGAGGATGGCGACCGGATCGTGGCGATCAACGGCCATGCGATAGATGACCTCGACGAGATCCTGAACGAACTCCTGATAACGGATGAAGACCGCCATGTTACGGTCCTGCGCGACGGGGCGGAACAGACGGTTGTCATTCCGCTCGATCGGATCATCGAGATGCGCCGCTCGCGCAGTTATGCCGAACTGTTCTCGTTGAGGCTGCCATTCGTTGTCGACAGCGTGGCAACTTCGTCGGCCATCGGGGCCGGGTTGCAGCGTGGCGACCGGTTCGTGGCGATCAACGGACAGCCGGCCGGATATTACGACCAGTGTACGCCGCTTCTGCAGCAGTATCGAGGGCAGACGGTCGCATTGACCGTGGCTCGCGACAGCCTCGGGACAACGGTCAACCGGGAGTTGTCGGTACCGGTGTCGGATGATGGAACGATTGGTGTCTTGCTGAACAACCCCTTCAGGCTGCATACGCGCCATTATGGATTCTGGGAGTCGATACCCGAGGGTTTCAAGCGAACCGGCGTGGAGATCAGCAATTACTGGGAACAGTTGAAGCTGATCGTATCGCCGCGAAGCAAGATGTATGAGGAGCTGGGCGGAATCATCGCCATAGGCAGTGTCTTCCCGTCGACATGGGACTGGGAACGCTTCTGGCATATGACGGCCATGCTCTCGATCATTCTGGCGGTGATGAACCTGCTGCCGATACCGGCTCTTGACGGCGGGCATGTGCTGTTCCTGCTGTGGGAGGTGGTGACGCGCCGCAAACCGAGCGAGAAGTTCCTCGAACGGGCGCAGATACTGGGGCTGCTTATCCTGATGGTATTGCTCGTCTATGCCAACGGAAACGACGTCCACAGGTTGTTGTCCGGTAATTGACAGCAGTTTGATATCTTGCAGCCACAGGTGATAGGGTAATATGTGGATAGGTGCGGCCGGTCAGATGCTGTCTGCCGTAGTTGGATAAGGTGAGATAGGGCAGGAGGGTTGCAGTTTTAAGGGCGTTGGCGTGACGTGAAAATATATGAATCAGGGCGATCAGCAACATGCTGACCGCCCTGATTCGTTGTTTGAACCGTGTCTGCCCTGGGGGGCTTGATTCGCCGGCAGTTTCGGGAGGCCTTACGGCCGAATTGCCTGAACCTGTCGCCGGAACGTTCGCCTCAACGGTCGGGCACGGTGCCGGACGAGAATCCCCGGATTACTTGATCTGGATATCCTCGACCTTGAAACTGATCTGCTTTTCGATCTGCCCGTTATCGCCGGTCAGGATCGGGACAGCCAGTTTGACCTTCTGGCCGATTATTTTACTCTTGTCTTTGTCCAATGCTTTTTTGGTTTTGAAGTCAGGGAATATCTCCTCGCGTTCGAAACCGTTGAACTTCGAGAATCTGATATTCTTGAGCGGTACCAGATCGAGCGTTGCCGTCTGTCCGGGAGCTACCGTGACAGGTGCCGGAGTATCCATACGTTTTTCGATCGGCGTGGACGAGGTGATTACACTGCTTTCGACGCCGTTGCTGTCGGTATAGCGGATACGGGCTACCGGAATGGTAATAGTCTGGTCGCTCTTGTTGTCAATCTCGACGGCGATGCTCTGCAACAAAACCTGAACTCTCATGTCGAACAGTTCGTCCGAGAACGAATATACGGTGCCGTATCTTTCGTCATAGGTGGTGACCTTGGCCGTCTGGTCGCCCGACTGGACGTCGAGTTTGTAGTCCGAGTAGGTCATGTAACGCGCACATCCCCCAAGCATGAGCGCTGCAAGGGCGGTAAGGGTGATAATGGTCTGTTTCATTTCGGTTTATGTGATATTGGTAAATATTAGTTAGTATTCAATACTTAGTTAATGACGTGTTTAAGGCCGAAAATATTGCATGCATTTCAGCTATTTCTCTTTTTTGCCGGAGCGATGCGCCGGAAACGCAGTTTGATGACACCGAAGAAGGCCTCGCCGAAGATCGAACTGCTCATTTTCGAGGAGCCGAGGACCCGGTCGACAAAGATGATCGAGACCTCGCGGATCCGGAATCCGAGCCGCCAGGCGGTATATTTCATCTCGATCTGGAAGCCGTATCCCTTCATGCGGATGTTGTCGAGATCGATTGTTTCGAGCACGCGGCGCGAGTAGCAGACAAATCCGGCCGTAGCATCGTGAATGGGCATCCGGGTTACGGTGCGGACGTAGATCGAGGCGCAGTAGGACATCAGCAGACGGGACATGGGCCAGTTGACGACGTTGACACCCTGCACGTAGCGCGAACCGATGACAACATCGGCACCGGCCTCGGCCGCCTCGATCAGGCGGGGCAGGTCATCGGGATTGTGCGAAAAGTCGCAGTCCATCTCGACTATGTAGTCGTATTTCTGTTCGATGCCCCATCTGAAACCGGTCAGATAGGCCGTGCCGAGTCCCAGTTTCCCGCTCCGCTCGATGAGGTGGAGCCGGCCGGGGAAATCCTCCTGGCGACGTTTGACGATTGAGGCAGTGCCGTCGGGCGAATTGTCGTCGATGATCAGGATGTCGAACGGCGTTGCAAGCGAAAAGACCTTGTCTATCATGGCCGAGACATTCTCCTTCTCGTTATAGGTGGGTATTATGACCAGATTTCGCATAACCGGATAGTATTAAGGTTGTTGTTGAATTTGTTCTCTTATTGTTTGGCGGCACCCGACCGTGGTGTGAAATGCTCCGCCATCATGTTGCCGAAGCTCCTGCGGCCGAGCATGTAGCGGATCACGATCGAGCCGCGGTAGACCGTCGCGGGCAGAGGAGGTCGGTTGCGTCTGATTTCGCGGCGTTTTGCCCGCAGACTCCCTGTCTGCCGGTAGAATCCGTAATGTGCCTGCCAGACTGCCGCGACGTGTCTCCACCTGCCGCGCATGGCGTATGTCGCCGCCGTGACGCCGTCCAGCACCAGCCGAAGCGGCAGAACCCACCACAGATAACCGGCCGGCATGTTCTTGAAGAGCATTGACAGGTTGTTGCGGTGGTTGAGGAGTGTTTTGCGGGGCGAGGAGGAGTCGAGCGTCCCTCCGCCCAGATGGAAGACCGTACTGCGCGGTTCGACGCCGATCCTGTATCCTGCCTCCTGCATCCGCCAGCAGAGATCGATCTCCTCCATGTGGGCGAAGAAATCCTCGTCGAATCCGCCGCACTTTTTGAAAGCCTCGGCACGGCAGGCGAAGGCTGCGCCGCTGGCCCAGAAGACATGGCGCGGGGTATCGTACTGACCGTGGTCGCACTCTATGTTGTCGAGAATCCGCCCGCGGCAGAAGGGATAGCCCAGAATATCGATGAAACCGCCGCTCGCACCGGCATATTCGAACCGGTCGGGATGGTCGACGGATTTCAGTTTCGGGGCGACGGCGCCGAGGTCGGGATTGCTGTCAAGAGACTCGATCAACGGTTGGCACCACCCTTCGGGAGTCTCGACATCGGAGTTGACAAGGATGTAGTATTGCGACTCGACCTGCGCCAGGGCACGGTTGTAACCGCCTGCAAAACCGTAGTTGCGGTCGAGGGTGATGATGCCGACACGGGGATAGGCTGCTCTCAGCCATTCGAGCGAATCGTCGGTCGAACCGTTGTCGGCAACTATCACCGGATACTCTGCGGGCGTATTGCGCACGACGCTTCCCAGGAAGCGCTCCAGATGAGCGCGTCCGTTCCAGTTGAGTATTACGATCGAAGCCTTGTCCATATCCGTATATGATTACACTCTTCAGTCATGAATTATTTGTCCGCCGTATCGTTTTGTCCTGCCGCCGGAGCGCCGCACTCCGCATCCGACATGACGGCCGGCTCTTCCGACAGTTGGCTGGCTGAAGCCTTGAGTTGCGCTTCGAGCATGTCGGCACTCTTCCAGCGCCGGTGCGACCACATCCACAGATACGGTTTGCGCCGGATCATCTTTTCGAGCGTCTGTGCGTAACGGTGCGTTATCACCCCCTCCTCGATCGGATCGGTGCCGTTGTAGAGCTCCTCGAACCAGATATGATAGCTGGAATGTCCGGTTTTGTCGACGTGCATGAAGTAGACCGGAAGCCCGACCCGGCGGGCCAGCCAGTCGCTGCCCATAAAGAAGTGGGTCGGACGGTTGAGGAATTCGCAGCACAGTTTGTGATCCTCCTGCGGGGGGCGTTGGTCTGCGATCAGTCCGAATATGATCGGATGGCCGTTGTATCCGTTCCGGTGTCTGAGGCAGAAGCGGACCATATCGTTCCTGGCAATCGTAAGTACTCCGAAACGCGAACGTATCTTGCGATAATATTTGTCGAAAGCCGGGTCGTGAAGCGGGTGGTAGACCCCGACGACCTGCGAGGCGGGATCGTACAGCTGATAGGCCCCGAAATACTCCCAACTGCCGTAATGGGCCATCATGGCGATCCATGATTTTCCGGAGGTGACCCGCAGCTGGTTGTCGATATCGTCGACCGTCAGTCGTCGGCGCATCTCTTCGGCCGACATGTTCGACATGTCGATGGTGTCGATGAAGACATCGGCCAGATGCTTGTAGTAATCGCGTTCGATGGTTCTGCGCTCCTGTTCCGACATCTCCGGAAAGGCATGCAGCAGATTGTTGCGGACGACCTTGACTCGGTAACGGGCCACACGGTACAGAATAAAGTATAGCAGACGTCCCAGAATACCGTACGTGAACCAATCGGGCAGAACCCCGACGACGCGGCACGAAGCCATGAGCATATGGTATCTGATTTCTATGACTGTTTCCCTGATCATTGTTTTGGGGTATTATCCTTGAAATCCTCGAGATAGATCTTTATGTGATCGACCCGGCAGCGCACCTTGAGCCACTTCGAGATCCGGGCCGTATCGGGAGGCAGGGTTTGTCCGTCGCCGGTGAGGATGCAGACGATCGACGTATCGGCCTTGACGGTGTCGGTCGCCATGTAGTCACGGCTCTTCGAGAGTGTGATTTTGCTTACGCCGTCGGTAATGGCAAGCAGCTCTCCGGCAATCTCCTCCGAATTGAAGTAGCTGTCGCTGAGATGGTCGAGCTGCGAGGTGAGTCTGGATATCTGACGGTTCTTTTCGGCGAGAAGCTCCGAGTATCCCTGCTGGAGCGAATAGATGTCGGACGAGGATTCGTGTTCGAAGTCGCCGGACTGGTGTACCGTGAGCACCGTATTGTGCAACCCGAAACTCTCCATCTGGGCGCGGGCATTGTCGATACTGCTCTCGGGCAGCTGTTCGCCCAACAGTAGCAGTTCGATCTGGGACTGTTTGCCGGGGAGGCTGCGATAGCTTTTCTTGCACTCGATGACGCGGGTGTTGGCGAACCTGAATGCCTGGGCGACGAATTTGTCGGCCGTGGCCTCGAAGATCGATACCCGCACCATGTGGAACCCGATGATGACGCTCGGGATGAATGTGATGAGCGTTACGGTCATGATAATGCGGCGCACATACCGTTCGCGCTGTTTGTCGATGTAGATCTTCTTCTCGTACTTGAGGAACCGCACCATGATGTAGGTTGCCAGAGCGATGAAGACCGTATTGATGCAGAAGAGGTAGAATGCGCCGATGAAGAATCGGAACTGTCCGGTAGCCAGGCCGAAGCCGGCGGTACACAATGGCGGCATGAGGGCCGTGGCGATAGCGACACCCGGGATTACGGTCGAGTTGCGGTCCTTGCGGGTCTGGGCGATCATGCCGGCCATTCCGCCGAAGAAGGCTATCAGCACGTCATATGTTGTCGGGACGGTCCGGGCAAGGAGTTCGCTGCGGGCGTCGCTGAGCGGCGAGATGAAGAAGTAGAGGGTCGAGGCGATGATCGAAACGGCTATCATGAGGCCGAAGTTCCGCAGGGCCTTCTTGAGCAGGTCGAAGTCGTTGATCCCCAGCGACAGCCCGATACCCATGATGGGCCCCATGAGCGGTGAGACGAGCATGGCGCCGATGATCACGGCGGCGGAGTTGACATTCAGTCCGAGCGAGGCGATGATGGTCGCAAAGATCAGGATCCAGAGGTTGACCCCGCGGAATACGACACCTTTGCTGATGTTTTCAACCACCTCGTCGCGTTGGGCCTTGTCCTCTTCGAGATTGAAGCGGTCGGTGAAGAACTCTGCAAAGGCGTGCCAGCGTGAGTGTCGGGGACGGTTTTCGGTACTGTTCTGGGTCATCGTGAATATCTGTTTTTATGGCTGTTAATCATTTTCGGAGGTGGAGTCGTCCGCGCCATCCGAATGGCTGTCCTGCTCGGCGGTGTGGCGGTTTTTGGCACAGCCAGCCACCGTTACGACGAATTCGCCGCGCGGGGCTTCGGTCGTGAAGTGTTCGCACAACTCTCCGAGTGTCCCGCGGACGGTCTGCTCGAATTTTTTCGATATCTCGCGCGAGACGGAACATTCACGGTCGGCACCCATCGTTTCGGCGAGTTGCTGCAGAAGCTTGACAAGCCGGTAGGGTGATTCGTAGAAGATCATTGTCCGCTCCTCGTTGCGCAGGGCCTCGATACGTTTGTTGCGGCCCTTTTTCTGGGGCAGGAATCCCTCGAAACAGAATCTGTCGCACGGGAATCCGCTCTGTATCAGAGCCGGGACGAATGCCGTGGCACCCGGGAGCGTTTCGACCTCGATACCTGCCTCGAGACATGTCCTGACGAGCAGGAACCCCGGATCGGAGATGCCCGGCGTACCGGCATCCGAGACCAGGGCGACGGTTTTGCCGGCTCCGATCGCTTCGGCGACCGAGGCTGCCGTGGCGTGTTCGTTGAACTTGTGGTGCGAATACATTCGTTTTTCGATCCCCAGGTGGTGCAGCAGAACGGAGGTGGTGCGGGTATCCTCGGCCAGGATATAGTCCACCTCCTCGAGCACGCGGATGGCCCGCAACGTGATGTCGTCGAGGTTGCCTATCGGGGTCGGGACGATGTAGAGTTTCGACATGGCTTGCCTGGTTGGTTTGTCGTTTTACAACAGTTTGCGCGAGAGAATCTCCATGAGCAGCTTCGCTCCGTCGCTGTCGGGATCCCAACGGTAGTGCGATGCGATATGGATCAGACACGCGTCGAAGTTGTCGAACTTGTTCAGTTCGGCTATGGCGGCATCGTATCGGGAACCGTCGCCGTTGAACAGGTCGCGGATCATGATGAACTTGTCGTTGATGCCGATGGCCTGGTTGAGATCGGTGATATGGTCGCTGTGGACGATCTTTTCGGTTATGTCGTGCTTCGGTGTCTCGGCCATCGCCTCACCGACGGTTTTGCTCCCGGCGTTGATCACCTCACCCAGTACGGGATGCGGTTTGCCTTCGGGAGCAAATGCCGACGACGGTTCGGTACGGTTCGGTACGGGAGTCGACTCCGGAATATGCGTATGAACAGTTGCTGCCGGTTCCGGTGCCGGAGGACAACTCTCTTGTTGAGGCTTTTCCTGCTGGGGCGTGTTGTCGGTCATGCGGGGGCCGACTGTTCCGTTATCCTGTGGTTCGGCGGTGCGGTTGTCCTGATGTCGATCGTCGGCAACCGTCGTTGAACTCTTCTGTTCGTCTTGGGAGGCGGTTGTGGCGGTCGGACGATCGGTTGTTGACGGAATTACGCTCCCCGATTCGCCGTAGAGAGTCATTATTATCCGACGGTTGTTACGCGAACGCTTGATCTTGTCCAGGTCGAACAGAGCCGACTGCCCCGAGGGTTGTTGCGGCTGCTGGACGCCGTCGGTACTGTCGGCCGGCTCCGAAGGGGTTGCAGTATCTGTACTCTCGGAGGCCTGTATGTCAGCCGGTACGGTATCGGGTGCCGAAACGGATGCGCTGTCGGCCGGCTCGGAAATCTCTTCAGTCATGAGGTCTGCCGCCACGGTTTCGGTATCTGCTGCTTCGGGTACATTATCGTAATCTTCAGACTCGAGGGCAGGGGAGTGTGCCGGTTCTGCTTTGTCTTCCGGTTCCGGAGATGCCGGAACGCGAGTCTCTCCCTCGGCCGGAAAGATGTTGCTCAGGTCGATCGGGGTGGCCATTTCGGTCTCCTGTTCGTTTTCGGATGCACTCTCCGGTTCGGAGGGCGTATTCTCTGGCTGTTGGGGTGTCATCTGCATCCGGCCGAAGCGTATCTCTTCGTAGAGCGATGCCAGAGCCTCGAGGACAATCTGCCGTTCGATGGCCGGAACATTCTCGTTTTCATTCCAGTTTTCGGTTACGCCAGCCACTCGGGCGAGTTGGGTTTTGATATGTTTGATATCCATCTTTGCAAGATTGTATAATTATCTTTCAAAGATAATTAAAATTTTCGGAATCATCGACAGCGATGCCGGTCAACGTCGCTTTTTTCTTGAGAAGCTCTCCGTGGATTGTCGCGTGCCGGAAATCGATCAGCCGTCGACGGCCGTTCGTAATGAGAGGAAAATATCCCGAAGATATGGTTGGAAAGCTGTCGCGGTGGGGCAGGTCAGTGAATGCGGCATGTCGGCATCCGGTTGACTCCAGCCCGAGTGTTCGAGGCAGTTGTGGCGGTCGGATCGGGCCGGAAAACGTAATTGAAAAGCGGCCGCCCGAACTTCCTGAAGCCGGACGACCGCTTTTGTTTTCAGTCGAGTCTTGTAAGGTGATTATTTTGACTGGGCAGGAGTATTGTTGTTCTGCTGCTGCGCCGACGGATCGGCCATTACCATGCTTTTGTCGACACGGATCGAGACGTTTGTATCGACCTCCACCAGTACATAATTCTCTTTGACCTCCTTGACTGTGCCGTGAATTCCGCCGGCGGTTACGATTTTGGAACCTTTAGCGAGCGATTCGCGGAATTTGTTCATCTCTTTGCGGCGTTTCGACTCGGGTCTCCAGATGAAGAGCCACATGACCAGGATCATGACGGCAATGACGATGAAGAAACCGTTTTGCGACGGCGCTTGCGGTGCGGCTTCGGCGGCCTGAAGGAATGTTAACATAGGTTGTAAAATTTAATTCTGTTTGACAATTGGGACAAATATACGGTTTTTTCTTCTGAAACCAATCATTTGCCGCGTTAAATTACTCGACTTCGGCTTCGAGGTATATGATTACCGGTTTGGGCGAGGCCGAGGTATGTATGGTCATTCGTTTCAGCTGCCAGCCGTGGAACCCGCGCGAGTCGAAACCGAAGGTCATCAGCAGCGTATCTCCCTTTTGTACAGGAGCTTTGTCGTATTCGGCAACGGTGCATCCGCACGATGTTTCGGTACGGATTATGACCATCGGCTTTGAGGTGCTGTTGACCAGCGCGATGCGTTGCCGGGCCTGTTCGCCGCTGAACATGCGCCCGAATGAAAGGGTGTCGACGACCCGCTCGTCGGCATTTGCGTCCGAAATGACATAGGTCGTGACGTTGCTCATGTCGACAGCCTGTGTGGCTGAATGTGACGTCTCGTCGGAACCGGCGTCGGTATTGCCGCGGTTGTGGCAGGCGACG
>URTU01000064.1 GCA_900550925.1 uncultured Alistipes sp. | reverse complement strand
GCCGACACTCCCCTCGCCCGCCGAGGACGGCAACGTTATAGACCAGCAGACGGTCAACGAACTGATCGACTATGCCATGGCTCACGGCGTCAACTATTACGACACATCACCCGTATACATGCAGGGCTGGTCCGAAAAATCAACCGGTATAGCTCTCAAACGGCACCCGCGCGACAAATTCCTCGTCGCCACAAAGCTCTCGAACTTCTCGAACTTCACCCGCGAAAATTCGATAGCAATGTACCGTCAGTCGTTTATCGACCTGCAGGTCGACTACATCGACTACTACCTTCTCCACTCGATCGGAAACGGTGGAATCGAAACATTCCGGGCACGGTACATCGACAACGGCATGCTCGACTTCCTGATCGAGGAGCGACGTAAAGGCAAGATCCGCCATCTCGGATTCTCGTTCCACGGTACGCAGGCCGTCTTCGACGAGGTGCTCGCAATGCACGAAACCGTCCACTGGGACTTCGTGCAGATACAGCTCAACTACGTCGACTGGAAACACGCCTCCAACAACAACGTAAATGCCGATTACCTCTACGCCGAACTCGAAAAACGAAACATTCCGGCCATAATCATGGAACCGCTGCTCGGAGGCCGCCTCTCGAACGTCCCCGACCATATCGCAAATCGCCTAAAGCAGCAGGCACCCGAATCGAGTGTCGCTTCGTGGGCTTTCCGCTTCGCCGGCTCGCCCGACCGTGTACTTACCGTCCTCAGCGGAATGACATACATGGAGCACCTCCAGGACAACATCCGCACCTACTCGCCGCTTGTCACATTGACCGACCAGGAGAGGCAGTTCCTGTTCGATACGGCCGACCTGATGATGCAGTACCCCACAATCCCCTGCAACGACTGTAAATACTGCATGCCCTGCCCATACGGCATCGATATCCCGGCCATACTGCTCCACTACAACAAGTGCGTCAACGAGGGCAATCTGCCGGCATCGTCGCAGGACGAAAACTATCGCCGCGCACGACGCGCCTTCCTTGTCGGATACGACCGCAGCGTCCCGAAACTGCGGCAGGCCGACCACTGCATCGGTTGCGAACAGTGCAACCCGCACTGCCCCCAAAGTATCGACATCCCGGCCCAGATGCAGCGGATCAACGATTTCGTCGAGGACCTCAAGCAGGGCCGCGAATTCTGACACGCCACGGCCGACATTCCAGTACTCTGCCGCGTGCCGGCATTCCAGTAACTCTATTATAAACATCAAGCCCGACAACCATCTGAAGGTTGTCGGGCTTGATGTTTCTGCCGCCCTTTCGGGCTATCCTGCATCCCTACTCGAAGAGATCCTCCGTCGGGAAGTTGCGGTATGAGTGCAGCGTATTGGCCAAGGTATAGTGCACATCGTCGTAGCCCGAAATGTAGCTTCGCGAGTTGCACAGCAGGGCCGTGTGGTGTCCGTCGCCGCCGCGCACCCAGAAGGCCGACGTTCCGGCAAGGTTACCCGCATGATAGGCGCAACCCTGGTAGAAAATCGAATGGTTAACACGCCAGCCCAATGCATAGCGATGCGGTGATACGTCCGACGGCTTGAACATGCGGTCGAGCGTCGACTGCGGGAAGATTTCGGGATAGTCGTCGCGGCCGTCGATGCTCAGCAGCACTCGGATCAGATCCTCGGTCGAGGCTACCAGTCCGCCGCACGAATCGATGCGCTTCATGTTGTTGCCGTAGCCGTTCGTGCCGCTCTGCGAATAGTAGACAACCTCACGGTCGTAACGCGCCGCCTGGCCCGTCGATCCCAAACGTATGTCGGTCGTGCCGACACGGTCCAGAACCGCCTCCTGCAGATACTCTTCGTACTCCATGCCGGTGACCTTCTCGATGATGCGGCCCAGAATGCAGTATCCAAGATTCGAATAGCTGAACGAAGTCCCCGGTTCGTTCGCAAAGTCGAGATTACGCAACGCATAGGCAACCGTCTCGGTCGAACTCAGACTCGCCGTGGTCGACGAGAACATCGGGTCCATGCTGCTGCTCCAGCCGGAGGTGTGCTCCAAAAGGTTGCGGATGGTGATCTTTTCGTTCTGCTCCTTGTGTTCGGGATAGTCCTCGGCCAGAATGCCACCCTCGGCAAACGGGCGGTCGTCGAGCGAAACCTTGCCGTCATCGATCAACCGCTGGATACACATGCTCGTAAACTGCTTCGAAACGCTCGCCAGACGGAACATGTAGTCGGGTTCGACACGTTCGCGCGTCTCCTGGCAGGCATACCCGTATCCGCGGGAATAGACCAGCTTGCCGGCATCGCCGACCGAAACCGTCATTCCCGGAATCCCGTACGTACGCATGAACTTCAGCACCTCCTCGTCGAACTCGGCGATACCGTTGCGGGCATCGACGTAATATGTTGCCGTAGAGCCGTCTTCGGCCGTTACCGTAAGTTTCACAAGAGCAGAATAGTCGGCTGCCGTCTCTCCCGAAGTAAGTTCAACGGTACCGATGCTCACCACAGCCTTGTCCGAAGCCGTAAAGTTGGCTACCAGCGAGGTCAGAGGCTTGCCCAGCGGAATGGTGACATGGAACGTATCATCGATCTTGATGGCCGTACACGTACGCCCCAACGACGTATTGTTGGAGAGCGAAAACGAAAACGAAGCAATGGATTTGGCCGAAGAGAGCGTCGGCGGATTATCGCCTCCGTCATCGTCACTGCCCGGGGTGCCCTCGGAACACGAGAACACCAATACTCCCACCGACACGGCTACCGCCATGACAAAAAAGGAGTGCAAAGTGTGTAAAAGTTTTTTCATTCAGGTATTGGTTTAGTTGTAATTTGTCTTTACATAAAACCGCGTCCCGTCTGTATTTCAAATACTTGGGGCGCGGTTTGAATATCTTTAGAATTCGACCGTCGGGGCCTGCTCGGCTCCCTCGTCGGCCGAGAACGACGCCTTGCGCTCGAATCCGAACAGCGATGCCAGTATGTTGGTCGGGAAGCGGCGGACTGCCACGTTATAACTGCGGACCGCATCGTTGAACTCCTTGCGCGAAACAGCTATACGGTTCTCCGTCCCTTCGAGCTGCACCTGCAGGTCGCGGAAGTTCTCATTCGCCTTCAGGTCTGGATAGCTCTCGGCAACTGCAATCAAACGCCCCAGCGCCGACTTAACCTCGCTCTGAGCCTCCTGATAGGCCCGCAGGTTCTCCTCGGTCAGATCTTCGGCATTCAGCGTCACCGATGTCGCACGTCCGCGGGCCTCCGTAACGCTCTCCAACGTGCTGCTTTCATGTTCGGCATAACCCTTGACCGTAGCCACAAGATTGGGTATAAGATCCGAACGTCGCTGGTAGTCCGCCTCAACCGCAGCCCATTTGTTGATCACCGCCTCGTCCTTCGATACAAGGCCGTTGTAACCCGAATAGAGCCATACTACGATGACCACCACAACGGCTATCCAGATAATGTTCTTTTTCTTCATGTCTGTATTAATTTGTTTGATGTAAATTATTTACGCGATTCATATAAAGTTCATTCGCATGTGTCCGGTCAGAAACGCGAACCGGCACCGCCGCCACCCGACATGCCGCCGCCGAAACCTCCTCCGAAGCTCCCGCCGCCACCGAATCCGCCAATGCCGCCTCCGATACCTCCACCGATGCCACCGCCTATACCGCCACGGCCGTTCGAACGCCCCTGTCGGTAATAGCGCACCCGACGCACTTCGCTCGCTCCGCATTTGCGGCATACGTACGTCTCCTCAACAACCGAGTAAGCTGCATGGCGTTCAACAACCCGGGACGATACCCGATGCAGTTTGCGTTTGCCGCACGATTTGCACCGCCGAAACCCGAATGCCAACTTGATCAAAAGCGGCAACAGGAAAAAGCAGACAAACAGCAATTCGAACACATACCACAGGAAGTTGCCGCCGGTACTTTCATCCTCCGGCATACCTGAAGCCAGTTCACCGCCTCGCAACACCTCGCCGACCGCAGCCACACCGGCCACCATGCCGCCATCCCAATCGCCCTCGCGGAACGGTTGGAGCATATATTGCGACTGGATGCGCCGGCACAAGGCATCGGGCAGCACTCCCTCCAGTCCGTAACCGGTTATGAAGCGGATTTCGCGCTCATCGAGCACCAGGAAAATCAACAGGCCGTTGTTGTGCTCCGACGACCCGATGCCCCATTTCTGGAACAGCGAGTGGGCAAACGTAAAGACATCGCTCCCGCCGATCGACCCGACCGCCACTACGGCTATCTCGGCAATGCCAGACTGCCGCAGCCCGTAGGCCATGCGGTCGATGCTGTCGACGGCCGCCGGTGACAATATCCCGTCGGGATTGCTCACGAAACGGCGGGCATCACTCAGTTGTACGTTGGGTATATCATCAACAGTTCTGCTTTCATAAGCCCCGACGGGCCATGAAAGCAGAACCGCAAAAAGTATCGATAAAAGAATCGTTCTCAAATTTCAAGTGCTTTTAGTCCACGATTGCGCCGGCAACCATATTGGCCACCACCGAACGCAGACGCGACGTACGGCCATTGTCGTAGGGATGCACGGCATTGGTCAGCAGGATCACAGCCACGTCGTTCTCGGGATCGAGCACGATCGAGGTGCCGGTATAGCCCGTATGGCAAACCGTCGAGGGCGAGAACAGATCGCCGCGGTTGCTCGAATAGGTCGAATAGCTGTCCCAACCCAGCGCACGGCCCAGGTGTTTAACCACGTCGGGAACCGTAAACATCTTCTCGACCGTCAGGCGGCCCAGAATACGGTGACCGTTGATCTCACCGCCATTGAGCAGTGCTGCCGAAAGGATTGCAAGGTCGTCGGCCGTCGAGAATACGCCTGCATTGCCCGAATTGCCCTTGTTGAAGACACGGGCCAGAGGATCGTGGACGTCGCCAACCAGAACCGAACCGTCGGGCTGCACCTCGGTAGCTGCGCAACGGGCGCGCTTGTCGCCTTCGGGGCAGTAACCCGTATCATCCATGCCCAGAACCTCGAAGATGTTCTCACGGGCAAAATCCTTCAGTGGCTGTCCCGAGATGGTCTGAATAACATGCTGCAGGGTGATGAAGTTCAGGCAGCTGTATCTGAAGCGGGTATTCGGTTTGAAACCGCGCGGGCAGGTCTTGATATACTCCAGCAGAGCCTCGGGCGTATCGCCGCCGAACTTCTGCTCAACCTCCGTCACCGGAGCGTAGGCCGGAAGACCCGACGAGTGGGTCAGCAGGTCCAGGATACGGATGTCGAGCGTATCGCCCTCATCGTCGACCCAGCCCTCGAAGCCCGGGATATAGTTCCTGACCGGATCGTTCAGGCGCAGTTTGCCGCGCTCGACGAGGATCATCGTACTGACGGCCGTCGACACCGATTTGCTAACCGATGCCAGGTCGAATATCGTGTTCTCTTTCATTTCGAGCGTATCGGGAATCCACTGGCGGTCGCCGAAAGCCTTGATATGCGCCAACTTGCCGTGGCGTACCACCGCAAATACCGCTCCCGGGAAATCATGCTGCGCAGCAGCCGCCTCGATCATGCTGTCGGCTTCGGCAAGTTGTTTCGGGTTGAGTCCAACCTCTTCCGGAGCTACCCGTTCGAGAGGCTGGGCCGATACCGTCGCAGTCATCGCTGCGGCAAGCAGAAAAAGAATCATTCGTTTCATAGCTGTCTCCAAATAAGTTAGTTTATAGGGTTGTATTAGTTCAGTAGCATGCACAGACAGGTCTCCACGACATCCGGAGACCCGTTTCACAAACGCAAATATACTAACTTTATCCGAACCTCCAAACCATCCGGTTGCCATAATTCAACCTTACCCACAATTCCAAACCCGCAACGCCCGCAACTACCCGTCCGACAACTTTAAATCAAAATCCGGCAGACAAACATTGACGTTTTTCGCCGGAATTTTCTATTTTTACGGAAAATTCCGACAGCCCATGCCCGTCGACGGCTGCCCCGAGCAGGCCGGCCCGTACATGGACTGAAAAACAAATTCGACTGCCATGAAGAAGAAATTAGTCGTATTCACCGGTGCCGGCGTAAGTGCCGACAGCGGAATAGCTACATTCCGCGATGCCGACGGCCTCTGGGCCAACTACCGCATCGAGGATGTATGCACACCCGAAGCCCTCCGCAACAACCGCGATACGGTCATCCGGTTCTACAACATGCGTCGCCGCGAGATGCTTGCCGCACAGCCCAATCCCGCCCACAAGGCCATTGCCGGCCTGGAACGCTATTTCGACGTGCAGGTCGTCACGCAGAATGTCGACAACCTCCACGAGCGGGCCGGTTCGACACACGTCACACACCTCCACGGCGAACTGACAAAACTGCGCAGCTCGGCAAACCCAGACCTTATATACCCGCTCGAAGGCTGGGAGCAGAAGCCCGATACACGCGCCGAAGACGGGTCGCTGCTGCGGCCGCACATCGTCTTTTTCGGCGAATCGGTGCCGATGTTCGACACTGCAACGCGTATCGCCGCCCGCGCCGAGATATTTGTCATTGTCGGCACCTCGCTGGCCGTCTACCCCGCCGCATCGCTCGTACGGTACGTCGATCCGAAGGTGCCGATCTATCTTGTCGACCCGGGCAAACCCGATACCTCGCTAATCCGAAACCCGTTGACCCACATCTGCGAACGCGCCGCAGTCGGAATGCCTCAACTGGCCCGGAAACTTATCGAACAATTCGGCGGGGAGTGACGGCCCACACCGCCCCACAAAAAAAACGGCATGCGGCTGCCCGCAACGGCCGCCGCACGCCTTCCGACCTAACGGCCGGATCGAAAAAAGTTCTCTCTACTTCCCCATTTTCGAGGTCGTTCCCTGCTGGGCCTGACCCTTATCCTCGGTCATCTTGCCCTTGTCGGTCGGACGCGACGTCCCGCATCCGCAACCGCCTTTCTTTTCATTTTTCATCATAACATTTGCTCTATTTGGCCGCAGCCTTGGCACAATGGTGCGTATGAGTAAACACCTTGCCCTGCTGCGGAATGTTCTTATCCATCTTGATTCGCGACTGCGTCGGGTACTCAAGCTTCTCGAACTCCGATACCGCATTGCGGATATCCCCCAACAGCATGTCGGTCATGTCGCGGCTCATGCCCTGACGCACCACGATGCGCATCACGACAACACTCTCCAGATCATCCGGAAGCGTATAGGCCGGAACCATCCAGCCGCTCTGCTGCAACGCCGCCTGAAGATCGAACAGCGTCCATTTGGCACTCTTCGCGTAATCGGGATTCATGTACCAGATGAACAGCGGGTTAACAACCTCCTTCGAATAGAGCGTGAACTGCGGCATCGCGCCGATCTGCTCATGAGCATAACGCGCTATGTCCATGCTGTTCTGCTGGACCTCCTTGTAGCCCTCGAAGCCCAAACGGATGAAATTGTAGTACTGTCCGAGAACCTGCGCCGCCGGACGCGAGAAGTTCAGCCCGACCTGCGTGATGTTGGCACCCAGATAGTTGACACTGAACGACATCTCCTGCGGCAGGTAGCTCTTGTCGCGCCATACCACCCAGCCCAGACCCGGGTAGACCAGTCCGAACTTGTGGCCCGAGGTCGAGATCGACGCAACCCACTTCAGGCGGAAATCCCACTTCACATCGGGATTCAGGAACGGCAGGATGAAACCGCCCGTCGCCGCATCGACATGTATCGGAATGTCGTAACCCGTACGCTTGTTATATGCGTCGAGCGCCTTGTCGAGCGCCTCGACATCGTCGTTCAGGCCCGTCCACGTAACACCCTCGATCGGGACGATACAGATCGTATTCTCGTCGCACATCTTCAGCGCCTCCTCGGGGTCGAGCGTCGGGTGCTTGAAACTTACCGGAACCGTACGCATCTCGATCTGCCACAGCTGCGCGAACTTCTCCCACACAACCTGGAATGCCGAACTCATCACCAGATTCGGCTTGTCGCAGGGTTTGCCCTGGGCCTTGCGTCTGGCACGCCAACGAAGCCATGCCGCAACGCCGCCCAGCATACATGCCTCCGACGATCCGATTGCCAGCGCTCCGCTCTTCCACTCGTTCTTTTCGGGGCTGTTCCACAGGTTGGCCAGAATGTTGATGCAACGCCCGCACATAACCGCCACACGCGGATACTCCGTCTCGTCGATATAGTTGACGTTGATCGCCTCGTTCATCAGCCGTGTCGCATACTCGTCCATGTAGGTGGTGACGAAGGTCGCCAGATTCAACCGCGGCTGGGTCTGGGGATAGGTCTCGTCCTTAACCATCTGGTAGGCGATTTCGGGCGTCGTCGGCTCATTCGGGATCCGGTCCACCGGCGCCGGCCGCCGCATCTCCTTCGACCCGAAAACCGCCGTCTCAACATTGGTGCGATGCAAATTGTTGTAGTTAATGTTCATAACTGGTTCTGTTTTAGGAATATTTGTATTAAAAAGAGTTCGCGTCTTCACGCTTCCGGACACGTCGCCGCATCCTGACCAATTCTCTCTTCATAAAATATGCCAATCCCAACCTCACCCAAACATATTTGTCCCGTTATCCCAAACCTCAGACCTGCCTTTTAAACCCATAAGGGTAGAATATTCAACCATTATTCCTCTTGAGGTTCGACCTTCGGCTTTTTTCCGTATATTTGTAAATTGCATCCGGAATTGCAGTGGCCGCAAACGCTCCTGAAATCTCCGCCCTGCACAACCTCACTCCAGAAAAACTCAACCGAAATGATCGAACTCTCGACATACTACACATTCCTCGCCGTAATGGCCGTCGTGGCCGTAATCGTTTTCATCGCGCTCCACTACGTCGAGGCCGGATACGGAATGCTATTCAACCGAAAATTCGGACTCCCCGTCGGAAACCGTATCGGATGGATGTTGATGGAGGCCCCCGTATTCATCGCAATGACAATCCTATGGCTCTGCTCCGACCGGACCTGGCAGCCCGCACCGCTCGTCCTCTTCCTGCTCTTCCAGAGCCACTATGCACAGCGGTCATTCATATTCCCGCTGCTCATCCGCGGAAACTCCAAAATGCCTCTCGGAATAGTCCTCATGGGGGCCGTGTTCAACACCCTCAACGCCCTCATGCAGGGCGGATGGATCTTCTACCTCGCCCCGGCCGACATGTACACTACCGCATGGCTCTACTCCCCGCAGTTCATCATCGGCACCGTGATATTCATCGCCGGAATGGCCATAAACCTCCACTCCGACTATATCATCCGTCACCTGCGCAAACCGGGCGACACCAAACACTACATCCCAAAAGGCGGGATGTTCCGATACGTCTCGTCGGCGAACTACTTCGGCGAACTGACCGAGTGGATCGGCTTTGCAATAGCATCGTGGTCGTGGGCCGGAGCGGTTTTCGCCCTCTGGACATTCGCAAACCTCGCCCCGCGTTCCGCCTCGCTCTACCGCCGTTACCAGAAGGAGTTCGGCGAGGAGTTCACTTCGCTCCACCGCAAGAAAATAATCCCGTTCATATATTAGACACAGCGCCATGTCAGAGAACAAGACAGCCCAATCGAAACTATTCACCCCTTACAAACTGGGTAACATAACGCTCCGGAACCGTACGATACGTTCGGCGGCTTTCGAGTCGATGGGAAAGGACTACAGCCCCACCGAACAGCTCAAACAATATCACGTCAGCGTCGCCCGCGGCGGTATCGGAATGACCACACTCGCCTATGCCGCCGTCTGCCGAAGCGGACTCTCGTTCAAGAAACAGCTCTGGCTGCGCCCCGAAATAGTACCGGCGCTCAAGGATATAACCGACGCCATACATGCCGAAGGGGCCGCCGCCTCGATACAGATCGGCCACTGCGGAAACATGACCCACTACTCGACCGCCGGCCAGATCCCGATCGGTGCCTCAACCGGCTTCAACCTCTATGCCTACACCCCCGTGCGCGGAATGCGCCGCGACGAGATCCGTCAGGTGGCCGATGACTTCGGGCGGGCCGTGGTGACGGCTCACGAGGCCGGTTTCGACTGCGTGGAGGTGCATGCTGGCCACGGATATCTCATCTCGCAGTTCCTCTCGCCATACACCAACCACCGCCATGACGAGTTCGGCGGCTCGCTCGAAAACCGGATGCGCTTCATGTGCATGTGCATGGACCGCGTCATGGAGGCCGCCGCAAAGACCGGAATGAACGTTCTCGTAAAGCACAACATGGAGGATGGTTTCAAGAGTGGAATCCAGATCCCCGAGTCGCTCGAAATAGCCAAGAAGATCGAAAGCTACGGCGTAAACGGCATCGTCCTCTCGAGCGGATTCGTCAGCAAGGCCCCCATGGCCGTCATGCGAGGCCAGATACCGATCTACACCATGAGCTACTACATGCCGTTGTGGCTGAGATACTTCGTGCGGCTATGCGGCCCATACATGATCCGCCAGTATCCGTTCGAGGAGTGCTTCTTCCTCGAAAATGCCCTCAAGTTCCGCAAAGAACTCAAATGTCCGCTCGTATATGTCGGCGGTCTGGTCAGCCGCGAAGGTATCGACCGCGTCCTCGATGCCGGGTTCGAAATGGTCCAGATGGGCCGCGCCCTCGTAACCGAACCCGATTTCGTCAACCGCCTCAAAACCGAAGGCGAAGCGTGCCGCAGCCGCTGCGACCACAAAAACTACTGCATCGCCCGAATGTATTCGGTCGACATGAAGTGTTACAAGGATTGCCCCGACCTGCCCAAAAAAATCAAGGACGAACTGGCAAAACTGCCTTAAAAACACCTTTGCCCACATGACACACGCGATCGAAAAAGGTTCGGCATGGGCTCTGGTAACGGGTGCCAGCAGCGGTATAGGCCTCCAGATAGCCCACCAGTTGGCCGGACTCGGCTACAACCTCGCCATCGTAAGCCGCGACGACAATGCCCTTGCACGGGCACAGCAGCAAATCGCGACCGAACACGGTATCGAGGTCCGACGCCTGACTCTCGATCTGGTCGACCGCGACGCCGCAACAAAACTTCATGACTGGACCTCGAGCCAGAGGCTCGAAATCGAGATCCTGGTCAACAATGCCGGTGCATTCTCCTTTCTCGACGTGACGGAAAGCTCTCCCGAACGGATCGAACAGCTTATCGGCCTG
>URTU01000063.1 GCA_900550925.1 uncultured Alistipes sp. | reverse complement strand
CGCCCCGATTTTATTTTACACGGTTTAATGCCTTTCAGCGGACTCAACTACCGCTCCATATCCTTCCGCAGCGAATCATAAAGCCCCTCGCAGGCATCCTCAAGCAGGTCGAGTACAAGTTCGAAACCGGATGGGCCTTCGTAATATGGATCGGGGACGTAACGCACGCCGGCATGATGGCGGCAGTAATCGGTCATCCGCACGATACGTTCCGCGGCACGGCGGTCGGGAGCCAGCCGGTGCAGCGCTTCGTAGATGCTGTCGTCCATGCTGACGATGGTGTCGAAACGTTCGAAATCGTCGCGGCGCACCGGACGCGCCCGGTGTGTAAGGCGGTATCCGCGCCCGAAGGCAGCCATCCGCATACGTCGGTCCGGCAGATCGCCGGCGTGTCCCGAATATGTACCGGCCGAATCTATCTCGAAACGATCCGAATCGCCGTTCCGGGTCACTATCGTACGGAATATCTCCTCGGCCGCCGGCGACCGGCATATATTACCAAGACATACGAACAGTACGGAGTGCTTCTCGGCTGGAGTCTCCAAAGACGGTTTACGATTCGGGCCCGAGGTATTCTGACTATTTTTTTCTGCGTTCATGCTGGCGCTGTTTTTTATCCATGTATTCGTCGTACCGTTCGCGTGCCTCGGAGATTGTCAGCTTGTCGAAGGCTATCTTCCCCATCTTGGGCATCAGGGCCTCGATCTGCGAGGCGCGGCGGTTCAGGTATGCTGTCGGACGCGAAGGATTGCGGCGGCGTGGATCCGGAAAGCAGGCCACCAGAAGCGCCGACTGCCGCTGCGTAAGACGCGATGCCGGCCGACCGAACCAATGTTGTGCGGCTGCCTCGGCACCATATATGCCTTCACCCATCTCGGCCACGTTCAGATAGACCTCCATGATACGCTCCTTGCCCCACAGGTGTTCGATCAGGAAGGTGAAATAGACCTCCAGCCCTTTGCGCACCCACGAGTGGCCGCTCCACAGGAAGACATTCTTGGCTGTCTGCTGCGAGATGGTACTTGCCCCGCGCTGGCGTTTTCCGCGCTGATGCTCGTCGATGGCGTCATAAATCGCACCGAGGTCGAAACCGCGATGCCCCAGGAAATTATTGTCTTCGGAGGCGACGGCGGCCCGGACCAGCGACGGCGAGATCTCATCGAGGCCGACCCACTCCTTCCGGATCGGAGCCCCGTGCAGGGCCCTCGACAGCATGAGCGGCGTAACCGGCGGATTGACCCATCGGTATAGCAACGTCACCACCAGCGATGCCACTATCAGCACCGCCACCGTACGTAAGGCAATCCGGAATATTCTCTTCAAGACTCTGCGCATCACGTCCCGCACTTTCGAACGAATGCACAAAGATAATCAAGATATTTCGAAAGCCGCACATCCGGCTGGCAGGATAATTGTCTGCGAAGCATATAAAATCAAGTAAAATCAAGGTTCGTGCAGATATGGAACGACGTCTGAAAACACTTTTTTCGAAATTGTCGGACAACCGGCTGTTCGATTCGGCGACACTCTTTCTACGCATCTTCATCGGCGCCATGATGCTCACACACGTAATCGGGAAGATCCAGGACTACAATGCCATTGTCGACTCCTTTCCCGACCCGCTGCACATCGGCAGCGTCGCCTCGTTCAACCTGATCATAATCATCGAAGCGGGTTGTTCGGCCCTGCTGATCATGGGGCTGATGACACGGCTGGCTACCATTCCATTGATCGCAGGCATGTTCACGGCCACCTTTCTCACGTTTCCCGACAAGAGTTTCGCCGACGGCGAACTGTCGTTCATCTACATTGGCGTATACATCGCGCTGCTGATCAGCGGCGGCGGCCGTTACTCCCTCGACATGCTTTTCTTCCCGTACCGGCGACCGCGACCAACCCGTTCCGGCAACAATCATGCAGATACCTAAAAGGCGGTAATTTTGGTTTAAAAGGCCGTTCCGAAACCAAACATGTTCATTTTCTTAATTTTTTGCATAACTTTGCGGCTGATATTAACACTTGACACGGCTACGCGGGACCTGGTGTCCGAAAACGTCCGTAGTTAACAACTTTATTAGCGAACAGAAACATCATGGGACTTAAAACCAAAAGCTTGACTATTGCACTGGCAGCATTGGCGACCGTTACTGCCATCGAGGCCCAACCGCTCAAACAGGCAAAAAAGATATCGAACGTCGAAATTACGGATCTCAACAACAACCCGGCCAAATTACCCTATTTCGGTGAAAAGAATCTGATGATCTTCTATGTAGATCCCGACAAGCACAAACAGAACCAGGCCTTCACCGACGACATGGAGGCCAACCATCAGGTTGCCAGCGACAACCTGTACGGATTCGGGATCATAAACCTGAAGGATGCCCCGATGTTCCCGAACGGACTGGTGCGCACCATAGCCCGCAAGCGTACCGCGAAGAACGGCGCCACAATCCTGGCCGACAACAACCGCATACTGCCGAAAGCCTGGGGACTGGGCGACTGCAACAACCAGTTCGTACTGATGATCGTCTCCAAGGATGGCGAACTGGTATACATGCACAAGGGTGAAATGTCGCAGGCAGACATCGATGAATTCTATAAATTCGTAGAAAAATACAGATAATGAAACTTACGCAAACCGTCGCGACGATACTCCTCCTCGTGACCTGTATCCTGCCTGTATCGGCACAGCAACCCGACAGTCTGGCTAACGACGGCGATACGCTTGTTCCAGTCAACCAATCATCAACCGTCACCGCGCCAAGTGCAACCGAGACATCCGGACAGAAACTCTCAGTCGAACAGCCAGTTGCACCGAATACCGATTCGGAACTGCTGCTCACGCCCGAGGCCGGAACCACGGCTCCAGATACGAATCCCTTACGGGACAACCCGACGGATACCCTTCTCACGGCACCCGCCGATACGGCACTTATGCAGGTGCCGGATTCGCTTGCCGCAGCGTCGAACGATACGGTCAAACGGCGCTCGATCTTCCGGAAACTGATCGATTATTTCGATGACTCGAACGAGGACCAGACAAAACACAAGAAGATAGATTTCTCGTGGATCGTCGGCCCCAGCTACTCGGGTGTCACAAAATTCACCCTCGGACTGCTGGCCTCGGGCCTATACCGGATCGACCGCAGCGATACGATCACCCCGCCATCCAATGTGACCGTTTTCGGCACGCTCTCGACATCCGGATTCTACATGTTGGGCGTCGGCGGCCTCAACATAATCGATCACGACCGCCATCGCGTGAGCTATGAGACATACTTCAACTCTATGCCCAAAGCATTCTGGGGAATCGGCTACGACATGGGCCGCGATTCTACCGCCACGTCAATGGTCCAGAAAAGCTACCAGTTCGATGCCGAATACCAGTACAACATCCTTCCCAACACATATATAGGTGCGGCCGTCAGCTTCTCGTACATGAACGGGCACAAGTTCAAGCGCCCAGACTACCTTCTGGGCCAGAGCGCAAAATATACCAATACGGGCGTCGGCGTATCGTTGCAGTACGACTCGCGCGACTTCATCCAGAATCCTTACAAGGGTGTCTACGTCAATCTGAAACAGATGGTCTTTCCGGCCTTCATGAGCAGTTCCGAAACATTCTGGCGCACGACCTTCACGGCCGACTACTACCAGCGCGTCTGGAAGGGCGGCATCCTGGCCTTCGACTTCTACATGGAGTACAACTCCGGCAAGGAGGTTCCGTGGTGCATGATGGCACAGGCCGGCGGCGGCTACCGCCTGCGCGGATACTACAGGGGCCGTTACCGTGACAAGGCCATGATCGAAACGCAGCTCGAACTGCGTCAGAAGATCTACCGCCGAAACGGCATAGCCGTCTGGGTGGGTGCCGGAAACGTATTCCCGAAATTCAGCCAGTTCGAGTGGAAGCGCACACTGCCCGATTACGGAATAGGATACCGGTGGGAATTCAAACACCGTGTCAACATACGAATAGACTACGGCCGCGGCAAACACGGCGGTTTCATCACCTTCAACGTAAATGAAGCATTCTGAAAAATCAATAAGGAAACTACTCCCGAAATGGGCCGACCAACCCCACTGCAACCGGGTTCTGATCACCTATTTCGTGTTGGCGGCACTCGTTCCGTCATTCATCCTGGTATTCACCGAAGGGTATTCGTTCCTGCACGTCGTCTCGGCACTGCTGCTGCCCGCCGGATTCTATACGCTGTGGTCGGTGGCTTCACGACGAAGCGGAGCAATGGTACTCTGGGGACTCATATGGCTCATTCTGGCAGCATTCCAGCTGGTTCTGCTATACATGTTCGGCAACTCGATCATCGCCGTCGACATGTTTACAAACCTCTTCACCACGAACCCCAGCGAAGCCGGCGAACTGTTGAACAACATACTCCCGATACTGGCCGTCGTATGTGTCATCTATGTACCGCTGATTGTGCTGGCCGTCACCGCCCTGCGCCGCAAGCATACGCTCGAACGGCCGCTCCGCCGGCGTGTGGCATGGATCGGCGCCGCAATGCTTGTGGCCGGATGCGCAACGGTACAGTTCGACGTATTCCCGTTCAACGTCCTGCAGAATATCTACCTGTCGCTCGATGAACTGCACCGTGTACGCCACTATCCCGAAACATCCCGCGATTTCACATACGATGCCAGCCGGACAGCCGATGCCCCGGGCCGTGAAATATACGTCATGGTCATAGGCGAGGCCGCCCGCGCCGACAACTGGCAGCTGTACGGCTACGGCCGCGAAACAAACCCGCTGCTCGCGCAGAAGAAGAACCTCGTGGTCTACAAAAACGTGGTCACTCAGAGCAATGCCACCCACAAGAGCGTTCCGATGATCCTGTCGTCGGCCTCGGCCATGAACCACGACGAGATATACAGGCGCAAGGGCATCGTACAACTATACAAGGATATGGGATTCCGGACCCTGGTCGTCTCGTGCCAGGCGCCCAACCGCGGCCTGATACAGATGATGACAGAGGAGTCCGACTCGGTGATCTACCTGAACCACAAATACGACGGCGAGATGCTCGACCACCTCATCACGGCCATCGAGGCCGACACCTCCGATCTGTTCGTGGTTCTTCACTCGTACGGTTCGCATTTCAACTACCGCGAGCGCTATCCCGACACCTTCTCGAAATTCACGCCCGACAACGACGTTTCGATTTCGAAACAGAACAAACAACGGATGGTCAACGCCTACGACAATTCGATCCTCTATACCGACTGGTTCCTGTCGAGCCTCATCGACATTCTGAATGAGAGCGGTGCCTGCACGGCGATGTTCTACTGCGCCGATCACGGCGAGGACCTCTTCGACGACCACCGCGGCCGGTTCCTGCACTCCTCCCCCACAATCACCTATTATCAGGCACATGTGGCATGTGTGGGCTGGTTCTCCGACAGGTGGCGGGCAGCATATCCCCAAGCCGCCGCTGCTGCCGAATCCAACACTATGGCTCCGGCCACGACCCACAGCGTGTTCCATACCGTTGCCCAAATGGCGGCGATCGAGTCGCCATACGTCGACGCGACGGTATCGCTCCTGAGTCCCGATTTCGATTACGCCGCCCACCGCTACTATCTCGACGACCATTGCGACGCAATGAAGTATGGCGACATGGGCTTCATCGACGAGGACTGGGAGCAGTTCGCACGGCACGGCATCTCGGACCTGGAGTAGCACCGTCAGCTGCACAATATACCCCGCAGCGGGCATCTAATCAAAACGGACATCGGTCAGTTGGGCCGATGTCCGTTCTGCATTCACGGCAACCATAATTCGCGCTCTCCACAACGGGTATTTGCCGGCATTTCGCCCACCGGCAAAAGCAGTGTTTCGACCATGGCAAAAAATAAGCGGCACGAATTCGGGATCCGTGCCGCTCAGTTTTCACTGCGCAGAAAATTATTTTTTCGCAGCCTCGACAGATGCCTTGCGGAAATCCTTCATCAGTTTCGAGATCTCCAGAGCGGCCTTACGGGCACGGGTACCTGCAGCCTTGTTGTTCTTCTCAACCTGCTGCTCGGCGTTAGCCTGGAACAAAGCGATCTGCTCATTGATTTTAGCAACTAACTCTTTCATAATTTTTACTTATATGGTTAATAAGGTTTTTTCATTGCAAAATTAATTAATATATTCAATATCACAACTTTTTTAAGAAAAAACATTCGCCGCGGAGCAATATTTTTGTTCGAATGAACCTCCAGATATTCCAGAGGCGGTTTTACCCTATCGGAGGCTGCACGGGATCGCATCATGTGCGAATTCGTTTTACGATTTGCACCTTTTTCGGACCCAGAGAAGCCCCGGAACGACGGCACTGAAAAGCACTGAATCGATATGCCCATTCGACAAACCAACCTTCCGATCACTCAAATCAGGTATTCCGTCCGTACAAAATAGTTGTTTGTCGCGATGCGAAAGCCTGCAAAAAAATAGTTACCTTTGCGGGCATAAAAAACATAATCAGAATGCGCCTTTCGGAATTACAGACCGGTCAGACCGCAACCGTCCTGAAAGTTCTCGGATACGGAGGCTTCCGCCGCCGTATAATGGAGATGGGATTCGTGCGCGGGAAAAACGTCACCGTAATACTCAATGCCCCACTAAAGGACCCTATAAAATACCGTATCATGGATTACGAGGTCTCGTTGCGACGCAGCGAAGCCGCCATGGTCGAGGTCATAAGCAACGAGGAGATCCAGAAACAAATCATGTCCGAACAGTCCCAGAATCGGGCCGTCGAGGAGGATCTGGTCAACGACGTCATCACCTCGCACGGCCACACCATAAACGTCGCCCTTATCGGGAACCCCAACAGTGGAAAAACCACTCTGTTCAATGCCCTGTCCGGGAGCCACGAACACGTGGGCAATTACAGTGGCGTGACGGTCGATGCCAAAAGCGGCCGCTGCGACTACAAGGGCTACCGCTTCAACATCACCGACCTGCCCGGCACATATGCCCTGACGGCCTATTCGCCCGAAGAGATCTATGTCCGCCGGAATCTGGTCGACAATCCGCCCGACGTGATCATAAATGCCGTGGTATCGTCGAATCTCGAACGCAACCTCTACCTCACGGCCGAACTGATCGACATCAACTACAAGGTCGTGGTGGCGCTGAACATGTACGACGAACTCGAGAAGCGCGGCGACAAGCTCGACTACGACCAGCTGGGCGGCATGCTTGGCGTGCCGATGGTACCGGTTGTGGCCCGCAGCAACCGCGGTCTCGACACCCTGCTCGATACGGTCATCAACGTCTACGAGAACCGCGACAAGCGCGAACGCCACATCCACATCAACCACGGCCAGTCGATCGAAGCGGGCATATCGGCCCTGCAGGAGGTCATGCGGCCGGCCCGCGACATCCTGCCCAAGCATTTCCCGCCGCGCTACTGGGCGCTCAAGCTCCTCGAACACGACAAGGAGGCCGAACGGATGCTGCAGGAGGTCAAAGGATACGACAAATGGACTGCCGTACGCAACCGTGAGAGCGACCGTATCGAAAAAGAGCTCGGCGAAGATGTCGAATCGGCCGTCACAAGTGCCAAATACGGCTTCATTGCGGGAGCCCTGCGCGAAACATACCAGCAGGGCGAGCAGTCGCAGATCCAGCCGACAACGATCATCGACACAATCGTCACGCACCGTGTATTCGGGTTTCCGATATTCTTCCTGCTCATGTGGCTGATGTTCGCCGCCACCTTCTCGCTCGGAGCATATCCCCAGGAGTGGATCGAGGCGGGAGTATCGTGGATAGCCAACCTGATCGGAACCTCGATGCCCGAAGGCGCACTGAAGGACCTGCTCGTAAACGGTGTCATTGGAGGTGTGGGAAGCGTGCTGGTGTTCCTGCCGCAGATACTGATCCTCTATCTCTTCATATCGCTCATGGAGGACTCCGGATACATGTCACGCGCCGCCTTCATCATGGACAAGCTGATGCACCGGATCGGACTGCACGGAAAATCATTCATCCCGCTGCTGATGAGTTTCGGATGCAACGTGCCGGCAATAATGGCTACCCGAACCATCGAAAGCCGGTCGAGCCGTATCATAACGATTCTCATATCGCCCTTCATGTCGTGCAGCGCTCGACTGCCCATATACCTGCTGCTGGTCGGGACATTCTTCCCCTCGTCGGCAAGCCTCATACTGATCTGCATCTACATACTCGGAATGGTCGTGGCGATCGTTACGGCCCGCCTGATGCGGCGGTTCCTCTTCCCGGTCGACGAGACCCCGTTCGTCATGGAGCTCCCGCCCTACCGTGTCCCGACACTCAAGGCTACACTGCGTCACATGTGGGAGAAGTGCGCACAGTATCTCCACAAAATGGGAGGTGTAATACTCATCGGTTCGCTCATCGTATGGTTCCTCAGCTACTACCCACGTCCGAAGTCGACAGCGGATAAAGTTGCCGTCGCCGCAACCGAACAGACTCTAACGACATCCGGGGAGAGTATTGCCGCTGTCACGGCTCCGGCAGGGGATATCCAGACGGAGCAATCACAGGTCAACGAGAGTCCGGAACTCGCGGTAACAGCGGTAAAAATCTCCGCAAAAGCAACAGAAACGGCTCCGGTGCTTCTCGCAGAGGCCGGAGAAGCCGCAAAACAGCCTCTACAATCGCTTCCGGCGACCGAACAGGTGCAGACTCCTGCCGAACCCGAAGAAACGGCCAATATCGACTATGAGCACTCTTATCTGGGATATATCGGACGTTTCTGCGAGCCCGTCATGAAGCCGCTCGGCATGAACTGGAAGGCCGGTGTGGCATTGCTGTCGGGTACGGCCGCAAAAGAGATCATCGTAAGTACGCTCGGAGTTCTGTATGCTTCGCAGCCGCTTCCGGATGACAACGCCCAGCTACAACAGTCCGATCAGAATCTGCTCGGCGCCAAACTGCGTGCTTCGGGCGATTTCAACGGCCGATCCGCATTCGCATTCATGGTCTTCATCCTGCTCTACTTTCCTTGCGTAGCAACAATAATCGCAATATCGCACGAGGCCGGAAGCTGGAAATGGGGCGTCGCCTCGGCCGTATACAACACCGTGCTCGCCTGGATCGTGGCGTTTCTGGTCTACTCGATAGGAGGACTGTTCTGATGAACTGGCAGGATATTGCAGTGGCGGTGATCGGAGTGGCGGTCATAGCCGTGCTCGTCCGTCGGATCTTCCGTTCCCGCCGCCGAAAGGCCGACCGCAATCCATATTGCTGCGGCTGCCCACTTGCGGATGGGTGCAACAAGCGTACACGGCCGGATCACGCACCATCAACACACGGACATCGCCGTCGTGCGGGCACGCATACGACAGACCGCCGGGCATGATCCAGCCGGTTCAGGTTCCAATCGTCAGCCAGGGATAAATACGCCGGCTGCGGAATCAAATTGCAAACAGGATGAATATCTGTGCCGCCAGCACCCTCAGGAACATTGCAAACGGATATACGGTGGCATACCCCACTGCCGGCACATCGTTACCGGCCACGGCATTTGCATAAGCCAGCGCCGGCGGATTGGTCGTACTTCCGGCAATCACACCCGACAGCAACAGATAGTTGACCTTGTAGAACCTGCGGGCGATGACCGATACCAGCAGTATCGGCACCACGGTGATTATGAACCCGTAGAGAATCCACATGTATCCGTTCTGATTCACGATCGTATCGATGAATCCGTCACCGGCCCCGAGTCCCACACCGGCCAGAAACAGCGCAATACCGATTTCGCGCAACATCAGGTTGGCACTCATCGTGGTATATGTCACTAGCTTGTAGTGCGGGCCGAAGCGTGCAATCAGAATCGCTATGACCAGCGGTCCGCCTGCCATACCGAGCTTCACGGCCTGAGGGATTCCCGGGAAACGGAACGGTATCGACCCGACCAGCACCCCGAGGAAAATCCCCAGGAATATCGGAATCAGATTCGGTTCGCGCAGGCGTCGCATGCTGTTTCCGAGCGCCTTCGCCACTGCTTCGATAGCCTTTTCGGAGCCGACAACGGTCAGGCGGTCTCCCACCTGCAGTTCGAGGTTGTGCTCCGGGATAAGATCGACACCTGAACGGTTGACACGCGTAATGTTCACCGCATAACTGCTCCGCAACCTCAATTCACCTACCGTACGGCCATTTACCGACGATCGAGTGATGATTATGCGGCGCGAAATCAGATGCGAATCGAGCTGCAGCCAGTCGGATGACTGCATCTCCACCTGACGGCCGAACATGGCAACGATCGATTCGACATCCTCGTGCGAACAGATAACCAGAATCTTGTCGCCGTGGCCGAGTTTTGTCCCGGCATTCGCAATCTCGATCGTTCCGTCGCCGCGGCATACCCTCGAGATGACGAACGGCCGGTTGATCAACCCGCGGGCCTCGGCTACCGTCCGGCCATCCATTCCGGCATTGATCACCTCGATCGAAACACGTGAAGCCTGTTTGGTTTCGTTGTTTCCGAGCGCCTCCTCGCTTTCGCGGTCGAGCCGTACCCGGAATATGAACCGTATGAAGAGCATCGAAAGTATCACGCCGATCACACCCAACGGATAGGCCACGGCATATCCCAACGTTATCGTAGGATCATTCACTCCCGTGGCATCAATGTATGCCTGCTGCGCCGCACCGAGGCCTGGCGTATTGGTCACGGCACCCGACATCACACCAACCATCGTAGTTATGGGCACGCCCGTGAACAGGTGTATCAGATATGTTGTCGCCACTCCGAGCAGGATTATCGCCGTCGAGATCCATACCAGCCGCATACCCCCCTTCTTGAACGATGAGAAGAAGCTCGGACCGACCTGCATTCCGATCGAATATACGAACAGGATCAATCCGAATTCGCGGATAAAGTCGAGGGTGGCGGCATCGACAATCATTCCGCACCCGCTCATTGCGATGCCGACGAACAGTATCCAGGTTATACCGAGCGAGATGCCGGCGACTTTGATTTTTCCGAGCGCAATACCGACAACGATTGCGATGGCGACGACGAACACCGTATGAGCTACGCCGCTTCCGAAAAGCAAGGATTCGAACCAATTCATAGATCAAAAGATTATGCAGGGAGACAAATATATCTCTTTTTTTGCGAACCGCCGGCAGAAAACGCCATAAAAATGCCGATACAGCCATGGTTTCGTTCTCCGCCCGGGCAGCACACTGAGGCTGTTTCGGCGGCCGTACCAAACGCAACGGCGGGCATGT
>URTU01000062.1 GCA_900550925.1 uncultured Alistipes sp. | reverse complement strand
GGCCGCAGCGATAGCTCTCTGGCAGATTGCCGCCATACCATGCATCATCATTGCATACATGCTGGTATCGATCGTACGCCATACGGTCCTAATGGTCAGAAAATAGGCCTGTTGGAGCTGTCGATAGGATATTTTGCAAAAAATGCGTATCTTTGCGGCCTGACTTGACGGAAAGCCCATGAGTTCGAGGTTTGTATACATATCGGTTCTGGTCGTGCTGTTCTGTGCGGCATTTCAGCCTGCGCGGGTGTGGGGCCAGAGCGGCAATGCGGCCCGTGACCTGATGAACGCCCAGCGGAACGGCGAGCAGACGGCACTCGGACAGGCCGGTGCAAACCCATTCGGCGAGTACGACGAGGAGAACGGCGAAGAGGGTGAGCAGACCGATACCACACAGCAGGAGAAACGTATCAAGAAGCCGTTGGAATCCTACTTCTTCAGCGATTCGGTCCGTGCTCTTCCCAACTTCAAGTGGAATATCGACCCCTATGCAAACCGCGTGGAGATCAAGGGCCTTGATACCATGCTGCGGGACTGGCATATCGACTATCCCTATCTTCAGGATGGTGTGGGGGATGTCTATCTGGGCAATCTGGGCGGTGCGACCATTCCGCAGAACTATTTCGAACGGCCGCAGGATTTCGACTTCCAGATGGCCGAAGCATTCTCGGGATACCTCTACCGCATGGACAATGTCGACTTCTACAACGTCAAGAAGCCCTTCACGCTGTTCACCTACCTGAATGCCGGCCAGAAACGATATCTCGAGGAGAGCTTCCGCATCACCCACGCTCAGAACATATCACCCTCGACCGGCGTCAACATCGACTACAAGAGCCGCGGCACGCGAGGTATCTATACGTGGCAGCGGGCCCGCGTGAAGGATCTGTCGGTAGCCTTCTCGCACACCGGAAAACGATACTCGGTCCATGCCGGATATATCTACAACTCGGTCGATGCCCGCGAGAACGGCGGTATAGTCGGGGACTGGGCCGTGGTGGATACGGTCTTCGAACTTCCGTCGAACGTCCCCGTCAAGCTTCAGGATGCCCAGAACAGGATCCGGAACAATACGTTCTATCTGGTTCAGTCGTTCGGTATCCCGCTGATCGGCCTTACGGAGGAGGATTTCACGATGGGCGACCGGCCGGCCGTCTACATCGGCCATGCCATCGAGTACAGCCGCATGTACCGCAAATATACCGATACGCGTGCCGGAACGATCTATACCGATGAACGCGACGAAAGCGGCGGCCAGACCCAGTACGAATATTACGAAAACTGGTTCATCGACCCCGAACAGACACTCGATTCGACCTTCGAGTCGCGCCTTTCGAACCGGGTGTTCATACAGTTGCAGCCCTGGAACCGAAACGGTGTCATCGGCGTCATCGACGGCGGGGTGGGGCTGGACAACCACCGCTACTACAACTTCTCGTTCGACGAGTATGTCACCGGCAAGCGCCGTACGGTCAGCAAGACCAGCTACTACGTCTACGGTTCGATCGACGGCAAGATCAAACGATATGTCGATTGGGGAGGCGACTTCAAGCTCTATCCGTCTGGATACCGCGGCGGAGATTTCGAAATAGGCGCGGATATTGCACTGAGAGCCTTCATACGCAACCGCCCGATAACGCTTTCGGGACGGTTCAGTAATGTCACCCGTTCTCCGTCATACTGGCAGGAGAACTACTTCTCAAACCATTATGCATGGTTTACTCCTCTGAAAAAGGAGAATGAGACCCGTTTCGAGGTCGCGCTGACAGCTCCGGACTATGCTCTGGAGATAGGTGCCTGGCACGGCATAGCCAGCGACAAGATATATCTTGATTCGCTGTGCAACATGTCTCAAAGCACCTCGGCCGTAAACGTCACGGGTCTGTATGCCCGCAAGGATTTCCGTATAGGCGGACTCCATCTGGACAACAGGGTATTGTTGCAGTGGAGTACGGATCAGAAGGTTATCCCCGCACCAAAACTGAGCGTCGTATTGTCGTACTATTACGAGTTCAATATCGTCAAGAACGTATTGAGAATGCAGATCGGTCTCGACGGCCGGTACAATTCGAAATATTACGCCTTCGGATACAACCCCTCGCTGGCTGCATTCTACAACCAGCGCGAACAGAAGATCGGCGGATATCCGATGATCGACGCCTTCGTGTCGGCGAAATGGAAGCGAATGAGAATCCTGGTCAAGCTGCAGCATGCAAACTATGACCTGTTCGGTTCGCGAACCTATTTCTCGGCTCTTCACTATCCGCTCAACACGCGGGTTCTGAAATTCGGTTTCTCGTGGGGATTCTATGATTAGCGTGCTCTTCGGCACGGGAAAAGCTGCCCGCAATTAAACCATTTATGCTGAAAAAAACGATTTTAACTGTTTCGTTCATTGCAATTCTTACGTGTTTCTTCGGATTCGAACGCACCCTCCACGAAAACAGCATGGCCGATGTCAAGGCCGATACGGGTCGGATAATGACGCCGTTGCTGCCTTCAGATGACGGAGTGGATCCGTTGGAATACTATGTCTCGGGTGTGGAATTCGACAAGTTCCATGTCATTTCGGCCTATGACGGCATCATGCGCCGTGCGGCGGCCGAAGCGGGTCAGGACTGGCGCCTGCTGAGTGCCATTGCCTATCACGAGTCGCGCTTCGATCCGAATGCCGTCTCCAAGGCCGGTGCCATGGGGTTGATGCAGATCATGCCGCGTGTGGCCCGAGAGTACAATGTCTCGCAGGAGGAGGCTTTCCAGCCGGAGGTGAATGTGCGTCTGGCTACCGAAGTCCTCGACCGTCTCAGCCGTTCGCTCAAGTTCGGGGCCTCGGCTTCGGAGGAGGCCCGCCTGTCGATCCTGCTGGCATGCTATGTCGGAGGTATCGGTCATGTGAGCGATGCCCGTCGTCTGGCGGCCAAGAGCGGTGAGAATCCCGACTCCTGGGAGGTTGTGTCGAGATACCTGAGTCTGAAGTCGCAACCCGAATTCTATGAGGATCCGGTGGTGAAGTGCGGCAAGTTTACGGGGGTTAAACAGACAATGGCCTACGTACGAAACGTAACCTCGCACTACAGACACTATTGCGATATCGTCGAACGTTAGTCGCGCAGGTGGCCGGTTGGCCGTGAGGGCCGGGCCGGCATATATGCAGATTGAAAATCCCGTTCCGGGGGCTCATCCCCGAAGAGCGGGATTTCTGTTTGCGGCCGGAAGCATGGCGTGTTGCCTCCCGGCAGCCGAACGGCCGGATCGTTTGAGATGCCCCCGCCGGGCGGTGGATCTTTGGCTTGAATATTGCGAAGTGTTGGTCGGAAATCACTTTAAACTGTTCAAGCGTGAAAACTTTCAAACATTTTCTTTCGATTGCTCTCGCTTTCGGTTGTGCTGCAGTCGCAAGCGCACAGAACGGCATGAGCACACGGCCGTCGTCGCATGGTTCCGCGACGGTCGATACGTCTCTTCTGGCATCGTACCGTGACGGCAATTATATGGTACGGCGCTACATGCTGTCGCCGCGGACGGACCGTACGGCCGACTATTCGGTACTATACCGTATCGACATGGCTTCGATGCAGAACGCCCTGAGTGACGACAATGCATCTCTGGCGGCATTCAACTCCTTCATCGAGCGGATCATGTCGGATACGTTGATCAGGGTGGCCGATATCAGGATTGTGGGCTACTCGTCTCCCGACGGCTCGTATGCCGCAAACGAACGGCTGGCCGAGGAGCGGGCCCAGGCATTCAAGAACTACGTTGACGGGAAATACGACCTGTCTGCGCACTACAAGGTGACGACAGCGGCCGTAGCGGAGGATTGGGATTATTGCCGCCAGCTGGTCGAGACGTCGGCGTCCATGCCCGACCGCAGCAGCGTGCTGAAGGTGATCGACTCGTCGGAGGCGGCCGATGTCAAGGAGCAGCAACTCAAGGCGATGCCGGCAGCGTGGAACTACATGCGACAGGACATTCTGCCGCAGTTGCGCAAGGTTGACGTGGCGATAGACTACGGTACCTGCCGCATTGTCGAGGTGCGGATGCCGGTCGAGACCCCGAAACCGAAGCCGGCCCCGAAGCCCGCTCCGCAGAACAGATGCTGCATGTGCTGCAACGGGTGCCCGTGTTCGAGCGACATGCTGGTCATCGAGGTCGATGATGCGCTTCTGAATATCATCGAAGGGATGATCATCGAGGAGATCGATGCCGAGCTGATCGAACTCGAACTGCCCTGAATCCCGCACGGCCGGCGAGCATGACAGGACGGTGTCGTCGGGCCGCAAGGTTTGTCTGAAGGCTGTTAGCCTGTTTCGGCAACCGGAGGGCGCGGCGGAGCACCGAAACATCCCGTGACCGAAGCCGTGGCCGAAAATGAGTTTTGTCGGGAGCTTTTTTTGCCCCGGGGCGGTTGAGGTGTGGAAAAAATCGCTATATTTGTGAAAATCTAAACACAAAGATCGTTATGGCAAAACTCAGACAATTGAAAAGGGATATCGATTATGTTCTCGAGGAGCTGGTCTTCGACTGCGATATGGCAATGATGTTCCACGCTTCGAAAGAGCAGGAGATTTTTGATATTATGCGTCAGGGCGTGGCTTTGCGCAACGAACTGTTCGAGAAGGTGAACAACCCGTTCGGCAAGAAGCCCCGCGAGCAGGCCGACAAACATGGCAAGCTTCCGTGCAAGTGCGCCGAAAGCTGCAATTCGGTTCTGGTCAAGAGACAGTACGCAGCATTGCGCCGCGAAATAGGTGACCGTTTCGACGAACTGTTCGAGAAATTGAGCGCCCTGAACAAGTAGAGTATCCGACGCATGTCGAAAACAACGCCCGACCTCTTTTCACGAGGTCGGGCGTTGTTCTGTTTACGGTCGGTGGGGGGGGTGTTTACGGTCGGGCAAACCGTCAGTCGTCGTCGGGCGTGCCGGACGTTGCCGGCTGCCAGTCATTCACAGTCGGCCGAACGTTTGCCATCTGTTGGCTGCCTGTCATTAACAGGTGGCCGGACGTTGCCGTCTGCCGACTTGCCGTTCGCTCACAATCAACTGGCCGTTTTCCGTCCGAGGGCCTGGCTGTTGCTCACAAGCAACCGGACGTTGCCATCTGCCGACTTGCCTTTCGCTCACAATCAGCCGGCCGTTTCCCGTCCGCTGGTCTGGCTGCTGCTCACAAGCAACCGGATATTGCCATCTGTTGGCTTGCCGGAGTGCATAAGCTGCGTCCCGTGACCTCAGAACGGCAGGTCGTCGGTCGAATCGTCGGGCATGGCCGGTGCCGTCGGCTGCTGGTAGTTCTGCTGCTGCGGCTGTGAATAACCGGATTGCGGCTGTGCCGGAGCCTGCTGGTAGCCTCCCTGCTGGTGTTGGTAACCGCCCTGCTGATATCCTCCCTGTTGCGGCTGCTGGGCGTCGTTGCGGCGTCCGAGCAGCTTCATGTCGTTGGCAATGATCTCGGTCGAATAGCGCTTGTTGCCCTGCTGGTCCTGCCATTCGCGCGTGCGGAGCGCCCCCTCGATATAGATTTGCGACCCCTTGCGGACATACTTGTCAACAACGTCGGCCAGACCGCGCCACAGCGTTACGGTATGCCATTCGGTATGTTCGCTGCTCTCCTGCGTCTGGCGGTTGAAGATGCGCTCGGTCGTGGCCAGGCGGATGCGGGCCGTCTTGACACCGCTTTCAAGGGTTCGGACTTCGGGGTCGAGACCCACGTTTCCGATGAGTATTACTTTGTTTACCATCTATCGTATCTGTTTTTATAGTTGACGTATCATCTCCGTGAACAGTCGGGTCATGCGGATTGCGGCCTTGGCACCCTGACGCTGTACATCCTCATGGTCGCCCAGCTCGTCCGAGAGGCCGCAGTTGGTGATCACCGAGACCCCGAAAACGGGTATCGACATGTGGCGTGCCACGATCACTTCCGGTACGGTCGACATGCCTGCCGCATCGCCGCCGATAGCCTTGAAGTAGCGGTATTCGGCCTGCGTCTCGAAGGTCGGACCCGTACCGCCGACATAGACTCCGTACTGGAGTTTGATGTTTTCTTCAGCGGCAATGCGCGTAGCCTGGGCGATGAGGGCCTTGTCGTAGCAGTTGTGCATGTCGGGAAAACGCGGGCCCAGTTCGTCGATATTCTTGCCGATGAGCGGATTCGGAAGCAGGTTGATATGGTCGGTGATGACCATCAGGTCGCCCGTGCGGAAGGTGGGGTTGATGCCGCCGCTGGCATTCGAAACGAAAAGCGTCTTGATGCCCAGCAGTTTCATCACGCGTACGGGGAAGGTAACCTGCTGCATTGTGTATCCTTCGTAGTAGTGGAAGCGGCCCTGCATGGCGACGATTCGTTTGCCGCCGAGCGTGCCGAAGATCAGGCGTCCCTTGTGTCCCTGCACGGTCGAGACCGGAAAACCGGGGATCGATGCATAGTCGAGGGCATATGCCGTTTCGATGCTGTCGGTAAGCGAGCCGAGGCCCGTGCCGAGTATGACTCCCAGTTCGGGTGCGAAACCGTTCGTCTGAGAACGGATGTATTCGCAGGTCTGTTTAATCTGTTCTAACATCTTTTTCGAGTTTTAGGAGGAAATCCGCTGCCGAACTCCCTATGAACGAAATGCTTATCGGTATGTAGTAGAGCCTGCTGCGCAGGGATTCCGGAATTTTGTCGCGATTCAGGAGCTTGACGGCATCCTTTTCGGTCATGATGATGCATGCATTGTCGCCGGCCGCTTCGGACATCATTTGCAGGTCGCGGCGTCGGTAGACGTGATGGTCGTTGAAGATCAGCTGCGACACCACGTTGTAACGCTCCCCGAGACCTTTCAGGAATGGTTTTGGGTTTCCGATGCCGGCCATGGCGACCACGTTGGCACCGTAGGCGATATGACCTGGCGCCTCGGCGAACAAAGGCCGCGGGGCCCCGCTTTCGATGCTGGTGAAGTAGAGCGACTGGTAGGGGAAACGGACCAGTTCCTTCTTGAGCAGCCGCCGTTCGATGGGCTGTATCGTTTCGGGGCACTTCGAGACGATGAAGTAGTTGGCGCGGTAGAGTTGCGAAGGCAGGTCGCGCAGGGATCCCCACGGCAACATGTGATCATCATTGAGCGGACGCGTGTAGTCGATCATGATGATGTTGATCTTGGGTTCGACGTGCCGGTGCTGGAAACCGTCGTCCATGATGATCATCTCGACTTCGGGGTGTTCGCGGCGCAGGCGCCGGATACCCTCGACGCGGTCCTCGCAAACCACGACCGGAACCTCCGGGAACTTCATCTTGATCATTTTGGGTTCGTCGCCGGTCAGGGTATAGTGCATTTGGGGCTGCACCTCGAGGTATCCTTTGGTTTTGCGGCCGTATCCGCGAGAAAGCATGGCTACATGCATGTTTCGGCTCAGCGTTCCGATGATCATTTCGGCCATCGGGGTCTTGCCGGTCCCGCCGACAGTGATGTTGCCGATGCAGACGACGGGAATGTCGAAATGCTCACTGTGAAGCACCCCCCAGTCGAAAAGACGGTGGCGTATGGTTATCACGGCCTTGTAGAGGAGTGACAACGGTATGAGCAAAACTTTCGATTTCATCGTTCGTCCGCATAGTTTTGCCAAAGGTAACCAAAAATGTCGGAGTTACAAAGCCTTATGTGGATATTACGAAAAAAATAGTTTGCGCTTCACGGACGTAATATCATCTCTATAGGCCTAAGACTCGGCCTGTTCGGATGCGGCCCGGGCGCGTCGGCGGGCCTCCTCGATGGCCTCGACAAGCCCGTCGGGGTCGTCGCACGAAACGATGTAGTGCTGTTCGTAGAGGTTGACTATCTCGACGAAATTGTTCCATTGCGAGGCGTAGATGCGTTGGATGTCGAATGTCCGCATGTTGATGAAGAACCCGAAGAACCCGAAGAATCCGTAACTGGCCAGCAGCGGAATTGTCCAACGCATTTCGGAACGTTCGCGCCTTTCGACCCGAACGATATCCTCGACCGGGATTTCGGTCATCTCGAGCAGGCAGTGGATCTCTATGGTGCGTGTGCCGACGCGTATGTAGTGGGGGATCGAGAGTACGCACAGCGCGATGACGGCACCGGCGATCGAGAAGAACCATGCCGAGATATATCCGCCGTCGTACAGGAAGTAGAGTGCACATGCGATCATCGCAATCATGAGGATGATCAGTGCCGAGCTCCATCGGATACGGCGGTCGAACGAGTATCTGAAGATCCGTTTCATGGCTTGCTGCAGTTTTCAGGGTTGGCTGTGGTGGCGTGGCCTGGGGTTGCGGAGGCAGAGTCAGCCGGGTGTGACGCAGCGGATTCCGCAGTGCGGTGCGGGGCCTGCGCCCCATGCGATTCCTGCGGCTTCTGCGGTTCATGCGGTTCATGCGCCCCCTGCGATCCCTCATGGAGGGATAATATTGCTTCGGCTATGGTCATGTCGGCGGGGGTGGTCAGCTTGAGGTTCTCCCGCGAACCTTCGTACAGCGAGATGGCGGTGCCGAAGTGTTCGACAACCGAGGCATCGTCCGTGAAACGGCTCTTGTCATTCATAGCTGCGGCATCGCGGTAGGCTCTGCGCAGCAACTCCCCGTCGAAAATCTGCGGGGTCTGTACGGCGCGGAGCTTCGACCGGTCGATCGTGTGCGACGAACCGTCGGCCGCAACCTCGCGGATCGTATCCGTAACCGGAATTACCGGTACGGCGGTACGGTTTGTCCGGGCGCAATCCAGTCCGCGGCGGATCATGTCGGCCGTCACCAGAGGCCGGACACCGTCATGGACGGCTATCAGACTGCAATCGTCGGGCAGAGCCTTCAACCCGGCCTCGACCGACTCGAAACGTGACGCCCCTCCGGCCGTTGCCCGGTAGCGTACCGTGCAGCCGAAGCGTTCGCACAACTCGTGCAGCGTCCCGATATGGGCGGCTGGCAGTACCACGACCGTTTCGGCGTCCGGAACGGTTGCGGTTATCGCCTCCATCGTCCGCAGAAGTACGGGCCGTCCGCCCAGCGGCAGAAACTGCTTGGGTATTCCGGCCCCCATTCTGCGGCCGCTGCCGCCGGCTACGATTATGAATCCGATCCGTATCATGGCTCTGCTCTCTGCTGGTTATTCTTTTTTGGGTTCAGCGGCATCGGCTTTGGGTTCGGCGGCATCGTCGGCTTTGGGCTCGGTCTTTGTCGAATCGACCTTCCCGATGCCGACAAGCAGCGAATCGGGAAGCGTGTAGGCTTCGGCCGGCAGCGAATCGAGCTGTACGATGATTCTGTCGGCGGGGATCGAATCACCCTGCAGTTCGGCCATTATGCGGTCGCGGACATATACGAATGCCGATTTGTTCTCGGGTTTGATCGGTTCGGCCGGCTCCGACGGTACCTTGAGCGGGTCGATCGGTGTACCGTTCCTCCAGATGCGGAAATCGAGGTGCGGACCTGTCGAGGCTCCGGTCGACCCGACGTATCCGATGATCTGCCCCTGCTGTACGCGGCTTCCCTGCTGGATTCCCTTGGCGAAGGCCCGAAGGTGCAGGTAACCCGATTGCAGGTTGCCAGCATGCTTGATCTTGAGGGTGTTTCCGCCACCGCCGCCCCAGCCCTTGAATATTACGACACCGTCGGCTACGGCCTGTACGGGAGTTCCGGCGGGAGCCGCATAGTCGACGCCCAGATGCGGACGGTAGACCTTGTAGATGGGGTGGAGCCGCGCACGCGAAAAGCGCGACGAGATACGCGAATATTTGAGCGGCGCCTTGAGCAGCGCTTTCCGGAGACTGTTTCCGTTTTCGTCCCAGTAGGCGATCTTGTCATCCTGCTTGAAGGGGATGGCGTAATATGATTTGCCTCCGTGGTCGAACCGTGCGCCCCAGACGCGTCCGAGACCAACCTCGACCGTGTCGACCATCATCCGGTCGTAGATGACCGTGAAGCGGTCGCCCTCCTGGATTCCGAAGAAGTCGATGCTCCACTGGTAGATATCCTCCATCTGTGCGGCCAGCTCATAGGGCAGTTCAGCCTCCATGATCGCCCCCCAGAGCGACGAGGTGATGGTCGCGGTGTCGCGTTCGCGGATCGGGGTTACCTCCTTGGCCCCCTCGATCACCGTTACGGTGTCGTCGGCGATGTTGAAGACCACGTAGTCGATATTGTTGCGTTCGTATGCCAGGTGTCTGAGCGTGCGCTGACCGAGCGAATCCTCCTCGAAAAATACCATGTATTTGTTCCCGGCACGGACCTTGCTCAACGGGAAGACATCGACCGAAGCCTTGTCGAGGCGGTCGATCACCTGTGCGCTGACTCCGAATCCGTTGAGGATCTTTCCCATTGTCTCGCCGGCCTGGATCTCGCCCGATTCGAATGCCAGTTCATCGGCCTCGATGCCGTAGAGTATCAGTTTTGGTTCGGGTTCTTCGGCGATCTGGTCGGGTTGCCGCTCCTTGAGCAGCGAATAGGTGATAAGGCTTGCCGCGACGACTGCCACCACGACAACCGTCGGAATGAGATATTTCCTGTATTTTTCGATCATGATTTGTTTTTTTCGGGTTTGCCGCCGTTTCGGACGGCCGTACGTACAACCGACAAATATAACGTTTTTTATCCGGAATTTGTTTTGTGTTTCGGAATTTTAATGAGGTGGGCCGATATATTTCGGGCGGCACGGAACTCTGTCCGGCCGCCCGAAGTATCATGGGGTTTCATTCATCGCGGCAAGCCGTCTGAAACGCTTCGGCTGCCGCATATGTAAGGCTCTATTCGGAAACTCATTCCGGCCGTTGAGGCATGTAGGACGCTATGGTTTCTGCGGCTCGATTGTGATGGCCAGACGGTTGTCGTACTTGAGCGGTGAGCTGTTCCGCAACTGGTCGCACAGCACATCCGTAACGAGAATGCCTGTATTGTCGGCCGGAACGCTCTTGTCGAAGCGGTAGTTCTCGTAGATGTAGTTGCACAGCGCTACCTTGTAGACCTTGTCGTAATCCACGGCATCGAACATGACATCCGTGGCATCGCCATTCTCGTCGGTCAGGATCGTGTACGAAGTACCGTACGGGTTGAGGTCGGGCCGGTGCGACTCCTTGGGGTTCTTCGTGTCGTTGAACTTGTTGATGATCATCTCGCGCATCTGCGCTCCGCTCATCTCAACCGTGTAGATCGTACTGCTGAATGGTTCGAGCGTGTACATGTCGCCGATGCTGATGCTGTCCTTGCGGAGCGAGTCGATGCGCACGCCGCCGAAGTGGTAGAAACCGATCTGGGAGTCTGTCGCCTGGGTTATGGCTG
>URTU01000061.1 GCA_900550925.1 uncultured Alistipes sp. | reverse complement strand
CCAGGCCATTGTCTGCAACATCGGCCACTTCGACAACGAAATCCAGATGGCGCGGCTCGAGAAGTCCGACGCCGTGAAGACGAACATCAAGCCGCAGGTCGACAAGTACACCTTCCCCGACGGACACGCGATCTTCGTGCTGGCCGAGGGGCGTCTGGTGAACCTCGGCTGCGCCACGGGCCACCCGTCGTTCGTCATGTCGAACTCCTTCACGAACCAGTGCCTGGCGCAGCTCGAACTGTGGCAGGAGTCGCTCGAAGTGGGCGTCTACCGCCTGCCGAAGCACCTCGACGAGGAGGTGGCGCGGCTGCATCTGGACAACCTCGGCGTCGAGCTCACGCACCTGACGCAGAAGCAGGCCGACTACATCGGCGTGCCGGTCGACGGTCCCTACAAGGCCGAGCATTACCGTTATTGATCACTTGGTGAACCAATCGGGGCCGACGCTGACACCGGTGTCATTGCTTTTCTTATCGCCGTTACAGTATGCTGTGACGGCGATTTTTTTGTCTGCTTTGGCGTTGTTTTTGATGTGGATTTATTTGTTCATTTGTCTTTTTTGTGTATATTTGTATCTACATACCACCTAAAACTTCTTCCGGCGCGCCTCTATCATGCAAAGACGATGTCCGGAAGAAAATCGTTTTCAACGTGGCGCATTTATGGAATGGACCCGGAAATACGAGGCTTTGCGCCTGATCCTTGCCGTGCTCGTCTGTGCGGCAATCCCCGTTGTGAGCATGGCCGAATCCGACGACATCCAAAAATTCCCCCCCCCTTGCGCGGATTCGCTGCAATGTGATGACAATCAGGTAATAGCGGAGACATTCGCCCTCTATTACTGGCGCGATCGCATCGACCTGGACGAAAACTACCTCGACAACGGCTGGCAGATGGCCCGCATCCGCGACTACCTGGCCCGTTCGCCGCGCATCGACAGCATCACGATCTTCGCCTACGCCTCGCCCGAGGGTGCCTACCGCCGCAATGTCTGGCTCTCGGAGCAGCGTGCCGAGGCGGCGAAGGAATACCTGCTGTCACACCGCCCCGACAGCTCGGCACTCGATCCCGAGGATATTCTGCTGCGCCCGATGCATGAGAACTGGGCAGGTCTCGAAGCCGAGCTGCAGGCCAACTACCACCGCCACGACCGCGAAAAGGTCCTTTCCATCCTGCGGGCTTCGGTGGGCAACGACACGAAAAAGTGGCGTCTCGAGCAGCTCGACGGCGGCTATACCTATAAATATATTATCCGGCGGCACATGCCGCGTCTGCGTCTGGCTACGTGGATCTGCGTCTGGCGGGCTCCCGAACCGGACCTGATCGCTCCGCAGCCCCGTTTCACGGCCCCGTTCCGGGGCGAGGCGCTGACGGCCGTTCCGCTGCCCGAGCCGGGCAAGCACACGATCCTCGCGCTGAAGACCAACCTGCTTTACGATGCCGCCGCGGCGATCAACTTTGCCGTCGAGGTTCCCTTCAACGAGCGTTTCTCGCTCCTCTACGAGCACCATTGTCCATGGTGGTTGAGCGACAACAACAAATACTGCCTTCAGTTCCTCTCCTTCGGCGGGGAGTTCCGCTGGTGGTTCGCGCCGCGGCCCCGGCCCGCAAGCGAACGGCGCGTGCAGCGCGACGCCCTCATGGGCCAGTTCGTCGGCCTGTACGGCATGGGCGGCAAGTTCGACGTGCAGTTCGACCGCACGGGCTGCTACCAGGGCGAGTTTTTCAGCGTGGGCCTGACCTACGGTTACGCCATGCCCCTGAGCAAGCGGCTGAACATCGAATTTTCGGTCTCGGCAGGCTACGCGCGCATCCCGCACCGCCACTACAACCCGTCGGACAACTACGAACTGCTGATCCGCGACCGGGCGAAGTCGGGCACGTGGCACTATTTCGGCCCCACGAAGGTCGAGGTGTCGCTCGTCCTGCCGCTGTTCATCAATAAGAAGAAAGGAGGTCTGCGATGAAACGTCTTGTCTCCCTCCTGCTTCCGCTGCTGCTCTGTACGCTCTTTGCGGGCTGCGAGCGCCGTCCGCTGGTCGATGTGGGCAATACGCATTATGTGCGCGTCTATCTCGACGAGGAGCTGAAAAACGTGACGACGGGATTCTATGATTCTTCGCTCGAGAAACCCGAGTACAAGACCCCGAACATGCTGCGTGTCGTACTTTATGATGCGACGAGTGGGAAGGTGGCGGCCGAGCGCTACCTCCGCAACCGGGGAACGGATGCCCGCGGCGACTATTTTGACGGCTACATCGTAGCACCTCAAGGTAGCTACCGGTTGCTGGCCTACAATTTCGGAACCGAGTCGACACTTATCCGCAACGACCATCTCTATCATGGCGCAGAAGCCTATACGAATGAAATCTCCGATGCCTTGCGGAGCCGGCTCTCCGGGCGGGCTTCGCTCGAGGAGGAGCACATCGTCTATGTCCCGGACCACCTGCTTGCAGACCGGAACGATTTGCTGACTACAGCCTATACAATGGATATCGATACGCTGCGCAATGCTTCCGGTGACCACTTTACGGCCGGCAGCCTCGTCCTGTCATATTATCTTCAGGTCCGGGTACGGGGAATCGAGTGGATATCATCGACCGTGGGCCTGCTGACCGGCATGGCGGGATCGGCGATGCTGCACAGCGGGGATATCAACGAGGAGAATCCCGTGACGATCTATTTCGAAATGCAGCGCGGCCCCTCGACGGATGCGAACGAAGGTTTCATCTATACGACATTCCATACGTTCGGAAAGCTGCCGGATCAGAGCAATGAACTCTACCTCACATTCGATGTCCGGACAACGGACGGCCGGGCGCTGACCGTGACACTCGACATAACCGACAAATTCTCCGAGCCGGATGCCGTCGAGCACCAGTGGCTTCTTCTGGACGAGGTACTCACCATTCCCGAACCGCCCGAAGGGTCGGACGGAGGCGGCTTCGTCCCGGGAGTCGATGATTGGGAAGACATCGAAACAGACATTATTATTTGACAGACTTCATAACATTATCATTCACTCTCTCAAACAATTCATTATGAAAAAAACTCTGCTTTTTGCAGCTGCGGCGAGTGTAGCACTTGCCGGCTGCGTGAAAAACGATCCGGCAAACGGCGGGGCCGTTGCGTCGGATGCGAAGATCAGCTTCGATGCTCCTGCCGTAGGGGCCGTAACCCGTGCCGAATTAGGTGAAATAGTTGGGATATATCCAACAGAAGAATCCTTTAAGGTTTGGGGCTGGTATCATGAAGGGAATTATACTACCTTTAATGATGCAAGCAATGACTGGAAGAATTACATGACGGATGCTTCCGGAAATCCGATTGCAGTAAGTCATAATGGAGAAACTCCGGGGTCTTGGGTATCTGCAACGGATTATTATTGGCCGAAAAATGGTGGAAAGTTGACATTTGCCGCATATTCGCCGGCTGATGCAGTGGGAACCTATACTCATGTTGCTGAAGGTCTCCAGATTGCAGGCTTTACCGTTGCTGCTGCCGGAGCGCAGTATGATCTGATGTACAGTGACCGTTCGTATAACCGCACGGCATCTGATAATTTGTATGCTGGGACGGCATCAAATACCTATACGGGTGTGGATATTGTTTTCCACCACGCTTTGTCCTCGATTGTTTTCAAAGTCGGAACGACTGAAAATTACAGCGCTGCAGACCTTGATTTCAAAATCAAGAAGATTGAGATCAAGGGTGCAAACAATACAGGGTCTTTTACTCAGGGAATAGTTGAGGGGACATCGCTTACGGTATCTAATCCTGCGTGGAGCGGTCAGACTGGTACAGCCGATTATGTTGCGTTTGCAGGCTCTTTCAATGTTCCCGAAGACGGTACTACGCGTACTGAACCGACAGACGCAGAAGACCTGATTCTGCTGCCGCAGGCGTTCTCTGATTCGCACGATGTTGTTGTAGAAATTACCTATACGATGGAAACGACAGCATCCGGTGAGATTGAGCATGTAAAGCAATTCAATCTTAAAGATGCAACAAATGCTGCAACCTGGGAACCCAACAAGCGTTATACCTATCAGATTCTCTTCGGCGTGGAGAAGATCCTCTTTGCTCCTGTTGTTGAGAATTGGGAGGATGTAACTGTAACGGATGACATTCAATTCTAATTTTTCCTCGTCCGCGGGAGCGACAAATCCCGCAACAAAGTCTGTGAAGGGGTGATACCCTTCACAGGCACTAAACAGAATGATCATGGACAGGCGTCTCTTTCGGATACTTTTTGCAGCGGTGGCTGCGGTTGCGGTCTCGGGCTGCGTGAACGAGGAGCACGATCGACACGATCCCGTCGTGACGCTCGCGTTCGATCCCGTCATGCAGGTGCATGTCCGCTCGTCCGAGGCGTCCGAAACCGATGCAGATGCACTTTCCGTCGGTGTTTGTGCCTGGAAACTTGTTGAGGGGCAGGCATGGAGCGCAGACCGGGGCGTTGCCGAAGTATTCCTTCCGGCCTCCCGCCTTGTCCATGACGGACATTTCTGGCATACCCAGCCCCATGTCGACTGGCCGTCGGCGGGAAATACGCTTACCTGCATCGGCTTTGCTCCTTTCGGGGCCGTCGCGGTCTGCGACCAGACACGTGGTGTCGTTTTCGAAGGGGTCGATGCTACGACCGATCCCGGCGACCTGCGATATACCGAGCCGCAGGCCGATCGTGTGAAATTGCACAATGGCGGCGTGGTCAATCTCCCGCTGCTGCCGGCACTTTGTCAGGTCGAATTCCGTGTCCGAAGCAAGGGTGAAACCGAGACGACGTTTTTCGTGCGCCGCATTGTGCTCGACGCGATCAACTGTCGCGGTTCCTTCCAGTCCTTGCCCTCCCCCGCATGGGAGTTGTCGGGTGACCCCGGGGCTCTACCGCTCTTCGAGGGAGAGTTTCAATTGACGGATGTCCCGCAGAGCATCGTGGCGGCCCGGCGCGTCATTCCTCAACCGCTCCACAGTACCCTTACGGTCGATTATGAATATCTGACACCGACGGGAAGCCGGATTCAGCAGTCGGAGACGGTAGGCCCTCTGGAAAAAATGCTTTATCCCGGGTATAGCTATACCTTTACGCTGGCTGTGGGGCACGATGGCGTGGAGGTGCTTCCGGAGAACCCGGCACAAAACAGCGAATCACAGAAAGTCTCATGATACGAATGATGAAATATGCGCCGTTGCTGATGCTGTTTGCGGCAGGGAGTTGCGGCAAACAGCACACGACGGAGATACCCCGGGTTCCCGAATCCGGGACCGTGCCCATCGTGTGGAGTGTCGATATGGAGAAAAACGGCGTCGCCAGCCGCTCGCTCATCGGCTCGCAGGCCGATGCGGGCGACATCCCGATCACGCAAGCCTGCACGCCGGTCGGAAACGGCGGGGAAGGCGAGGCGATCGGTATTTGGGCGGACTATACGTATAGGGATGCCGACGGTATGCAGAAGACCGTGAAAAACCTTTTCGAGGGAACGCGCCTGATCTATGCCGACAAGGTGAACGGAAATCCCTATGACGACTGGAATTACGCGGGCACGGATCTCTACTGGTTTGTTGGCGGAAAGTACAAGTTCCGCGGCTATTTCCCGCAGAAACTCGAAGATCAGGTACTCACGACCTCCGATGCCACGACCTTTGCCATGACCTACTCGACCTCGGACTATCAGGAGGACCTGCTCGTCGCCTACAACGAGGTCGACACGACCAATCCCTCGGTCGATCTCTCGCAGCCCGTGACGCTGAATTTCAAACATGCGCTGGCGGCCGTGCGTTTCCGCGTGGAGGCGAGCTATGACAATACCGATTATCTGACTTCGTGTTATCTTCAGAATGCCGAAACAAAGGATTTCGCGTCGATCGGCATCCTGGTGTACGGTACCGAGACTGCCGCGGACGACTTTTTCTGGAGCATGAGTTACAATCCGCCCGCGACCGAACGGATCTATTACTGGAGCAACAGCGGTGTCGAATTTTCGACCGAGACGCAGACCTCGACCGTCCGGCCGGCCCTCGCCTATACGCAGGCCGGCACGACGTCCGGCGAGCAGTTCACGCGCAACGACGGCTGGCTGCTGATCCTGCCGCAGGCCTCGTCCGGGAATCTGCAATTCTGCTTCACCACGCGCAACGCCGAGGAGGGCATCTATCGGGTCACCATCCCGAAGGGCACGGAATATGACGACAACGGAGACGTGATCTCGGAGGAGTATCGGCCCGGTAAGCGGTACACCTACACGATCCGAATCACCGAAGCGGATGTGGAGTTGACGATTACGGCGGCCGACTGGAACGTGCGCGACTCCTCTTACGACATCGAACTGTGAGACGATTAACCGGAAGAAATCATGCGTAGGATATCCATATTACTGTTTGTTTCCCTGCTGCTGTCGCTTGCCGGCGGGTGCGGCAAGGCCGAGCCCGGAGCAGGTGACCATACGAAGGAGCCCGGGGTGCGCGAACCGGCCACGCTTGTGCTGACGGCGGACCTTTCGGCGCTTGTCGCCTCGACCGGGACCCGTGCGTCCAAGGCCGATGTGAACCTGATCGACCACATATCCCTGTTCCTGATCGATTACAACGACAACCGGCTCGTGGCCTACCGCAACATCTTCGATCCCAACAATCCGGCCTATCCGCAGATAGCCAACGATGCGGACGGGTCGAACGGCTTTGTCAACGATGTCGGGCAGGTCGATTCGACGTTGGGCCAGAGCCGCGTCGTGCGCGTGACGTTCGATTACAACGCCCCCAAGCACGGCGATGTCGAGAAACTCGCGCGGGGCAATTACGTCCTGCTTGCCGTGGCCAACTATTCCGAGTCGGATACCTTCGGCAACACGGGGGTTGCGGCATGGGTCCAGTCGCTGGTCGAGGATTTCGATCCGAACTCCGGCATCGAAAACTTCAATCCGGGCCGTGCGGATTTTTACAATCTCCAGTTGCGCATTCCCGAGATCGAAGGAGCTCCCTTCCCGTATCTGCGTCCGAGCGATGTGCTGATTCCGCAGAGCTGCTCGGAGAACATCAATCTGGTGGCCGGCGTCAACAGAACGTCGGTCAAGCTGGAATATACGAGTGCCCGCATCCGGATCGGCGTGCGCAACTACAGCGACGTCGACCTGTCGATTTCGGACCTGACGTTCAGCGACAACTTTACGCAGTCGACCTGCTATCTCTTCTCGCGGCTCGATAGTGACGGGAATTATGCGCTCGCGACCGATTATCACGGCAAGGGCGCCCCGCTCGCCACGCACGAAAATGCGGTTACGCCGTTTGTTCCGGGACAGATCATCACGAAGGATATGGGAGTGACGACGATTTTCGACGGGCTGATCTACGAGAGCCGCGATCCGGACAACAACTATGTCTACACGTTGGACATAACTTCGGATGTCATCAATTCGTATTACTACGAAGCGAAGAACGGAGGGGCGCGCATACACAACCTTTCGGAGATAGACTCTCAAGGCCCCTTTTTCCTGATCCGGCGCCGCGGAGAGGACAACAATGAGGTGAATTCGTACCTTTATGTGGAGAACGACAAGGTATATGCCTCTCCCGACTACGACTATACGCCGCAGCAGGTGCTGGACAACTGCAGGAAGGAACGCTATTACAACTATGTGTGGGAGCTCGTAAAGAGCGGTTCGGGCTACTATATCCGCAACGTGGAGACCGAAGACTACATAGAGAAAATCCGGACCAACAATACAAGCGAAGAATCGGCCCGGCTGCAGATGGTCGGGTGGGAGGAGTATCGGACTGCGGCCGATACCTTCACTGCGGAACTTGCCGATCGTAACAACGGATATTTCCTGTTCCGATCCAACAGCTTTCAGAGCAGCAGTGCCTATCTCAATGTCCGTGACAACAACGTCGTCGGATGGAACGGCACCGGTTCGTGGTCGCAGTTCGTGCTTGTCCCCGTTGAGCAGGTGATAAACGACCATACCGCGCGGAAACGCATTCCGCTCCGCACGATCGATTCCGAGACGGGTGTGGCGAGCGATGTCCACGAGATCCGGCGCAACGACTTCATCCGGGTGCAGGTCGGCGTGACCTACAATCCCTACCGGGGTAATTTCGACTTCGTCGTCGAAGACTGGACGCCCGGCGGCGGCGAGATAACCTTCAACTGATAACCGGCAAGCTATGAAACGACTGATATACTGCTTTAGTCTCTGCGGACTGCTCCTGTCGGGGTGCATCAAGGACCCCGATCTGAGGCAGGTGCAGCCCGGCGAGGGCGACGTGTGGGTAAACCTCGATTTCGGCCATACCGATTTCGACGAGGTGCAGATTACGACGCGCTCGACGCTCGGACAGGTGGCCGAGTCGCGTGTCTCGAATCTTTATGTGTTCCTTTTCGATCAGAACGGGAATCGTGTTGCCGGCCATTTCTTTGACAACAGCAACAAACGGGATTCGCATAGTAGCGTGATTTCGGCCAATGTGAACTGTTGGATGGTCGACAATCAGTTGAGCAGCACGGAGCCCAAAACTACCGGTACCATCCGGATGAAGGTTCCGCAACTTACCGGAGGTGAGATTTGTATCGTGGCCAATCTCGATACCGATATTTTCAGCATCTCGTCCGAAATGTTCGGTTTCATCCAGACCCGCGACGAACTGATGGAGATGGTCGGTACGTTGAACCACGACACGACCGACCGCACCGGCCGTTTCCCCATGACAGGAGATGTGACTGGGATCACCGTCAGTCAGACCGGCATTACGTCGTCAACGGGCGATGCCGTCTCTGTCTCGCTGTTCCGCGTCGACGCCAAAATCGAGGTCCGGGTCCGTGCAGCGGTCGGCAATGAATCCTCAGTCACGACGACGGACGGCGAGACCGTGCAGCGCATCAAAAGTTTCACGCCCGAATCGTGGCAGGTGATAAATCTTCCGCGCGGCAGTTATCTTTTCGAGCGAGATGCCGGAACGGAGAATCATGATGCCGATGCAGGCCTTTTCAACAGTTATGACGTGGCTTTCGAGAGCCAGACATTGAAGACTTTCACCTATGTCAACAGCAGTGGACAGTCCGTTCAGGTAGAGGATGGCGCGGAGCATGGTTTTTCGTTCTACATGTATGAGAACCGTCCCGAGTGCAAGAAGTCCGTAAATGAAAACTACCACCTGCGTGACCGGCGGAACAAGAATGCGGCCGGTGCCTACGATACGACGAACGGATTGTGGGAATATGCCCCGGAAACGGCAACCTATCTGATTGTCAAGGGGCAGGTGGCCATGGATGTCGATGTGGGTGTGGGTGCCCCGGCTCAGACGCTCAATGCGGATGTGGTCTACTACATTCATCTGGGGGATATCCGTACCAGCAAGGATGATTACAGCGTGAATCGCAATACGCATTACATCTATACGATTACGATCAAGGGCGTGGAGAACATCCAGGTCGAGGTCTCGACCAACGTGGAGAACGAGTCGGGTGCGGCCGGCCACGTCTACATCGCCAAGGAGTCGGTCTATACCTTCGATGCGCACTACGGGCAGCGGGTCTTTGTCTTCGATCAGGAGAATATCACGCCCGAGGATGTCACCTGGTATGTCAAGACCCCCTTCGGCCGCGAGGGCATGCCCGAACGGGTCAACGGCGTGGAGATTCCCAACGGACTTGATTACAAGTGGGTGTGGTTCCGCGTGAACGAGATCGACACCAGTACGGGTCAGTACAGCAAGAGAAACCGGTCGTACCATCCCGATGAGGTGATGAACGTGCTGGAGTTCTGCCAGTACATCCGCGAGCAGAAGACGCGCTACGACCGGGGGCAGACGAACGATTTTCTCGAGGAGGTGGACCCCGAGCTCCGGCAGCAGTACCCCGACCGGCCGGATATTTACCGCCGCCACCGGATCTACGTGACCATCTTCGTCGACGAGTTCTATTACGATCGCGACCCCATCTCGGGGGAGGTGCGTCCCACGTTGTGGAAGGAGTTTGTCAATCAGGACAACCGCATGATGCACATCCTGTGCGATACGCAGTTCAGTGCCGACGGCGACAGCTCGGCGACGGGCAGCGTCGTGACGATCCGCCAGCGGTCGATCCAGTCCGTTTACGATGTCACCCGTTCCGACCTGAATACGGCCTGGGGTTGTGAGATGATCGACGAGTCGGAAGGAACTCTCTGGTTTTACAACCGCAACGAAAGATATTCGGACGGGGCAGTCTATCGTCCCAATTACGGCAACAATTCCCGATCGAACGGCCTGTACAATACGGCGCGGTTGTGGCAGTTGACGGACGGCAACGGCGGGTTCAATTACAGGTATTGGACCGATTACCTCGATTATGACCGGGAAAATGATTATAACCTGATCTTTCTCAGGGATGAGGATGACCTGGCGACAGCCCGTTACACCTGTCTCATGCGCAATCGCGACAACAACGGGAACGGCTTGATCGACCCCTCGGAGGTCCGTTGGTACATTGCGTCGATCCAGCAGCTGACGGCCCTTTATGTCGGTGACGGCGGAATTCATGAGGATGCGTGGCTGTATGACCGGTACAATAATTACGGCGTGAACGAAACGAATGCGAACGGGGCCGTGCTGTGGCGTCTGCATGTGATCAGCAGCACCCAGTGGGGCAAGGATGGCAACTACAGCAATTATCCCACGATGTTGTGGGCGGAGGAGGGCTTGTCGACGAGTGCTTATCAGCAATATGCCAATGTCAAACCGGGACGCTATGCCGTGCGGTGTGTACGCAATCTCGGTATGGACCCGGCAACCGAGCAGGAGGCTGTCGCCAATCTGAACGATGCCGATAAGATGCCCGATTTCTCCGTCGTTTTCGAGACCGTGAATGAAACCAACGACAAGAATTCGGTGTATCGGTTTAATCTCACCCGTATCAATAAAAAATCGATCCGCAGTATTGACGTTTCAGGCGAATTGGACCCCAGTGACGAATATTCACCCAACTCCCGGACCTATTCGGCTTTTGAAACGGGCCCGGAGGTCAGCTATGCGAGCAATTATCCGGCGTTGAAGACCCTGCTCGAGAACGGCGAATCCCCGTGTCCCGAGGGCTACCGGGTTCCCAATATCCGAGAGGCCAGCCTTATGTCGAACTATATTACCGCGGATGTGAACAGCAACTGGTGGAGCGAGCATTATACCTTTGTCAGCACGTTCTACTCTTTCGGCCAGTACGGAAAACAGTATGAGGCCTATGAATCCTCCTGGTACTGCAAGGACGGCCATGTTACGATTGCCAAACCCGATGGGGCATCCGTAATC
>URTU01000060.1 GCA_900550925.1 uncultured Alistipes sp. | reverse complement strand
CGCGGCGGATTTTGTGGGCAGTACCGAGGGTGGCTGCCATATTTTGATGTATGAACTTAGAGATTTATTGAAAGAAGATGAGATTTGATGAATTACCGTTGGAACCGGAGATACTCGAGGGGCTCGAGGCGATGAATTTCGTCGAGATGACCCCCGTGCAGGAACAGACTATTCCCGTTATCCTCTCCGGACGCGATATAATAGGTTGTGCCCAGACCGGTACGGGCAAGACGGCGGCCTATACGCTGCCGCTGCTGAACCGGCTTTCGGTCGAAGGCAATCCGGACAATGTGATAAAGTCGGTGATCATAGTGCCGACGCGTGAACTGGCCCAGCAGATCGACATGCAGTTTCAGGGCTTCTCATATTTTCTGTCGGTGTCGACGACGGTTGTTTACGGCGGCGGCGACGGCAAGGATTGGGATGTCCAGAAACGCGGCATGCTGATGGGTTCGGATGTTGTGATTGCGACCCCGGGCCGCCTGATCGCGCATCTGACCAACAGCGGCGTCGACCTGTCGCATGTCGAGTGCCTGATCCTCGACGAGGCTGACCGCATGCTCGACATGGGTTTCAGCGACGACATAATGAAGATAATATCCTACATGCCGCGCCAACGCCAGACGGTTATGTTTTCGGCGACGCTGCCTCCCAAGATCCGCGACCTGGCCCGTACGATCCTGCACGATCCGGCCGAGGTGTCGATCGCGGTCTCGAAGCCGAACGATGCCATCGAACAGTCGGCCTATATCTGTTATGAGGGTCAGAAGGTGGGTATCGTGCGTGAAATGTTCTCGCAGCCGTCTGAGACCAAGACAATAATATTTACCTCCTCGAAGCTGAAGGCCAAGGAGCTGGCGCATATTCTGAAGCGGATGAAGTTCAACGTTGCGGCGATGCATTCGGATCTCGAACAGTCGCAGCGCGAGGAGGTGATGCTCAATTTCAAGAACGGAAAGATTGCGGTGCTGGTGGCGACGGACATTGTTTCGCGCGGCATCGACATCGAGGATATCGGCTTGATCGTGAATTACGATGTCCCGCACGATCCGGAGGATTATATCCACCGTATCGGCCGTACGGCGCGGGCCGAGGCTACGGGTGCGGCGGTAACGCTGGTGAGCGAGGAGGATCAGGGCAAGTTCCACCGTATCGAGAAGTTCATCGAGCGCGATATCGAAAAGCGGCCGTTGCCGGAATCGGTCGGAGAGGGCCCGGTCTATAATCCCGAGGCGTTCGAACACGGATACCGGAAGGGTCGCGGAGGTCATGGCGGCCGAGGAGAACGTTCGAACGGCGGACGTCGCGGGGGATCGGATCATGGCCGTCGCGGCGGGAAGAAGGAGTCGGGGCGCTCGTCTGGCAGCACCTCCGAAAACAATATGCGGGGGACACAAGACTCTGCTGCGGCACCGACGCCGGATACAGGCCGTGAGACGTCGCAGAAAGGGTCGGAGCGCCGAGGACAAGACAAGCCGGATCGAACTTCGGCCGGGGTTGCATCTGCGCAGACGGGAGAAGCTGTGGCCGGAGGTTCGGCCGGAGTGGGGAACTCGGCAGGTGAAGGTTCGCAGCGCCATGAAGGGAAACGGCATGGAGGCCGCCGGCGCAGATTCCGTCCGCGGAAGCCGTCGGGTGAATCTTCCGGTCAATGATCCGGGGGGCGACGAACCAGAATTTACATACTTGTTTTTAACAGCTGTCCTGAGCATATTGGACGGCTGTTTTTTCATGAATTGCGTTTTGAAGTCACTGGAATAATTCATAAATTTGATATCTGAAGGCACTCATTCCAACTATCTGTTTTATTGAGGCGGCCGCCGTAAGGTGACCGGTTGGCGGCAAATTGTGCGAATACACCCTTGAAGGAGGCAGTTTCCAGACCTGATCGCCGGAACGAAAGGTCCGGTTTTTGCGGTTTCTGCTGCGGGGGCGCAGTGCGCCGGCTGGAGGCAAACGACAGGTTTGCGCATGCTTTTTGAATGTAATGTATCGAAAAACATTGGCCGTTATGAGTGTTCATGAATCATTGCCGCCGGAAGACCGGAGCGGTAACATGTCGGATATCGATTTTGAGACGGGCGAAGTCTATCTCTTTCACCGTCACGATGCGCATTGTCCGGCGGCAGGGTCGCTGTGGGGTATTTTCGACAGGCGTTATGGCAGCCGGATCGGACTCGAATCGAGTACCGAAGATCAGTTCCATTTTCGGCATTGGCACCTTTTGGACCCGTCGTACCGCTACTGCCGGCGTTCGACCCGGGCTGAAATGAGGGATTATGTGGCCAACATGATCCTGACGGAGGTGTGCGGAGAGACCGATGGCCGGAGTGACAACCCGTTGCGGCGGGCGGTCCTTCAACATGGCGCCTTGGATGCGGACGAAGATGCTTCGGGTGTTGTCGGAGCAGTTGCATCGGAATTGGCCGGGGCCGGAGATGAGGTATTGAAGGGCGGGCCGGAACGTGTAAGGAACGAAAAGAGTCCCGACGTACGGTCGGCGGATGGGGCGGATGTGCGGGAACCGGTCATGCAGCGTGGGTAAAGTGTCGGCAGGTTGCCGATGCTTGTGAGAACGGAGCGGGTAGAGCCGTGTTGCAGGATTGCGGAAATAAAAGAGCAGGAGCCTGGCGGAGCCAGGTGTCTAAATTTGATAGCGGCTGCGGCTCACGCACAGTAGCTCATAATCTGATATTGAACAGTAAACGACAGACGCCCCGATACGCAATCATTACGTATCGGGGCGTCTGTCTGTCGGGCGTCAGTCAGTCGGCTGTCGAACGTTTGTCGAGCGGCTGTCGGCCGTTAGTAATCCATCCGAATTCCGGTGTATGTCGACGGTGAGAGCTGTCGCAACTCCTGCTTGACCTTTTCGCTGACGTCGAGGCTCTCGATGAAATCCCGTATGGTCTGTTGCGTTACATGCGTATTGGTACGGGTGAGGGCCTTGAGGGCTTCGTATGGCGACGGATACTCTTCGCGGCGCAGGATGGTCTGAATGCCTTCGGCTACGACGGCCCAGTTGTTTTCGAGGTCGCGCTCGAAGGCTTCGGTATTTATGATCAGCTTGTTGAGTCCCTTCAGTATCGACTTGAACGCGATTATCGAATGGGCTGTCGGAACCCCGATGTTGCGCAGGACGGTCGAGTCGGTCAGGTCTCGCTGCAGACGCGATACGGGCAGTTTTGCGGCCAGATGCGCGAGGATTGCATTTGCCATTCCGAGGTTTCCTTCGGCATTTTCGAAGTCGATTGGGTTAACCTTGTGCGGCATTGCCGACGAACCGACCTCACCGGCCTTGATGCGCTGCTTGAAATACTCCTCGGAGACGTATGTCCAGATGTCGCGGCAAAGGTCAATGAGGATGGTATTGATACGCTTCATGGCGTCGAATATGGCGGCCAGATTGTCGTAGTGCTCGATCTGGGTGGTGAACTGCGAACGGTTCAGGCCGAGGCGTTCGCCGACGAAGCGGTTGGCGAATCCAACCCAGTCGATTTCGGGATATGCGGCGTTGTGGGCATTGAAGTTTCCGGTTGCGCCGCCGAACTTGGCCGGTACGGGAATCGCCTTGAGCTGCTGCTCCTGCTTGTCGAGGCGCTCGACGAATACCATAATCTCCTTGCCCAGGCGTGTTGGCGATGCCGGCTGCCCGTGGGTGCGGGCCAGCATGGGGACATCGCGCCACTGGTCGGCCATTTCGTAGAGTTTGGCCCGTACGGTTTCGAGAGTCGGGTAATATACATCGTTCAGGGCCTCGCTCAGCAGGAGCGGTGTTGCCGTATTGTTGATGTCCTGCGAGGTGAGTCCGAAATGTACGAACTCCTTGTGCGGGCCGAGTCCGATGCCGTCCATCTTCTCCTTGATGAGATATTCGACAGCCTTCACATCGTGGTTTGTTGTCTGTTCGATCTGTTTTACGCGGAGGGCGTCGTCGATGGTGAAATTGCGGTAAATGTCGCGAAGGGTTTCGAACTTGGTACGGTCTATGCCCGAGAGTTGCGGAAGCGGGATTTCGCACAGGGCGATGAAGTATTCGATTTCGACGCGTGTGCGGTAGCGGATGAGAGCGAATTCCGAGAAGTAGTTCTCGAGGGGCGATGAAGCGTCGCGATAACGTCCGTCGACCGGCGATATTGCAGTGATTTTACTGAGTTCCATGTTCGATTGTTAATGGTTGAATAGGCCACAAAATTAAGACAAAAAAGCGACTAATGAAATTTCACGGCAATGAATTTGGGAAAATATCGTTATATTTGCGGACATTTAGGAATGTAGTAGTAATACGCAACTGATTGTGAATTTTTTTGTGAGATTGATCGACGGAATCGTCGGTTTCGTGCGGCGAAATCCGGTATTGGTCTTTTTTATTGTTGTTTTGGCAATTGCGGCTCCGACGGCAGTGGCCGGAGTCTTACGGTTCGTTATGTACGGGATATTGTTTTTGTTGGTTCTGGGGCTGATCGCGGCCCTGACGATCGGTTACCGACTGCGGCGTCTGCGCGACGAGGCCGAACGGCAGATGGGCGGCGGCAACGGATATTATCGGCGATATAGCTATCGGAGCGACCGGCGTGACGGCTACGGCCGGACGGTTCGCGAAGGGGATGTCGAGGTGCAGCAGACCCAGCCGCAGGAAAAACGCGTGCGGAGCGATGTGGGCGACTATGTCGACTTCGAGGATGTGAAGGATTCGGATAAGCGAGACAAATAGAGATGCTGAAGTTTTTCGAGACAATCGGACGATATTTCCTGTTGATGGGAAAGGTGTTTTCGAGACCTGAAAAGGGTTCGATCTACCGCCGTCGGATCATGTTCGAGATGGAGGCGCTGGGGTTCAACTCTATCGGCATTGCTGCTGTAATTTCGATATTCATGGGGGCCGTGGTGACCCTGCAGATGGCCATCAACCTCGAAGCGGTCTATATACCGAGATACCTGATCGGATATGCCACGCGCGAAACGATGATCCTCGAATTCTCGTCGACGGTCGTTGCGCTGATCCTGGCCGGCAAGGTCGGCTCGAACATCGCCTCGGAGATCGGAACCATGCGCATCACCGAACAGATCGACGCCCTGGAGATCATGGGTGTCAACTCGGCGAGCTATCTGATTCTGCCCAAGATCATAGCTACGGTGGTGTTTTTCCCGCTGCTGACCATACTGAGCATCCTGATCGGTATCCTCGGCGGATGGCTTGTGGCGGGCTTCACGGGTATCATGATCCCGGATGACTACATAGTCGGCCTGCTGACCGATTTCAAACCCTATTCGATCACCTACTCGTTGATCAAGATAGCGGTCTTTGCATTCATAATCACTTCGATATCCGGCTTCTACGGATACTACGCCGAGGGCAATTCGCTCGAAGTGGGCCGCGCCTCGACAAAAGCCGTAGTGGCAAGTTCGATCGTGATCCTGATCTTCAACCTGATTCTGACACAGCTGCTTCTGACCTGAGATGATACGCGGAGAACATATCGTGAAGTCCTTCGACGGACGCAAGGTGCTGGACGACATCTCGGTGGAGTTCGACACCGGCAAGACCAACCTGATCATCGGACGCAGCGGTTCGGGCAAGACGGTGCTGTTGAAGTCGCTTGTCGGACTGCATGAGATCGATTCGGGCGAGATATATTATGATGACATATGCTTTTCGTCGCTCGGGTTCCGCGAACGCAAGAGTGTTAGGCGCGATGTTGGCATGATTTTTCAGGGAGGTGCATTGCTCGACTCGTCGACCGTCGAGGACAACGTGCGGCTGCCGCTGGACCTGTTCACCGATCAGAGCATGTCGGAGAAGCGCGACCGGGTCGATTTCTGCCTTCGGCGCGTCAACCTGACCAATGCCGAAAAGCTCTATCCGTCGGAGTTGAGCGGCGGCATGACCAAACGTGTGGCCATAGCTCGTGCGATCGTCATGAATCCGAAATACCTCTTCTGCGACGAACCCAATTCGGGTCTGGACCCGATGACGTCGGTGGTGATCGACAACCTGATCAAGGAGATCACCGAGGAGTACAACATCACGACGATCATCAATACGCACGACATGAACTCGGTGATGGAGATCGGCGAAAAGATCGTCTTCCTGCACGATGGCCGCAAGTGGTGGGAGGGGAGCAAACATGATATCATGTTTACGGAGAACCGCGAGTTGAATGATTTTGTTTTCGCGTCGGCGATGGCCAAGCGAGCCAAGGCCAAAATGTAGCTTGGTGAGCCGAAACGCAACAGATTGAAATATAGTGGTTTGTAAATGTGGTTAGCTGGAATTCCGGTCGGCAGGCGCAAAAAACGCCGAGTGATAGTAAAAAAATTTAATAAACATTTGCAAATCAATGGAACTATATATATTTTTGCACTGTTAAAAAATTAACGGAAGTGTTTAACCTAAAATAAATCACAAGATTATGTCACAGATTAAGATTGGTATCAACGGTTTCGGACGTATCGGCCGTATGGTATTCCGTGCAGCTTGCACGCAGACCGACAAGTATGACATTGTAGGCATCAACGACCTTTGCCCGGTAGACTACCTGGCATACATGCTCAAGTACGATACGATGCACGGCAAGTTCGAAGGCACGATCGCTTGCGACATGGAGAAGAGCCAGCTGATCGTTAACGGCAAGGCTATCCGCGTTACCGCAGAGAAGGATCCTGCAAACCTGAAATGGGATGAGGTAGGTGCAGAGTACGTCGTAGAGTCGACCGGTCTGTTCCTGACCGAGGAGAAGGCCAAGGCTCACATCGCAGCCGGTGCCAAATATGTAGTTATGTCGGCTCCTTCGAAGGACGCTACCCCGATGTTCGTATGCGGCGTTAATACCGATACTTATGCTGGCCAGAAGATCGTTTCGAACGCATCCTGCACCACCAACTGCTTGGCTCCTATCGCCAAGGTGCTGAACGACAAGTTCGGTATCACCGACGGTTTGATGACCACCGTTCACTCGACCACCGCAACCCAGAAGACCGTCGATGGTCCTTCGATGAAGGACTGGCGTGGCGGCCGTGCCGCTTCGGGCAACATTATCCCGTCGTCGACCGGTGCTGCAAAGGCTGTAGGTAAGGTTATTCCTTCGCTGAACGGCAAACTGACCGGTATGTCGATGCGTGTTCCTACGCTGGACGTTTCGGTTGTCGACCTGACCGTAAACCTGGCTAAGCCTGCAAAATACGAGGAGATCTGCGCTGCCATGAAAGAGGCTTCGGAAGGCGAACTGAAGGGCGTGCTCGGTTACACCGAGGAGGCTGTCGTTTCGTCGGACTTCCTGGGCGATCCCCGTACTTCGATCTTCGACAAGGCTGCCGGTATCGCTCTGACCGACACCTTCGTTAAGGTCGTTTCGTGGTACGACAACGAGTGGGGCTACTCGAACAAGGTGCTCGACCTGATCTCGGTAATGAAGGCTTACAACAAGTAGTCATTCATCCGAAAAGATGTGACGGGATGACTGCTGCCGCCTGAGGACGGTGCCAATCCCGAAAATGATAAGCCGGTGGATCATTGCGATCCGCCGGCTTGTATTTTTATTGTAACCGTTTGGTCGGTTTATTGTGGCGAGTTGGCTGGTTTACGGCGTAAAACGGTTGCGCCGAGGAAGTGTGTGAACAGTCCGTGATTGGCTATTCGTTGCTGCCGGCCGCGATCTGCTCCGTATGCACGAATATAGATTGGTCGAAAGTGAGTTCCGGTTTCTGTTCGAAGAGCCCGAAGAGTGCCGATCCCGATCCCGACATTGCGGCATAGATGGCTCCGGCATCGAGAAGTGCACGCTTTAGTTCGCCGAGCTGCGGGTAGAGCGCGAACAGATGCCGTTCGAAATCGTTGACAATAGTTGTTTGCCATTCGGATATGGGAGCAGCGAGGCGTTGCGCAAGCGGCCGGTCGGGGATATGCGGTGTGACGCCGGCGTAGGCCTGAGCCGTTGAGATCCCGAACGACGGCTTTATGACGGCCAGCCACAGTCCTGCGATGGGCGGGTCGAACGGAGACATGATTTCACCACGGCCGCTGCATATCTGGGGGCGGCTTTCGATGAAGAATGCGGTGTCGCTGCCGAGTTCGGCGGCAATCTCGACCATTCGGCCGGTGGAGAGCCCCAGGCCGAAGAGTTCGTTTAGGCCGCGGATTACGGCTGCGGCATCGGACGACCCTCCGCCGAGACCGGCTCCGAATGGCACCCGCTTGTCGAGCGTAATCGTTACGGGACCGATTCCGGCATGCCGTTCGAGGGCGCGGAAAGCCTTCAGACACAGGTTTTTTTCGGGCGGGCAGTCGACCACGAGTCCCGATTGGCGGAATTCGGTCGATGCGGACCGTTCGATACCGATCGTGTCGTAGAGGCCTTCGACCGGAAACATGAGTGTCTCGACGTCGTGGAAACCGTCGCTGCGGCGGCGCAGGATGTCGAGACCGATATTGATTTTGCAGACAGCCTTGAGTTCCATATGTGCAAATATACCAAAAAATTATCTACATTTGCAGGAGTTTGTTCAGTAGTTTTGGCAAAAGTAACATGCAGTTCCGGACACAAATATCGATCGAGCCTTTCGACCGTCGTATTGACCACTCGCAGAGCGGATTGATGATCGGCTCCTGCTTTACGGATCATATCGGGCGGCGTATGGCTGATGCCGGCTTTCGGGTTGCGGTCAATCCGTTCGGGGTGATGTTCAATCCGGTGTCGGTGACGTCGGTGCTGGAGCGGCTTGATGCAGGGCGGCTCTATACGGCCGATGACCTGCAACGGGATGGTGAACGATGGTTTTCGTACGACTTTCACGGCGATTTTGCGGCGCGGTCGGCCGAGGAGGCCCTTCGCCGTATGAACGGTGCGGTCGAGAGTGGCGCGGCGGCATTGCAGGCTGCGGATTATGTCGTGCTGACGTTGGGTACGGCGTGGGTATACCGGTTGGAGGGAGGTCGTGTTGCGGCCAATTGCCACAAGATGCCGCAAAGGCTCTTTACGCGCAGCCGAATGAGTGTGGAGGAGACGGTCGAGGTGCTGACACGTGCGATCGAGGGCCCGCTGGCCGGGCGGCATGTGATACTGACGGTGAGCCCGGTACGGCACGTTGGAGATGGCTTGGCCGGCAACTCGTTGAGCAAGGCCGTGTTGCGTGTGGCGGCGGGATGCCTGGCCGAACGGTATGAACAGGTCGACTATTTCCCGGCCTTCGAGATACTGAATGATGACCTGCGCGACTACCGGTTCTATGATGCCGACATGGTTCACCCATCTCCGGTGGCAGTTCAGTACGTTTGGGAGCAGTGGCTGGCGTGTGCCGTGGCTCCGGAATCGCAACGGCCGGCGGCAGAGGCCGAACGGTTGAGTACGGCCATGCGGCACCGTCCGCTCGATCCCGGTTCCGAGGCGCATCGCGTTTTCTGCCGTTCGATGCTCGATCGTGTGGAGCGTCTTGAACGTGAATATCCGGGGATCGACTGGAGCCGTTGGCGCAGATATTTTTCTGCCGAATCGTAAAACCTGCACTGCATTGGCGTTGAGGCTGCTCGGGGCCTGGAAAACATTGCGGTCAAGAGGCTGTATCGAACGTCGTTCCGATGCCGCCGGCGAAAACATTTCGTGCAGTGTATTAATCGTCTGAATTGGTGGATTTCCTCGGAATATTTTCGTATCTTTGGCAGTTTGAAATTCGTAACGATGAAATTTTTATCAATCATATTCTGCGCATTGCCGCTGTTTGCCGGCGCCCAACCTGCCGCATCGGTCCATGAACCGCCGCGGCTGATCGTCAATATCGTTGTAAGTCAGATGCGTTATGACTTTCTCTCCCGCTTCGAACACGGTTTCGGCGAGGGGGGCTTCCGGCGCTTCTTCAACGAAGGCACGGTCTATGACGAGAGTTACTACAACTTCATGCAGACCACCACTCCGGCTGCGCTTGCCACATTGACCACCGGCGCCAACCCCTCGACGCACGGAATAACGAGTGCATACTGGATCGATTATACCACGGGACGCGAGGTGTCGCTTGCGGTGGATACGACGGTTCGCGGACTGGATTGCGATGAGGGCCGTGGCTGCTATTCGGATGCCAATATTACGGTTCCGACCTTCGGCGACGCGCTGCTCGACTACTCGCCCGAAAGCAGGGTGATCACGTTGGCGTGCGATCCGGTGTCGGCGGTGGTGATGGGCGGCGAACGGTCGGATGTACACTGGATCGATGCGGACCGTTGCAGCTGGGCAACTTCGACGGCATACAAGTATCTGCTTCCGGAGTGGGTTGTCAACTACAACGAGGAGCGTTTCGGAGCCGGTTTCCTGAACTACGACTGGACCTTGTTCCGCGACAACGAAATATATGTCAATCGTCGCTACTCGCGTCTCGAACCGGTCCGGAATGCCGAAGAACCGAATAAAAAACGGTCGTTCCTGTCGAGGATCTTTACGCGTCCGACCATTTCGCGCGAGTACGATCAGATATTGCAGACCCCGGCAGCCAATACCATAGTCTTCGACTTTGCAAAGCGAGCCGTCATACATGAGAAACTCGGGGCGGACGATGCTACCGACGTGCTGAATATCTGTCTGGATGCCCCGCGTTATATCGGGGAGCTGTACGGTCCGGAGTCGATGGAGGTTGAAGATACGTTCTATCGGCTGGATGCCGATCTCGAAGAGTTTCTGTCGTTTGTCTTCGCACAGGTCGACGATCCGTCGCAGGTACTTGTGGTGCTGACCTCGGATCATGGTTCGAGCGATTCGTACGATATCGGCGAGGATTCGCGCAAACGCTTCAATCCGAGTCAGTTCTGTGTCATCCTGAACAGCTTCATGATTGCACAGTGGGGACAGGGCGACTGGGTGGTCGACTATGTCGACCGTCAGGTCTACCTGAACCGGAACCTGATCTACGAACGGAACCTTAATCTGGAAGATATTCAGAATCGTGTGGCGGCTTTCGCCCTCCAGTTCCGCGGCATTTCGCACGTGATGACCTCGACGGCAATGCAGAACAGCTATTTCGGCGCCTCCTACGCCCAGATGATGCAGAACAGTTTCTATCCCCGTCGTTCGGGCGACCTGACAATCAATCTCATGGCCGGCTGGATCGAGGATCGTGAAGGAATCCGTTCGCTCTCGGGATCGATGTACGGCTACGATACGCATGTGCCGTTGATGTGGCTCGGCGGCGGAGTTCCGGCCGGTGTGCGGGTCTATCGCAGCGTCGACATGTGTTCGGTGGCTCCAACGTTGGCACGTCTCGTGCATATCGGACGTCCGATTGCTTCGACGGCCCTCCCGCTCGAGGAGATCGTCGGGGCGGCGGAATAGGCATCCGGATGTCGTGAGTGCCGGAGCGGTATTTGTTTTGAGAACAATAAAAATTTGGAAATGGATAAGATACAGGATGAAATAATCGAGGAGTTTGCCGTATTCGACGACTGGCTCGACAAGTATGACTATCTGATCAGCCTGGGCGAGAGCCTT
>URTU01000059.1 GCA_900550925.1 uncultured Alistipes sp. | reverse complement strand
CGGGCTGTCCGGTGACGGTGAAGTTCCGCCTGGGCTGGGACAAGGGCTCCATCAACTGCGTGGAGTTCGCCCGGGCCATGGAGGAGGCGGGGGTGGCGGCGGTGGCTGCGATTTCCCCGGCGCGGGCACAGGCAAAGGCGGCAAAGGCGGCCTCCGGATCGGGCGAGAGAACCGCCACGGAGTTGTACGATTCGAGAATTTTGAGTATCTTGGCACGGGTTACGCCGTCGGCCGCACGAACGGCGTGCCACTCCCCGCCGGGAGCCGCAGCCGAGAACGCCACGGCCCGGTCGGCAAAATAGACGATGCGATTCATGATGTTCCTTTTTTGAGCGAAACAAAATTACGAATAAATGGGAAAACCGCTACGAAAATGAAAAAAATCCTTTTGACGATGGCTATTGCAGCTATGGGGCTGGGCGCCTGCGACGATCCGCGACCCGCACCCCTGACAATCGACAACCGGCTGACCGACGAGGAGATCGCCGCCGGGATCCTCACCCCCGAGGTGATGTGGAAAATGAGCCGGGCCGGCGGCGCCGCACTCTCGCCCGACGGAAAGACGCTCCTCTACCAGCAGACCGACTACAACATGCAGGAGAACCGCGGCGTGACGACCGTCTGGATCCAGGACCTCGCATCGAACGTCCCCGTGCGGCTGACCGACACCTCGTCGAACAGCCTCGCCCCGCGCTGGAGCGCCGACGGACAGAAGATCCTCTTCCTCTCGGACCGCAGCGGCTCGATGCAGGTGTGGGAGATGGGCGCCGCGGGCGGTGACCCGCGCCAGCTGTCGGCGCTGGAGGGCGACGTCGAGGGATTCGGCATCTCGCCCCGCGGCGACAAGGCGTGGTACGTGCAGCGCGTACAGGCGGCCGCACGCCGTTCGTCGGACATCCACACCGACATGGACAAATCGAAGGCCCGCATCTACGACGACCTGATGGTCCGCCACTGGGACTATTGGGATGAGGGCGAACACCTCCACATCTTCGTGGGCGACTTCGGGGCCGACGGCCTGAAGCCCGGCGTGGACATCATCGGCGCCGATGCGGCATGGGACGCCCCGCTGGCCCCCTACTTCGACATGGCCGAGATCGCCTGGAACCATGCCGGAACGATGCTGGCCTACACCTGCAAGCCGCTCACGGGCACGGCCTACGCCGTATCGACCGACTCGGACATCTTCGTCTACGACGTGGCTTCGGGACAGACGCAGAACATCTGCAAGCCGACGAACTTCAACACGGGTGAGAAGATCGAGCGGCTGCGCGACAACCTCCCGGGCTACGACAAGTATCCCGTCTGGTCGCCCGACGACCGGAAGATCGCCTTCCTCTCGCAGCGGCGCGCGGGCAACGAGTCGGACAAGGCCCGCCTGTTCCTCTACGACTGCGCCACGACCGAGATGTGCGACCTGACCGAAGATTTCGACTACAACGCCATGAATGTCGTCTGGGAGGGCAACGACCGCCTGTGGTTCGTCGCGCCGATCGAGGCCACGCACCAGATCTGCCGCATCGCCCTGGGCGAGGGTGAGGTCGAGGTGCTCACAAAGGGCGACCACGACATCACCGCCTTCACGATGGCCGCAGGGCGCATCGTCGCCGAACTGGCTACAATCAGCTCGGCCACCGAGTTCTACGAGGTGAACCCCGCGGACGGCGCCCTGACGAAGATCTCGTCGATCAACGACGCGATCTACGAACACATCCGCATGGGCCAGGTGCAGAAACGCTGGGTCGAGACCACCGACGGCAAGCAGATGCTGACGTGGGTGATCCTGCCGCCCGATTTCGACCCTGCGAAGAAATATCCGACGCTGCTCTACTGCGAAGGCGGTCCGCAAAGCGTCGTATCGCAATTCTGGAGCTACCGCTGGAACTTCCAGCTGATGGCCGCACAGGGCTACGTCGTCGTGGCCCCGAACCGGCGCGGCGTACCGTCGTTCGGACAGGAGTGGCTCGACCAGATCTCGGGCGACTACTCGGGACAGAACATCCGCGACTACCTCTCGGCAATCGACGATGTGGCCCGTGAGGAGTGGTGCGACCGCGACCGCATGGGATGTGTTGGCGCTTCGTACGGAGGTTATTCGGTCTTCTTCCTGGCCGGAAACCACGACCACCGTTTCAAGGCCTTCATCGCCCACTGCGGAATCTATAACTTCGAGTCGATGTACGGCGAGACCGAAGAGCTCTGGTTCGTCAACAACGACTACGGCGGCCCGTACTGGGACAAACAGAATCCGACCGCAATGCGTTCGTATGCCAATTCGCCCCACAAGTTCATCGACCGCTGGGATACTCCGATACTGATCTTCACCGGCGAATACGACTTCCGCATCCCCTACACCCAGAGTCTGCAGGCCTTCACGGCAGCCCGCATGCGCGGTCTTGATGCTCGGCTGGTGGTATTCGAGGATGAGGGACATCAGGTATTCAAACCGCAGAATTCACTGGTTTGGAACCGCGAGTTCTTCGCCTGGCTTGACAAATATGTGAAGAATCCGGCAGGCAATGCGGCCACCGGAGACGCACCTGCCACCAGATAGCTCCTGGACAGGGTCACTCCTGCGGATGCCGAGAGTGTAGCCGCCGGACGGTTTCCATCCCGAACAATCCTGAGACCGCCGAGAGAGCAACCGCCGCAGGATTGTCCCATTCCCGAGCCATCCTGCGAACCCCGAGAACGGCATCGGCTCTCATCAAAAAAACTGCACGATTAATACCGTGCAGTTTTTTTGTGGGGGATGTAAAGAAAAAGGGCTATGTTTCCGGCAATGTTTCCCCAATCATCGGCAGGCAGCATATTGCGTCCACTCCCCTCCCGCAACAACAACCGGCCAATAAAAACAGCAAGGCGGATCATTTGAATATGATCCGCCTTGCTGTTTCCTCCCCTTCCGTCGGTACTCCGATCGGAGTGGCCGGCAGCCGCAACTATGCCGTCACCTTCTTGCGGGACTTCTTGGCAGCCATTGCGATATCCAGCTCGTTGATGAAGTCCGAAAGCACGTTCATGTAGTTGATGAAGGCCTCGTATGCCGAATCATACGGGTTGAAATAGCTGTGTACGTCGCCGTCCGAGAACCACTTGGTAGCCATGTAGTAGAAGTGGTCCGACGTCTGAAGGATGTTCCACACATGGTCGAAATCGGGATTCTTCAACGCACGCACCTTATCCTTCTGGGCATAGAGCTTCGAGAAGGCCTCGTTCTGCAGTTCGTTCCCGAGCCAGGCCGTCACGTCGCGCTCCTCATCGGCCCACGACATTGCATGCGGGCAGTAAAGCACCGCCACAGGCTGGTATTTTGCCGATGTCTCCGAAACCGTCCCGAACTCCAGTTCACCCGTCGACAGGGCAGCCTTCGGCAACGCACGCATGAAATCGAAGATTCCCGTCTCGGCCCACTGGTGTTCGCCGAAGGTCTCGTAATCCATGAAGAGGTTAACCACCTCGCCCGTTTCGGACTTCAACCACTCGACATACTTCTCCGAAGTCAGCGGATACTCGTTCCAGCCCTTGTTCGAGAAACGGAAAGCAATGTCGTCACTCAACTTGTAGTTGCGCAACAGCAGACGCAGTTTCTGATCCAGGGCGTTGGCATAGACGTAATTCGGGCTCTTCCATCCCAGGACATGTTTGGCACCTTCGGCCAGCATGGTCTTGAAGCCCATCTCGGCCACCATCTGCCCGATCTGGTCGGAATAGATCAGCTCGGTATTGCGGAAAGCCTTCGGTTTGCATCCGAACTCCTTCTTCATCAAAGCCGTATGGGCCTTGACTTCCCGTTCGAACTCATCCTTGTCGGCCAGCGACGAGAGTGAATGCGAATAGGTCTCGGCCAGGAATTCGACACACCCCGTTGCCGCCAGCTCCTTGAACGATTCGAGCACCTCGGGAGCATATTCGCGGAACTGGTCGATCGCCGTACCGGTAATCGAAAAACTTACCTTGAAGGCCCCCTTGTTCTCCTTGATCAGCTTCAACAGCAGCGCATTCATGGGCAGATAGCACAACCGCGAAACCTTCTGAAGGATCGACTGGTTGGTCAGGTCGTCCAGATAGTTGTGATCCTTGCCCATATTGAAAAAGCGGTATTTCTTCAACCGGAGCGGCTGATGTACCTGGAAATATAGACAGATTGTTTTCATAACGGAATACTTGTATTTACTTTTACTTCATAACCGATTCATATACCGCTTTGATCTTTGCAGCAGCATTGTCCCATTTCAATCCGGTAACCTCTTCGAGACCCTTGCGCGCGAACATCTTCGACAGCGCCGGATAGCAGATCAGGGCATGTATTGCGTCGGCCATGGCATCGACATCCCAATAGTCGACCTTGATTGCGTAATCCAGCACCTCGGCTACGCCCGACTGTTTCGAGATGATGACCGGGACGTTCGACTTCATGGCTTCGAGCGGCGAGATACCGAACGGCTCCGACACCGATGGCATGACATATACGTCACTCAACGTGAACATCTTGTGCACATCCTCACCGCGCAGGAATCCCGTGAAGTGGAAACGGTCGGCAATACCCAGACGGGCTACACGACGGACTATGTGGTTCATCATGTCGCCGCTGCCGGCCATCACGAACCGCACGTTCGGGACCCGTTTGAGCACCTTGGCGGCCGCCTCAACGAAATAGTCCGGTCCCTTCTGGTAGGTGATACGACCCAGGAACGTTACGATCTTGTCATCCACACCGCGCTCAGCCTCGTTGTCACTGCCTTCGGCGAACCGTACGGCATTGTGAACCGTAACCACCTTGTCGGCCGGAATACCGTATTTCTCGATAATGATGTTGCGCGTAAGGTTGCTCACCGCGATAACCTTGTCGGCAGCCTCCATACCGGCCCGTTCGATGGCATAGGTCTGTTCGTTGATATGTTCGCCGCTGCGGTCGAACTCCGTGGCGTGCATGTGCACAACCAGCGGCTTGCCCGAAACCCGCTTGGCTGCAATACCCGCGTAATAGGTCAGCCAGTCGTGAGCATGGATAACATCGAACTGCCCCTCCAGATTGCGCGCCACCTGAGCCGCAACCATAGCATAACGGGCTACCTCCTCCATAAGGTTGGCGCCGTATTTGCCCGAAAACGTGTAGCGTTGCTTCCATACGTCACCGCTCTGACATACCTTGCGGCCGCTCTTGACATACTCGTCGTGATAGGTCGCATACTCCTCCGGCGAGATATACGGAACCATATTCGAGTCAATCTGTATGAAGGTCAACTTGTCCCATATATCTTCCGATCCATCCACAGGCCCGAATGTGGTCTCCACATCGCTGGCATTGACCACCTTCACGAATCGTTGATCCTCATCACCCGATGCCTTGGGCATCACGAAGATGACATCCACGCCGTTCTTGGCCAAACCGCGGGTCATCCCGTAGCAGGCTGTCCCCAATCCGCCGGCGATATGCGGAGGGAACTCCCATCCGAACATCAATACTCTCATAATTTCTCTTTACTTATGTTTATTTCTTCTGTGTCTGCTTTGCTGCGGTCGCCGCACGTTTTTTCGGGGCAGATGCTCCCGCAGCACTCTTAGCCGCCTTAGGAGCCGCTTTCACTTCCTTTACCGGTGCCGGACCGGCTGCGGCTTTCACCTCTTTAGCCGGTTTCGAGGCCGGTTTTGCCTCCTTTTCCGCCTTGGCGGCAGGACTCTTCTTCGTCGCAGCGCTCTGCCCGGCGCTCTTGCCCTTGCCGGCCCCGGCCGGAGTCTTGAACGCCGCAATCATCTCCATGATGCGAAGTACGGCACCTACGCTCCAGGCCTGCGAAATCGCACCGCGAGGCATGTGCGGAGGATCACCGTCGTAAATTTCATTCACCGATCCGATACCCGACGAGGTCAGTCCCTCCTCGAATGCCGCAATCATCTCCTCGGCTGCCGGAACAAAGTCCGCACCCTTCAGGTCGAAGCCCACCTTGGCATAGTGTTCCAAGAGCCATACCCATACCGTACCCTGATGGTATGCCAGGTCACGCGTACGCTGGTCGCCCTCGATACGACCTTCGTAAAGCGGATTGCGCGGCGAGAGGGTCCGCAGTCCTACCGGAGTCAGCAGGTGCTGGCGCACGGTTCTGAAGACCGCCAGGCACTGCTCGGGGGTAACCATACGGTAATCGAGCGAGCAGGCCACAATCTGATTGGGACGGATGAAACGGTTTGCCTTGCCCTGCATGTCGACGTAATCGGCCAGATAACCCTCCTCGTCGGACCAGAACAGCCGGATAAACGACTCCTTGATCCGCTCCGGCATTCCGGTCCAGCTCTCCACGAAAGCCTTGTCACGGAACTTGCGGGCCAGCGCCAGCGTATAACAGATAGCATTGTACCACAGAGCATTGATCTCGACCTGATAGCCTTCGCGGCCCGTCACCGGATGTCCGTCGACAACCGCATCCATCCATGTCATGGCCAATGTCGGATGCCATGCGCTCACCAGTCCGTTATCATCGACATGTATGTATTCGTTGATACCGCTGCGGTAGGCATTCAGAATATCCTTCATGTACCCGCCGTAGCTCTCCCATATGTCCTTGGCACCGATATGCTTCTCCAGCTGCTGCAGCGTCCAGAAGAACCACAGCGGGGCGTCGACCGAATTGTAGGCCTCGCCCATATTGGGGAAGAGTCCGTTTTTCATCTCGCGGGTCATCGTGTCTATCGCATCGCGGCAGCTCTTCACGTCGCCCTGCGTCAGGGTGATTCCCGGCAGAGCAATGAAGGTGTCGCGGCCCCACGACCCGAACCACGGATAACCGGCAATGATCTCCGTCCTGTCGCCGCGGCGCACGATGAACTGACGCGCCGAGTGGCGCAGGCAGCTCAGCAGATCGACCTTCTCGGAACGGCGTTTGAGTTCCGCCTCAAACAGGTCGTCAATATCCACCGACGAAGCCATCTCCTCGAGCGAGCAGGAGAATATGATGCTCTCACCCTTCCGGATCTCACCCTCGAAATATCCCGTAGTCATCAGGTCCTCATGCGACGGATAGCCGCGACGGGCCTCTTCGGCGTATTCGAAGTTGTAATACCAGTCGGGAGCGGCCACGAACTCCATCTCCTTCTTGTCGGTCTGCATGTAGAGCCACGGGAAGGAAGAATAGAGACGGTTCTTGACGCCGTTGACCACCGGATACGAATGGCCGCTGGCATACATGTTTGCCGACATGAGGGCATGGTTCTCGCGGAATGCGAGGAACGGCCGCAGGCGCAGCAGCGTCCGCGAATGGGCGTCGAGCAGCGTGTAACGTATCAGCAACTGGGTACGCGAGTGCACCCACAGCATCTCCTTTCGCAGGATCACCCCGCCGACACGATACGTAATTGTCGGGGTTGGCGTGTACTGGAAATCCGTAATGTACTTGTGACCGCGCGGCTCGTAGATACCCGGATAGCGGTGCAGCGCCAGATTGAACGACTGATCATGCTGGATGACGGTTTCATCCAGCGACGAGAGCAATACGTAACGGCGGTCGCTTTCGTCGATCGGGGCCACGACCAGACCGTGATACTTGCGCGTATTGCAGCAGACGATGGTCGTACTCATATAGCCGCCGCAGCGATCCGTCGACAGCATCTCCCGTTGCAGGGAGTATTCGAGATTCCCCAGTTGATCCTTATCAAATTTCAGTACGGACATATAATTATTCGATTTTGGTCTCTAAAACTTGCTCTAAAGATAAGTATTTTTTTTGAAAACACACTATCCCACAGCTATTTTTTAAAACTATTGTAGCACAAATACAACACCTTATTCAATAAGGTTGCGGGAGACCGTTCCGATCTCCCGCGAACCTTATCAAGCCCATTTTACCAGAGCGAAATCCATCCTGTGCGGCAGTTTCGGATTCTTCGGGAACACGCGCAGTGCGACGTCGTACGAACCCGTATGCTCCGGCACCAGATCGAGTGAATAATGGACATTGTTGCCGTCGACCCGTTCGACATTCAGCTCGAACGTCGAAACCACCTTGACACCCTGTCCCGTTTCGATCTGCTTGGCCATCACCAGCTCAACGCCTATGTCATCAGGCTTGAGCCCCGCAACGTCAACCGTAACCTCGTAACGGTAGGCATTGCCCACATAGATGGCCTCCTTGCTGATGTTGAGCTGCTTGACCTCGACAACATGCACGTTGTCCCACGCCGCCGAAACCTTCCGTTTCCAGGCCGCAATCTCGCGGGCCATCGTATAGTCGCCAGCCACCATCTGCTGGTTGCGGTCGCGAAGCTTGTTGTAGAACCGAGTCTCGTAGTCCGACATCATCCGGTTGGTGGTAAAGTTCGATGCTATATCGGCTATACAGCTCTTGATCGAATGTATCCAGTCGTAGGGAATGTTGTCAGCCCCGCGATTATAATATTTAGGTACGATCTCCTCCTCGATGGTCGTGTAGATCAACTCGGCATCCAGCTCATCCTGGAAGTGCTGGTCGGTATAGGTGCGCTCCATGGGAAGCATCCAGCCGGCTCCCTCCTTGTAGCCCTCGACCCACCAGCCGTCAAGCACCGAGAACTGCATCACGCCGTTCATCACGCACTTTTCACCGCTCGTGCCCGATGCCTCGAGCGGACGGGTCGGCGTGTTGAGCCATACGTCGACGCCCTGAACCATCTTCCGGGCCAGCTCCATGTCGTAGTTCTGCAGGAAGAGTATCTTGCCAACGAACTGAGGCATGTTCGAAACCTCGACGATACGCTTGATCAGATCCTGTCCGGGCTTGTCGTTGGGGTGAGCCTTGCCCGCGAAGACGAACTGTACGGGATGCTCCTTGTTGTTGACGATTTCGGACAGACGGTCGAGATTCGTAAAGAGCAGGTAGGCTCGCTTGTAGGTTGCGAAGCGGCGTGCAAAACCGATCGTCAGCACATCCGGATTGAGCGACTCGACGATGCGGACCATCTGGCGCGGCGAGTCGATACGAACCTGCTTCGGATCGCTGAAGCGTTTGCGGATATAGTTGATCAGGCGGCGCTTCAGGAACATGCGCTCCGACCAGAGCTCCTTGTCGTCGATATTGTGCACCTTCTGCCATGCCGCGATGTTGTAGACCGGACCCGAGAATCCTTCCGGGAAGTACCGCGCATAGAGTTTGCGAAGGTTCGAGGCCGTCCATGTCGGGAAGTGAACGCCGTTGGTGACATACCCGATATGGAGTTCATCCTTGAAGTAGCCCGGCCACATGTTTCCGAGAATCTCCTTGCTCACCTCGCCGTGCAGCCAGCTGACACCGTTGACCTCCTGCGAGAGGTTGCAGGCCAGAACGCTCATCGAGAACTTCTCGTTGGCATCGTTCGGATTCGTCTTGCCCAGATTGATATACTGTTCCCAGGTTATGCCCAGCGCATCGGGATAGTGCGACATGTACTGACGTATCATCGATTCGGGGAAGGCATCGTGGCCCGCCGGAACCGGCGTATGCGTAGTGAAGAGCGACGACGACCGTACAACTTCAAGCGCCTCGCTGAACGAGAGTTTCTTGCGTGATACAAGATTCCGTATGCGTTCGATACCGATGAAGGCGGCATGGCCCTCGTTGCAGTGGTAGACATCCTGTTTGATACCCATCTGGCGCAGGGCGCGGATACCGCCGATACCCAACAGTATCTCCTGCTTGAGACGGTTCTCCCAGTCGCCGCCGTAGAGGTAGTGCGTAATCGAACGGTCTTCGTCCATATTCAGGTCGTGATCCGTATCGAGCAGGTAGAGGTCCGTACGACCGACCTCGCACTTCCAGACGCGGGCCGTCAGCGTACGGCCCGGGAAGGCGATCTGTACGCTCACCCAGTTGCCCTCGTCGTCACGCACCGGCGAGATGGGCAGCTTATAGAAGTTCTGCGCCTCGTAGGTGGCCTCCTGGGCCCCCTGCGACGAGAGGCGCTGTGTAAAGTATCCGTAACGGTAAAGCAACCCGACGGCAACCATAGGCACATTCTTGTCGCTGGCCTCCTTCAGGTAGTCGCCCGCCAGAATGCCCAGACCGCCCGAATAGATCTTAAGCGACGAATGCAGTCCGTACTCCATCGAGAAGTATGCGATCTTCGGGGTCGACGGATCGGGTTTCTCGCTCATGTAGGCCTGGAACTGTCCGTAGACATCGTCGAGCATCTTGAGGAATGTCTCATCGCGTTCGAGCTCCTTGAAGCGCGTATAACTCAGCTTGTCGAGGAACGAGATCGGGTTGCGGTCGCAATCGTTCCACAGGTCGTTGTCGATATACTCGAACAGAGCCCGCGCCCCGAGCGTCCACGACCACCACAGGTTCTTCGACAGAATCTCCAGCGCATGCAGACGCTCCGGCAGTGTCTTTTCGATCATCAGCCGCGTCCAGACCGGTTTCTCGGTCACCAGCTGCTGCCGTACGAAGTTGATCTGTTCGTTGTAGGCGCCTCCGCCGTCGAACATCGCCTTGTTTGTCCGCGACACTGAATTCTCGATCGCCAGCGAATAGGCATCGTCGTAATGTTCGATGAAGTTCTTCCAGAGCGCCATTTTCGAAACCTCCGCAGCACCGTTCCGTTCGGCAGTCATGGCCTTCGGAGCCAGGTTGGCATAACGGACTATCTCGTCGGCAATCCGCTTGATGACATCCTGGTCATTGTAATCGTCGCGTTCGATCACCGTAACGCCCTTGACGCCCGAGCCGAGACGTTTCACCCAGCGTCCGAAACCGGCCAGCGACGTGGTGATGGTCGGAACCGAGAAGGCGATACTCTCGAGCGGGGTGTATCCCCACGGTTCGTAATACGACGCGAAGACCGTAATGTCCATCCCCACCAGCAACTCGTAATATGGCTTGTTGAAGATTCCGTCATCACCGTTCAGGTAGCTCGGCACGAAGATAACCTTCACGCGCGAATCGTCCGACAACAATACGCTGCCGTTCATCGCCCGCGTGATGGGATCACAGTTCTGATCCGACAGATAGTGGGTCGTGTAACGGTATACGCCCTCGTCGATCGGGGAGTTCGGATCGGCCAGATGTGCCTGAAGGTCTTTTCTCGGGCCGTTGTTTCCGGCCGGGACGGTTATGTATGCCAGCACGTCGCGGCCCAGCGAGTCGGATGCCGCAACCTGCTTGAGCGACTCGACAAAGACATCGAGACCCTTGTTCTTGAACTCGTAGCGGCCGCTCGTACCGACGATCAGCGGCTCCTTTGCGAACTTGGTGCCCAGACACGCCTCGGCAACCTCGATCATCACACGGCGGGCCTCCTTGCGCTTTGCCTCGAACTCGTCGCCCTTCCATACGAAGTCATCCTCGAAACCGTTCGGGGTGACCAGATCGACCTCGCGCCCCAGCAGGTACTTGCACTCCTCGGCCGTGATGTCGCTCACCGTCAGGAAGGCATCGTGATACGAAGCGGCGATCTTCTCGAGCGAATGTTTGGCCACGACGTTGAACTGACGGGCCTTGTCATCGGCATTGATCTTTTTCAGGTCGCCGTACAGCGGCTGGCCG
>URTU01000058.1 GCA_900550925.1 uncultured Alistipes sp. | reverse complement strand
CCCCAGCCGTTCGCGCGGCGTCAACCGCGGCAGCGACCTTCGGGTGAAGGTCAAGCTGACCCTGCAGGAGATTGCCACCGGTACGGTCAAGAAACTCAAGATAAACAAAACCATAGCCTGCGACAAGTGCGGCGGTACGGGAGCTCAGAGTCCGTCGGACTACCAGACCTGTTCGACCTGCAAGGGCTCGGGATATGTTTCGAGGGTTGAGAACACGTTTTTCGGCCGCATGCAGACCCAGAGTGTCTGCCCGACCTGCGGCGGCGAAGGCAAGGTCATTTCGCATCCGTGCGACAAGTGCCACGGTGAGGGTACGGTCCGCGGCGAGGAGGTTGTCGAGATACGTATTCCGGCCGGTGTGGGCGAGGGAATGCGGCTGAATGTTGCCGGAAAGGGTAATGCTGCCCGTCACGGCGGTGTGAACGGCGACCTGCAGGTAATCATCGAGGAGATCCCGAGTCCGGATTTCGTCCGCGACGGGAACGATCTGATATATAACCTGAGCATTCCGGTTACGACGGCACTGTTGGGAGGCAGCGTTGAGGTTCCGACCATCGATTCGCGTGTTAAGATCAAGATCGAAGCCGGAACTCAGGCCGGCAAGGTGCTTCGTCTGCGCGGCAAGGGCCTTCCCGAAGTCAACGGTTACGGTCACGGCGACATACTGATCGTGGTGGATCTGAAGATCCCCTCCAAGTTGTCGGCCGAAGAGAAGCGCATTGTCGAACAGTTGGCGGCCCAGCCGTCGTTCCAGCACGGCGACACGTCGAAAACGCAGAATATTTTCGACCGCATGCGCAATTTCTTCCATTAATGACAGAATCCATGGCCGGACAAATCGTCCGGCCCTTTTTTTGTGCGGATGAATATGAGGGCTGCAGTCGGGCTTTCGGAGTTGAAAGTTTCGTATTTCGGCTTTTTTTAGTACATTTGGCAAAAATAAGAAGATATGTTAGGTTTTTCTCCATTTAAGAAACGGGCCAACAAGTTCAACTATACGCCCCGTTATTACGATCCGGACGTCGAGGCATTCCGGGATCGCCGGCGCGAAAAGAGCGGAGAGTCGGACGAGCGGAATACGGAACACAAGGAGGGGTATGTTGCGGGTGAATATATCCGCCGGCAGCGCGAGGCACGTTACGAACGCCGCGCTCAGGAGTCGTCCGACCGCAAGCGTCGCAACATGTTGGGAATGGTGATCGTAGCCGTGTTTATTGCGGTGGTTGTATTCCTGCTGCTGCCGCGCGTAGTCCGCTACATGGAGCTGAAGCAACAGGTCGAGTCTGTCGAACAGGCTCCGGCCGAAGATGAGTTCGACCCGTATCGCCCGATACGCGTGGTGCCGAACGACTATCAGGGAGAGTGACGTAGCCATGGCCGATCGCATAAAACTCTTGCCCGAGGTTGTTGCCAACCAGATTGCAGCCGGTGAGGTGGTCGATCGTCCGTCGTCGGTGGTCAAGGAGATGATGGAGAATGCCATCGATGCCGGAGCCCGCACGGTTACGGTGAACTTCTGCGAGGGCGGCCGCGATCTGATACAGATTGTCGACGATGGTTGCGGCATGTCGCCCGTCGATGCACGGATGGCCTTCGACAGGCATGCGACCAGCAAGATAGCCTCGGTCGACGATATTTACAGTCTGCATACGTTCGGTTTCCGCGGCGAGGCGCTGGCTTCGATAGCGGCCGTGGCGCAGGTCGAACTGCGGACGCGGCAGGCGGATGACGAGGTCGGAACGCGTACGCTGATCGAAGGAGGCGTATTCCGGAGCCAGGAGCCGATGATGTGTCCGGTCGGCTCTGCGTTTTTTGTCCGCAATCTGTTCTACAATGTGCCGGTCCGGCGCCGTTTCATGGAGGATACGGCACGGTCGGGACGTTCGATACGCAGCGAGTTCGAACGTGTGGCTCTGTGCAATCCGGGCGTCGCATTCGAACTTTACAACAATAATGTGCCGGTGCATAAGCTGCCGGCCACAAGCCTCAGTGGACGCATAGTCGACCTCGAGGGCAAAAGCCTGCGCAACAATCTGCTCGAGGTATCAGCCTCGACATCGCTGGTGCGTATCGAAGGTTTCGTGGGGCGTCCGGCATCGGCCAAGAAGAGAGGACACAAGCAGTTTTTCTTTGTCAACGGCCGGTATTTCAAGTCGCCGTATTTTTACAAGGCGGTGATGAAGGCCTATGAGAAGTTGATTCCCGAGTCGTCGCAACCCGACTATTTTATATATCTTGAACTCGATGCCGACCGTATCGACGTGAACGTGCATCCACAGAAGACCGAAGTGAAGTTTGCCGATGCGGAGGCGGTATGGCAGATACTCAATGCTGCGGTGCGTGAGACTCTGGCCAAGACGGGAGCCGTTCCGATGATGGATTTCGAGAGTGAAGGTCAGGTCGAGATACCTGTGATGCGGGCCGGGGACCGGCGTCCCGTGACCGAACCGCGCGCCACGCACGGATATGCCTACAACCCGTTCGACGAGGAGGCCAACGAGGCGGCGCGTGCCGGACGGAGGATGCAGGCCGACCTGTCGGATTTCGTTGAGCCTCGGCGCAGTACAGCGGGCATTGGACAAGGGTACGATATGTGGCCTTCGGGAGGGTTGAACGGCATCGAGGGCGAGGAGTTCGGAATCGATGTCCCGGACATGGACCCTGAAAACATGCCGGATGCGGGAGTACCACTTGACGAGAGTGAAACCGTGTTCGATTATGTCGAGAGCGACGGAATACAGCAACGGATGTCTGGCATGCATGAGTCGCATTTCGAGAGTGTGTTGCCGTTGCCGGATGCGCTGGCACTGGCACTGTTCCGTGGGCGTCTCGTTGTGGTCGATCTGCGGCGGGCCCGCGAACGGGTATGTTACGAGGAGATGCTGCGTATGCTGGACAACGGGACTTCGGCCTGTCAGCAGCTGCTCTTCCCCGAGCGGCTGGTGTTGTCGCACGACGAGATCGAGCTGTTGCGCGAGACCATGGATGACCTCCAGGCCGTAGGGTTCGACCTGCGGATTGTGGATGACTCGACGGTCGAGATGAACGGAACGCCGGCGGATATGGATGGTGTTGAGATGGATCGCCTGCTGTTCGATGCGATCCATGCCGACGATGTGCGGTCGGACCGGCCGGTTGAGGTTCGCCGCCGGCATCTTGCAGCACTGATGGCACAGCGTCGCGGCGCCGTGATGCGGGGCCGTATGGGGCAGGAACAGACCGAAGCGTTGCTCGCATCGCTCGAAAAGTGCGAAGACCTGAGCTTCTCTCCCTTCGGCAAGCAGATCCTCTCGGAGATCGGCACTGAAGAGTTGCGGTCGTATTTGCATTGAGAACAATAAGCTGGGTGCGTGAGGCGTTGTAGTAATTGCTGTGGACGGTGAGCGCACCGACAAAATAGAAACAGAATAGAAAACGAAAGAATGAGAGCCGTCCCGGTGCGGGCGGCCAGTGAAACATACTGACAGATTATGGGAAATACGTTCGGACGCGGATATTTCGCGACACCGCCTATCACGCTGAACCTCATCATAGCCAACGTTGTCGTGTTTTTGGCATGCAAGCTTCTTCCGATAGGCGATCTTATCTATGACTACGGCATGCTTTATTGGGTCGGGAGCGACCGGTTCCACCTTTACCAGTTCTTCAGCTACATGTTCCTGCATGCCGATACGTCGCACATATTTTTCAACATGTTTTCGCTGTGGATGTTCGGCCGCATGCTTGAGTATGATCTGGGACCGCGCCGGTATATGATATATTATTTGGTGTGCGGTGTAGGTGCGGCACTGTTGCAGACCGGCGTTACGTGGCTCGAACTGATCAGTTTCAAGTCGTCGCTGGCCTCGCAGGTAGTTGCCCAAAGCATGTCGCCCGACATGATATCGGCCATAGCCTCTCGGCAGTTTGCGAATCATGTCATGCTCGGCGCTTCGGGTGCCGTGATGGGTGTGATACTGGCTTTCGGCGTACTCCATCCGAACAGCATGATCATGCTGATGATCCCGCCGATCCCGATGAAGGCAAAATGGTTCGTGGTGATCTTCCTGGTGCTGGAACTCGTGATGGGAGTTGTCGGCGTTCAGGGCAGCGTGGCTCACTTCGCACATGTGGGAGGAATGCTCTGGGGATGGCTGCTGCTGCGTTACTGGCGGCGCAAACATCAGATATTCTATTGATGCAAATTCCGAGGTCATGACCGATTATTACAATACGTCGGACGATTCGTCCCGCAAGGCCCGCAAACGCGGTCCGCTGCTGTTGCGGATATTCGACATCCTGATGATAGTGGTTTCGGCGATACTAGTCGTCGTGACGCTGCTGACATATCTGGCTCCGGCGGTCAATCCTCACCGGATGTGGGTGCTGGCCTTCCTGGGGCTCGGCGCCCCCATAACATATCTGCTCCTGCTGACGCTGATACTCTATTGGATCGTGCGCTGGCGGTGGAAAATCGCCGGACCGATGATTCTGGTGGCCCTGATCGGCGTGGGCAAGATATCACGTTTCTACAGGATCAACCCCGTACGCGACTATTCGGAGGAGCAGCCCGCCGAACGTGGGGCGATAACCGTCATGTCATACAATGTAGGAGGTTTTTTGTCATTTTTCGAAGAGAAGCGCTCGAACAAACTGTTGGATGCGGCGGCGCTGATCGACAGCATTGCGCCCGATATCCTCTGCATGCAGGAGTTTCTCTACTCTCCGTCCGTGACACGAGAACGCCTCGATACGCTCCTGCAAAGCCATGACTACCGTCAGATCGTCGGGCTGCGCGTAGTGACCAACAGGAGTTTGGGGTATGGCTCGGGCAATGCGATATTTACGCGATACCGGGTTCTCGACTCGGGTGTTATCGACGCCGATACGGAGATGGATTCGACGGAGTGCATCTCGATGTGGGCGGACCTGCTGATCGGCAACGATACGGTCCGTGTGGTCAACAACCATCTGCGGACAACCTCCATCACGCGTGAGGACCATGAATATCTGGTCAACGGCAGCTTCATCGACGACGAGTCGAAGTTGCGCGGCATAGCCTCGCGGCTGCGGAACAATTTCCGGATACGGGCCGACCAGGCCGATACCATATCGCGGTTCATCGCGGCCTCGCCGTATGCGGTGATCGTCTGCGGCGACTTCAACGACGGCCCGATGACCTATACCTACAACCGCATCAGGGGCGATCTTCAGGATACGTTTGTCGAGAGCGGGCGCGGTGCCGTGAATACCTACCGTGGCTTTTTCAACCTGTTGCGTATCGACTTCACCTTTGTCGACGACCGTTTCGAGGTTCTGTCATTCGATTCGCCTCGCGAGGGGAGCTCGGACCACTATCCTGTCGTTTCCCGTATCAGGCTGCGCGACAAGTGACACGCTGTGGCAATTGCTGGCCTGCCTCAAAATCCGTTCTGCCGTTTCTCCTGCATATCGGGCGATGTGCTCCGGCGCGTATGGCGGCAATTAAATGTCTGTATGTTTTGCCAATGTCGCGAATTTGTGTATCTTTGAGATCCAAATAGGCTGTTAAGAGATATGCTTGTCAAGATTTTTCCGGTCAATCCGAGCGAACGTGAGTTGTCCCGAGTCGTCGATGTGCTCGAACACGACGGCGTGATCATCTATCCTACCGATTCGATCTATGCCTTCGGGTGTTCGCTGCATTCGCCCAAGGCCATCGAACGCCTGCGTACGATCAAGGCCAAGAATGAGGATGCATTGTCGGTTATATTTTCGAGTATCAGTCAGGTTGCGGAGTATTGCCGAGTTGACGATCTGACATTCAAACTCATGAAACGCAACCTCCCGGGGGCCTTCACCTTTATTCTCAATACGTCGTCGAGGATGCCGGACCGTGCGCTCGAAAAGCGCAAGTCGGTCGGGGTCCGCATACCTGCGAATCCGATTTCACGGGCGATAGTCGAACGGTTGGGGTGCCCTCTTATAACAACTTCGGTTAAGCGCAACCCCGAGGATGACGGCGACGAGTATACGACCGATCCCGAACTGATCGAGGAGCGTTACGGCAACCGTGTCGATTTGATCGTCGACGGCGGTATCGGCGACAATGTCCCGACGACGCTCGTGGACCTGACCTCTGACGAACAGGAGATCCTCCGCGAGGGGCGCAGCACTTTGAAATGATCAAGATAAAACGATTCGAAATATATGAAAAAGAATGACTTTTGGCACAAGACGCTTCTCCTCGGAGCGATAACGGGTGTGGTCATGGCGTTGCTGCAAAGCCTGACTGTCGGGCTGAAACTGCAGTTTGCCGGACTCGGTCTGTTGATGTTCCTGATCAATGCGGCGTTGATATGGTTCTTTGTCGGCCGTTACGTCCGCACCTGCGGAGACAAGGGGTGTTCATATGCCGATGCTCTCGGGTTCTGCGGGGGGCTGGCGCTGTTTTCGGCAATCGTCTATAGCCTGTTGCTGACATTCATGATGCGGGTGGTACTGTCGGACGTATATATGGAGCAGTTGGATACGGTGATCTCGCAGCTGAGCTCGATCTACGGAAATACAGGAACCATTACTCCTGAGCGGATGACGGGTCTGTTGTCCAATCCCATTGCACTGTTCATGTCGAATCTGTTCGGGATGGTTTTCCGGGGAGTGTTTATCGGACTTGTGGTTTCGGCCATCGTGAAGCGTGCGCCGGTTGCCCCGGGCAATGCCGACCGGATCGGGTAGTGTGGTTATGGAGATGCATAAGAAGGATATATCGGTCGTAGTTCCGGTCTACAACGAGTATGAGTCGCTTGCCGAACTGGAGGCGTGGATCGTACGGGTAATGTCGGAACACGGCTACTCGTATGAACTGATCTTCGTGGACGACGGCAGCAGCGATTCGTCGTGGGCCGAGATCGAGGCACTGGGTCGTCGCAACGCGTCTGTGCGGGGCATACGGTTCCGCCGCAACTACGGCAAGTCGGCAGCGTTGTATTGCGGTTTCGATGCTGCATGCGGCGATGTGGTCATCACGATGGATGCCGACCTGCAGGATTCCCCCGACGAGATACCGAAACTCTACCGTATGATAACCGAAGAGGGTTACGACCTGGTCTCCGGCTGGAAGAAGAAGCGCCACGATCCGATCGGGAAGCGGTGGCCGAGCAAATTCTACAATGCTACGGCGCGTCTGGTATCGGGGATCAGGCTCCACGACTTCAACTGCGGGCTGAAGGCCTACCGGCTGAAGGTCGTGAAGAGTATCGAGGTCTATGGCGAGATGCACCGTTACATACCGGTCATGGCCAAGCAGGCCGGCTTCGGGAAGATCGGCGAGATGGTCGTTGACCACCATGCCCGTAAATACGGAGTCTCGAAATTCGGTTGGGAACGGATGATCAAGGGCTATCTCGATCTGCTGACCGTAATGTTCATGTCGCGTTTCGGGCGCAGTCCGATGTATTTCTTCGGCAGCCTTGGGACGTTGATGTTTCTTTTCGGCGGCGGCGCTACGGTCTGGATCGTACTGTCGAAGGTCTACCGGCAGTCGCACGGCATGATATGGCGCAGTGCGACCGATCAGCCGCTGTTCTATCTCTCGTTGATAGCCGTTGTGCTGGGAGTACTCTTCTTTCTGGCGGGCTTCCTGGGCGAACTCATCAACCGCGGCTCGTCGGACCGCAACAAATACCTTATAGACGAACGTCTGGAACCGGCCTCGGACGGCCATGCCGCCGAAGCGGAGAAATAGTTGGTTGAAAAGACAAAAACAGAATTGAAATTTATGATACAACGTATTCAAACACTTTATTTGTTGGGAGTTGTGGTGATCATGGTCCTGACGCTGTGTCTGCCTCTGGCCTATTTCATCGGCGGGGAGAGCCAGTTCGATCTCTATGCATTCGGGCTGCGCGAGGCCGTCGAGGGCGGAGAGGTTTACAAGTCGACCATCTTCATGGCCATTGTGATGATACTTGCGGCGGTGTTGCCGTTGGTTACGATATTCCTGTTCAAGAACCGTCTGGCGCAGATCCGCTACTGCATTGTCGAGTTTGTGCTGCTGGTCGGCAGCCTGATCATGGAGGGCGTTTACTATTATCTGTTCTATCGCAGTTTTGCGGACTTCGAGTTCCATGCGCAGGGTATGCGGGTTGTGATGTTCCTGCCTCTGGCGGCCATACTGCTGAATTATCTGGCCTTGCGGGCCATTTCGCACGACGAGGTTCTGGTCCGTTCGCTGGACCGTATCCGTTGAGGCGGTCGGCACGGAAGACACACTGCTACGATCGGTGTCCTTTTGAGAAAGGGACGCCGATTTTTTTTGTTGACAACTTTATCGGCCGGCCGTATCGTTTGTTGAAAAGCTGGCGTGTGGGAGTTTTTGCGCGGTATTATGGCAGTCCGATATGCGGATTCCGGCATATAATATATTTGTGGGCCGACGTTGCGATCATGCTGTTGGAGGCGCAGTTATGTGCAGCGAACGGCTGAATTGCGTGAGGGGGCCGGAGGAGTTGTGTGTTAAGCTGGAGCGTAGCCGGGAGTAGGCGGCCGTGTCGATAAGTTTGTTGATAAAAAGTCAATCCTTTGTTGAAACATTCATTCCCCGATCGGCTGGCGTGTTGCGGACGTGTCGTATCCTGCCGCAAAAGGGGCGTCGAAATTGTAAATAGTTGTAATTGTTTGTTAAATAAGTGTTACAATCGTTGAGGTTTTCGGATAAGTTTATTACATTTGTTATTCAATAGCAAAAAATAGCTTATAATTTATAAGATAATTTAAAAATACCAAAATCATTGCTTATGATGAGAAAGAATTTGACCCAAATGTTTCTGCTGCTGTCGATAGCTCTCTTCTCGACACTGTTTGCAGGATGTAACACCGAAGAGGTCGATCCGGTTGTCCCGTCTCTGGAAATCTCCCAGGAGGCTGGCGGAGAAGCCGTATCCTCCTTGACGCTGGCCTTCGGGTCGGCTGAGGCGACACAAAGTTTCGCCATCCGGTGCAACCGTAACTGGACAGCGGTTTCGAGCAATGACGAGTGGGTTGTCGTATCGCCCGAAAGCGGCGAAGGCGACGCTACCGTCAATGTCTCGGTAACCCGCAACCAGGGAACCAAACGTACGGCTACAATTACCGTATCGACAATCCTCTACAAGAAGACGGTAACCATCGAGCAGGCCGGCGAACAGGCCGAAGCTCAGGTGATCTACTTCGATAACCTCGATGGCGAAGAGGCGAGCCAACCATGGCCGTTTGCGGATGCGTTCGAGGGTTTCAACAAACAGGGTACCGGTGTCGCCGAGGTGACCTACAAGTCGAGCAACGTTACTGTTCGTGCTAACAGCGTCTCGAATGACACGAAGTACAACACTTCGGACTACTCGGCAAATATCGCGTCGGGTGTCAACAACCTCTACTTCCAGGCTGGCGCTACGTTCGAAGTGCAGAAGATCGCCCTGGAGGGGCTTGACAAGCTGCAGCTGACGTTAGGTGTAGAGCGCAACGAGTACGGAAACTACGATGCTCCGTTCAACCCCGAAGAGTTCATTGTTTCGCTGAGTGCCGACGGCAACAGTTGGGTTGAACTGCCCTATACCCGTTCGACCTATAAAGGTTGGGATATGGCAACTGCCGACTTCCAGCTGAAAGAGGCTCCCGAATACCTATATATTAAGATGGCGGCCAGCGTGGCTACGCGTGTCGACGATATCAAGCTGACCACAGGTGTCGGTGGTACTGAAATCGACCTGGCAGCGGGTGAGACTCCCGACGAGCCGGGCGTTGACGGTACGCTGCTCTATTACGAATCGTTCGACGGTACGACCCTGTCCGGCAATACGTCGCTTGACAACTTCGAGGAGGCCGGCGGTTTCGTACGTCAGGGTCTCGGCGGTGCTGCGGTAAGCTATGCCGGTACGACGTTCGACTTCAGAAAGACCTCGGCTTCGAGCGGTTACGACGGCGTGTCGGGTGTCAACAACGCATTCGGCAACTCCGACGGCAAGGTGCTGTATGCCAATAATATCAATGTCGGCAACGCCCAGAATCTCGACCTGTCGTTCGGTCTGAGCGCTTACAGCAGTTGGGAACCTGCCAACTTCATCGTTTCATACACGACCGACGGCGGTACGACATGGAACGACCTGACGCTGACCCGCGAGTCCGCCAAGGGCTGGAAACTTACCACTGCATCGTTCACCGTAGCCGAGGCTGATGCCGTTATCGGATTGCGGTTCTTCGTCAAGGTGGCCAACTCGCAGCAGTATCGCGTCGACGACATTACGCTTACGACGGCCGATGAGGGCGTGCAGATCGAGGCTATCCCGACCGTGAATACCGAAGATGCCGAAGAGGTGACGATGCACGGTGCTAAACTGAGCGGTTCGTACGAATTCGACGGCACGCTGAGCGAGGCCGGTATCGCATACAAGGCAGCTTCGGCCGAGGATTATACCTATGTTCAGGCAATGGCTCTGGCTTCGCCGTTCAGCATCACGCTCAACACGCTCGAAGCCGGTACAACATACGAATATTTCGCATACGTCAAGGCTGACGGCAAGGAGTACCGCGGTGACGTGAAGTCGTTCTCGACCGAGAAGGACCAGTCGCAGACGGTGACCTATTTCGCCGACGACTTTGCGGATGTTGCCAACAATATGCACTACGAAAGCGGTAAATGGACGTTGGTATCGAGCGACCCGGACTATGCAGGCAACTGCTATATGGGCTGGTACGGCAAGATCTACAACGGTGTGGATTACTACATACAGTGCGCTCCGTACAACTCGTCGCTGAGCGAGGTTGTGGCCTATGCCGTGATGACCAAGTTCAACGTGGCCGAGGCCGTGGGCAAGAAACTGACATTCGATCTGGCGTGGTATTACCAGAAGGCTTCGGATGGCTCGAAACTCGAAATCGTCGCCTCGAAAGACTTCAACGGTGATGTTGACGCGGCTACCTGGGAGGTGGTGAAGAATATCTCCTACACGGACCAGAAGACCAACGAGTGGATCTCGCATGAGATTGACCTGTCGGCCGAGTACGGTCAGGAAAAAGCGCTTGCCGTGGCATTCCGCTATACGGGTAAGGGCGATACGTATCGTCTGGACAACGTGGAGTTCGGTGCTGCCGACACTTCGGACAAACTGGCCGTGACGACCGGTGAAGCTACCGAGGTAACTGCCAGCGAGGCTGTTCTGAGCGGAAGCTACAAGGGCGGTACGGAGGCTCCGGCCGAGGTTGGTGTCGAATACCGTCTCTACGGTGCTGCCGACTACACCAAGAAGGCTGCCGACAAGGTTGCCGAATCGTTCGAGGTGAAGGTTGACAATCTGGTGGCAGATACCAGGTACGAGTTCAGGGCATACGCCGTTTCCGGAACCGAAACCGTTTACGGTGAGGCCGTGACATTCAATACGTTGAACGATACACCCGATGAGATTACCCCGATCGCCGATGTGAACAAGGGTAACACCTATACCATGTCGGGAACCGTAACGGCACTTTCGGCTCGCGGCTTCATCCTGACCGACGACAGCGGCTCGATCCTGTACTATGACCAGAATGGCACTGATTATGAGATAGGCCAGAAACTTACTGTCAAGGGCGAAATCGATGCTTACAACAGAGGCTTGCAGATCGTTGGATCGTCGGCACAGGTTACTGTTGACGGGAAGGGTGACTATACCTATCCTACTCCGGCAACGGCAGATGCGGCGGCCATTGATGCCTATGTTGCAGATCAGGAGGACCGCCTGGCAACATACGTATCTTTGAAGGGAACTATGTCTGTCAGCGGCTCATACTACAATGTGATCGTTGATGGTACGAGCAATCAGGGAAGCGTTTACTATCCGACCGACGAGATCAAGGCCAAGATCAAGGATGGCGAGACCGTTACGATCGAAGGTTATGCAACAGCGGTTAGCGGCGGCAGATACTATAATATCGTTGCCGTAGATGTCAAGACCGATGGTGGCGGCGACACTCCGGTAGCATCTCCGATCGCCGACGTGCAGAAGGGTAATACCTATACCATGTCGGGAACCGTAACGGCACTTTCGTCGCGCGGCTTCATCCTGACCGACGACAGCGGCTC
>URTU01000057.1 GCA_900550925.1 uncultured Alistipes sp. | reverse complement strand
TGGATTGCCCGACAACAGCCCCGCCGCCCGCAACGAATAAAAACATATAAACATGAGTGTTCAGAAACCTTCGATACCAAAAGGGACGCGCGACTTCTCGCCTGTCGAGATGATGCGCCGCACATATATCTTCGATACCGTCAAGAGCGTATTCCGCACCTACGGATTCTCGCCGCTCGAAACGCCCGCCATGGAGAACCTCTCCACGCTGCTGGGCAAGTACGGCGACGAGGGGGACAAACTGCTGTTCCGGATTCTCAATTCGGGCGACTGCGCCGCCGACATTACGGCCGAGGAGATGCACAATTCGAGCGCCCTGGCCGCAAAGATCTGCGAAAAGGGGCTGCGTTATGACCTTACGGTCCCGTTCGCACGCTACGTGGTGCAGCACCAGAACGATATCGTCTTCCCGTTCAAGCGCTATCAGGTACAGCCGGTATGGCGTGCCGACCGCCCACAGAAGGGCCGTTACCGCGAATTCTACCAGTGCGACGTCGACATTATCGGCAGCCGCAGCCTGACGGCCGAAGTCGAACTGGTGAGCATCGTTGAGCGCGTCTTCGAGAAACTCGGAATACGCGTGACTCTCAAGATGAACAACCGCAAGATCCTCTACGGCATTGCCGAAACGATCGGTCACGCCGACAAGATGATCGACATCACGGTGGCCATCGACAAGATGGAGAAGATCGGCATCGAGGCCGTCGAGGCGGAACTCGAAGAGCGCGGCATCGACCGTACGGCAATCGGGCTCCTGCGTCCGATCCTCCAGCTCGACGGCGACAACATGTCCAAACTCGACCGTCTGTCGGAGATCATCGGCGGCAGCGAAACTGGCCGTCGCGGTATAGAGGAGATGCGGACCATCTTCGAATTCGTATCTCAACTCGGCATCGGGCTCGACGTGGAACTCGACCTGTCGCTGGCCCGCGGCCTGAACTACTATACCGGAGCCATCTTCGAGGTCAAGGCCCGCGACTTCGCCATCGGCAGCATCTGCGGCGGCGGCCGTTACGACGACCTTACCGGAATATTCGGAATGCCCGACATGTCGGGTGTCGGCATCTCGTTCGGAGCCGACCGTATCTACGACGTCATGTGCGGCTTGAACCTCTTCCCCGAGGAGACAAACTTGATTACACGTGTGATGTTCGTCAACCTCGGCGGCCAGGAGCAGCTGGCATCGATGCGCCTGCTCGATATGCTGCGTCGAGCCGGCATCGCCTCGGAGATCTATCCCGACAGCGTCAAGTTCAAGAAACAGATGGAGTATGCCAACCGCCGCCAGATACCGTACGTGGCCATCGTCGGCAGCGACGAACTCGCGGCCGGGAAGGTAACGCTCAAGGATATGCGTAGCGGCGAGCAGATTTCGGTACCATTCGGCGAGCTGCTTGACAATATCCGGCAGTAAACGACCGTTTACATGTTGTTGCAAGGCGGTCGGCATGCAAACATGAGATGTCGAACCGAAGCACCTCTCTCCGAAAACGGATGTCCGCAGTAAATGGAGGCAGGTTATTCAGGAAGATATGATGCCGGGTCCGACGCACCGTAATACCGGCATGCGCCTCAGCAACATACAAATAGAGTGAGAGAGAACAAATCGAGGTTTGTTTATGAAGAGATTAGCGTTGGTTATGGCTGGACTGCTCCTTTGCGTCGGAGTATCGGCCCAGAGTCCTGCCGCAAAGGAGGGTAAAAGCGATGCCGAATCCTTCCAGCAGTTGCAGAAACTATTACAGGTATACCGCTATCTGTCACAAAATTATGTAGATGAGATAGACGACAGCAAAATTGTCGAGAGTGCGATCGTCGAGATGCTCTCCGAATTGGATCCGCATTCGGTATATATTGATCCCGAGGAGATGCAGAGCGTAAACGAGAGTATCGACGGCAGTTTCAGCGGCATAGGCATCGAATTCCGGGTCATGGACGATACCCTGCGCGTGGTGAATACCATTGCGGGAGGCCCGGCCGCCTCGGTCGGCCTGCTTCCCAACGACCGGATCGTGAAGGTCGACGGCGAAAACATAATAGGCGTCAAGCAGGCCCGCGTACCGAAACTCCTGCGCGGCCCCGCCGGCACCAGAGTCGATCTGGAGGTGTTGCGCCACGGCATTACGGAGCCCCTGCAGTTCACCATCGAACGCAATCAGATACCGATGACCACCATCGATGCCGCCTACATGATCAACGACAGCATCGGATATGTCAAGGTCAACCGCTTCGGCCATACGACCATGAGCGAATTCTACGATGCGATAGTCTCGCTGCCCGACATGAAAGCCATGATCCTCGACCTGCGCAGCAACAGCGGCGGCCTGATGGACCAGGCGATCGAACTGGCCAACTTCTTCCTGCCCAAGGGGGCAGCCATCGTTTCGACCGAAGGCCGGGCAGTCAAGCCTCAGGTCTTCAATGCCACTCACGACGGTGCCTTCCTGAACGGCAAGGTGGCGGTACTGATCGACGAGAATTCGGCTTCGGCCAGCGAAATCGTATCCGGAGCGCTTCAGGACTGGGATCGGGCTACGATCGTCGGACGCCAGAGCTTCGGCAAGGGGCTCGTACAGCGTCAGGTACGGCTCAACGACGGCTCGGCGGTACGGATTACCGTGGCAAGGTTCCACACCCCCAGCGGACGTGTCATACAACGTCCGTTCGAGAAGGGAAATAGAGAGAAGTATTATACCGACTTCATCAAGCGTATTTCGGGGCAGATCAAGGTCGATTCGGCAGCCCTGGATTCGCTTCCCAAATACAAAACCCTGGTCAAGGGGCGTACAATATACGGCGGCGGAGGAATCACTCCCGACATCATCGTACCGGCCGACACTACCGGATATACAGAATATTGGGCCGAACTCAGCCGGCGGGATGTCATTTCGGAGTTCGTGGTCAACTACCTCGACGCTAACCGCACGCGTTTAGAGCAGCAGTATCCCGACGTCGAGAGTTATATTTCGGACTTTTCAGTCGACGATGCCATGCTCGACTCTCTGGCCTCTTTCGGTGCCGGCCGCGGCATCGAGCCCAAGCCCGATCAGCTGGCAGTCTCGGCGCCGGATATCAAGATGATCATCAAGGCACTCATCGCACAGCGACTGTGGAATACGACCGCCTACTTCCGTATCGTCAACGCCGACAGCGAAGCCGTAAAACGTGCCGTCGAAGCCGTCTCACAATAAACACGATGCACAAAATTCATCTTATTATACAAATTATACAAATACCGTCCGCCCGGGTCGGTGCCAACGCACAGGCCGGGACCGGACTTAACAAAATCAATTGATTGATACCATGTTCGATTCTCAGAGGAATAGAGACGAAGCGGAAGAGAGTATCGCTTCGAAAGTAGTCAAGGCAGGTCGTCGCACCTACTTTTTCGATGTCAAGGCGACGCGCGGTGACGATTACTTCATCACCATCACCGAAAGCCGCAAAAAGACCGACAGCGACGGTCACGTATCGTACGACCGCAGCAAGATGTTTCTCTACAAGGAGGATTTCGACAAGTTCGAAGCCGGCCTGAGCGAGGTCATCGAGTATGTCAAGAAGGCTAAACCGGAATTTTTCGCTTCGGCAAGGGCAGAATCCGGAAGCCGTCATGCGGAGGAGAAGCTGTCGATCGACGAGGAGTTCGAGCGGCTCTGAAACTGCACTCCCCCCATCCGACACGAAAACAGGCATCCCGCCATACCACGGGATGCCTGTCAGATTATGTGCTGATGCGCGGTTAAATGTCCTCCGGTTAAACGATTCGCCGGGAGGAAAAAACCGCCGCACCATTGCCGGAGAGCAGCAAAAGAGGGGACGGTTGGCCATCCCCTCCCTCGCGGAAGTCCATTATTTCAGATACTCGCGGAAGAAGCTCTCGATCTTGTCGAACGGGATCATGTCGGTACGGTCGTAGAGGTCGATGTGACGGGCCCCGGGTACGATGTACAGCTCCTTGGGTTCGGCGGCACGGCGGTAGGCATCCTCACTGAAATAGCGCGAATGGGCATTCTCGCCGATGATGAACAGGATCGGACGCGGAGATATGGTCTCGATATAGTTCATCAGCGGGAAGTTGATGAATGCCATGTTGCTTGTGGTGGTGAAACCGCCCCGCGCACGAGGATTGTGACCGCGCTCCATGGCGTAATATTCCCAGAACTCGGAACTGATCGGATCGAGACCGGCCGGTACTGAATCGGTCACCTCTTCGGGGAACGAAGGGATGTACTGAGGTTCGCCATTCTCGAAATCCTCCCAGCGCTGCTCGCCCAACCGATCGAGCATCTTGTCATACTCCTCTTTCGACATGCTGTCTTCCCAGCCGTAATGGTTTACGCGGCTCATGTCGTACATGCTGGCCGTCACGACGGCCTTGATACGCTTGTCGACCTGGGCGGCCGTAACGGCAAAACCGCCGCTGCCGCAGATGCCGATAACCCCGATGCGGTTGCGGTCGACGAACGGCCGCGTTCCGATGAAGTCGACACCGGCACTGAAATCCTCGACAAAGATGTCGGGCGACGAGACATGACGCGGTTCACCGCCGCTCTCGCCATTGAACGACTCGTCGAATGCGAGCGTTACGAATCCCCGCCGGGCCAGCGTCATGGCATAGATGCCTGCCCCCTGCTCCTTGACGCCGCCGTAAGGCGTGCCGATGATGATTGCCGGATGGCGCTTCGAGCGGTCGAGCGTTTTGGATGTATACATCTCGGCCGACACCTCGATGCCGTACCGGTTCTTGTAGGTCACCTTCTCGACCGTCACGTCGTCGCTCAGGTCGAAGGTCCGTTCACGGTTTTGTGCAATAGTCGTGTTCATGGTTGCAAAAATCAATAACGTAATATAACCGATTAATCTTCTCATATAAAATTTACCGTTTTTCGGAGAGGTCGGCCAGTCAGGCCAGTCTCCGGAGTTTCACGTTGCAAAAATAGCATATATCCCACCCAATCACTGTATACGGATTACGGAGTCTCATACCATTATTACCGATCGCCGCCGGCCTTCGTCGGCCAATCAAAAAAACAGCAACTATTTTGTCCGCTCCGGCAAAACTTCCGGTAATTATATGTATATTTGCAACCTAAATCACAAAAACGAGAGTGTAAATCAACAATTATGAGCAAGTACATCATGACCGCCCTCAAGGGTTGCGCTATGGGTATGGCCGATGTGGTGCCGGGCGTCTCCGGCGGTACGATCGCCTTTATCTCCGGAATCTACGAAGAGTTGATCGAATCGATCAAAAGTATAAACATGACCGCCCTGAAACTGCTTTTCAAGGGCCGGTTCCGTGAGTTCTTCGAAAGTATCAACGGTAAATTTCTCTTCTCGCTGCTCCTCGGCATCGGTATCGCCATCATATCGATGGCCCGCGTCATGACATACATGCTCAACAACCACCCCATCATCACCTGGTCTTTCTTCTTCGGCCTGATCATCGCCTCGGCATTCATGGTCGCCCGCGAAGTCAACCGGTGGCACCTGCCGCAGATCATTTCGCTTATTGTCGGAATCGTCGTATCGTACTGGATTACGGTCGTGGCACCCGCATCGACTCCCAATGAGTGGTGGTTCATCATCCTCTCCGGCGCAATAGCCATCTGCGCAATGATCCTGCCCGGAATCTCGGGAGCATTCGTACTGCTGCTCATGGGAAAGTACATGTACATCATGACCGCCGTCACCGAACTCAAGATAGGCATCCTGCTGCTGTTCGCCATCGGGGCCGTGGCCGGACTGATCTCATTCTCGCACGTGCTGTCGTGGCTGCTCCGCAAGTGGCACGACGCTACGGTAACCCTGCTGATGGGATTCATGATAGGTTCACTCAACAAGGTGTGGCCCTGGAAAGAGGTACTCGAGACATATACCGACAGCCACGGAGAGATACATCCGCTGGTTGAGAGCAACATCACGCCGGCCGCATTCGAATCCCTGACCGGTACCGAATCGCAACTCGTCTGGGCGATCGCAATGTGCGTGGCAGGATTTGTTCTGATCTACATCATCGAATACATCGGCAAGCGCGTACAGTCGAAACGCCCGGCCGAAACCAAATAATCTGACCCGTCATGAAACGGTTGTACGGATTGATCGGCCGAACGTTGTCGCATTCGTTCTCGGCCGCATACTTCGCCCGCAAGTTTGCGGCGGGCGGCGAATTCGAGGGGTGCGAATACCGCAATTTCGAACTTCCGACAATAGACGATATCGTACGGATGCTGGACGAGAATCCCGACCTGTGCGGTTTCAATGTCACCATACCCTACAAGCGCGACATCTTCCGGTATCTCGATACCGTATCGGATGAGGCCCGGCGGATCGGCGCCGTGAACTGCGTGAAGATCGACGGCGGGAAACTCCACGGATTCAACACCGATGTCGACGGCATACGCGTTTCGCTCGACAGCCTGATCGGCGGCAGCCGACCCGAAACACTGCTTCTGGGGACAGGCGGTGCGTCGCAGGCCGTACAATATGTTCTCGCCCAGCGGGAAATACCCTACCGGATCGTTTCGCGAGACCCGATGCGCGGCAACCTCACATACGAACAGATCGATCGCCAAGTCATGCAGCATACCGGAATGATCATTAATGCCACACCGGTCGGGACATTCCCGCATACGGATGAAGCGCCGGCCCTGCCCTACGGCGATCTGTCGGAGGGATGCGCGATGTTCGATCTGGTCTACAATCCGCCCGTAACGCGTTTCCTGGCCCTGGGGGCCGAACACGGTGCCGCCACGCTCAACGGCCAGATGATGCTCGAAGAGCAGGCCGAACGTTCGTGGGTCATCTGGAACTCCCGCTAACGGGGCTCTCCGAATAGGCCTTCAAGACCGCCTCGGCCTGTTGCAGATCATCTTCGGCAACCAGCAGTTCGACCGCAAAATCCTGTCCGAACGGAAAAATCTGTGACATGTATTCGTTGCGCATCGCATAATGTATTCCGGCATTCTCGAGCAACGATTGTGCTATGGCCGCCTCTTCAGCACGGTCGTAGCGTTTCAGGGTAACAAGTTTTCGATCCGCCATTTCAGTATGTTTTAAGGGGTTCGGCAGGACCGTATCGCGACGGCCCAAAATTATGTTTTATATATTTACAAATTTAGTGCAAAATGCTTAATTTTGCTATACGGGAGGCGAAAAACGACATCTCCCGCAAGCAAGAACTCCCGGCAGGTGGAAATGATTAAAAACCAAAGGAAAAAGAGATGACCGATCAGCCAAACAACTTCGTACATTTGCATGTTCACTCGCAATATTCGATTCTCGACGGGCAGGCCAGCATACAGCGGCTTGTGGACAAGGCAATGGCTGACGGCATGCCCGGCATAGCCCTCACCGACCACGGTAACATGTTCGGAGTAAAGGAGTTCTACAACTATGTCAAATCGTGCAACGGCAAGAAACACGACAAGATCAAACGTCTCCGCAAACTCTCTTCGGCCCTCGACACGCTGTTGAGGGAGCATGCCGATCCGCAGGAGTACCTCAGCCAGCTTCAGGCCGAGGCCAAGTCGCTCGAAGCGGCAAAAGATGAATCGGCCGAGAGTGCCGAAGCATATGTCAAGGTCAAGAACCGGCTGGACGAGGCCGAAGCCATCGGCAAGGAGTTCGGGTTCGATCCCGCGCAGGCCGCTGCAAAAATAGCTGATCTGGAGGCAATTCCCGATTTCAAACCGATCATAGGCTGCGAGGTGTATGTCGCCCGCCGCCGTCTCTCCGACAAGAAGGTCAAGGAAGACCAGAGCGGATACCACCTCATACTCCTGGCCAAGAATGCCAAAGGTTATCACAACCTGATCAAGATCGTCTCGAAGGCCTGGACCGAGGGTTTCTACATGCGTCCGCGTACCGACCGGGCCGAACTGGAGAAGTATCACGAAGGACTGATCTGCTGTTCGGCATGTCTTGGCGGCGAGGTCCCAAAACATATTACGGCCGGCAACCTCGAAGCTGCCGAGGAGGCGGTCCTGTGGTACAAGCGGCTGTTCGGCGAAGACTACTATCTCGAACTCCAGCTGCACAAGGCAACCGTCGAACACGCCAACCACGAAACATATCCCGCACAGCTGAAGGTCAACGAACAACTCAAGAAGTTGGCCGCCAAACACGGCATAAAACTGATATGCACCAATGACGTGCACTTCGTGGACGAGGAGAATGCCGAAGCTCACGACCGTCTGATCTGCCTCAGTACAAAAAAGGAGCTTGACGACCCCAAGCGAATGCTCTACTCGAAGCAGGAGTGGCTCAAGACGCGGGCCGAGATGACCTCTATTTTCGGGGATGTGCCCGAAGCGATGGCCACGACGGTCGACATATGCAACCAGGTCGAGAGCTATTCGATCGACCACGCCCCCATCATGCCGACATTCGCCATTCCGGAGGAGTTCGGCACCGAGGAGGAGTACCGGCAGCGGATCTCCGAGCGAGAGCTTTTCGACGAGTTCACGCGTGACGAGAACGGCAATGTGGTCATGAGCGAAGAGGAGGCCAACAAAAAGATCGACAAACTCGGCGGTTACGACAAACTCTACCGTATAAAACTCGAGGCCGACTACCTGGCCAAACTGACCTTCGACGGTGCCAAGCGCCGTTATGGTGACCCGCTCTCCGATGAGATCCGCGAACGGTTGGTATTCGAACTGCACGTGATGAAGACGATGGGTTTCCCGGGTTACTTCCTCATCGTGCAGGACTTCATCAATGCCGCCCGCAACGAACTGGATGTCTCGGTGGGCCCGGGACGAGGCTCGGCGGCCGGCTCGGCCGTGGCATACTGTCTCGGCATCACGCAGATCGACCCCATCGCCTACGACCTGCTGTTCGAGCGTTTCCTCAACCCCGACCGTATCTCGCTGCCCGATATCGACGTCGATTTCGACGACGACGGCCGCGGCCGCGTGCTCAACTGGGTCACGCAGAAGTACGGCAAGGAGAAGGTCGCCCACATCATCACCTACGGTACGATGGCCACCAAACTGGCCATCAAGGACGTGGCGCGCGTGCAGAAACTGATGCTCTCGGAGTCGGACCGGCTGTGCAAGCTCGTTCCCGACAAGACCCCCGAGGGCAAGGCCGTGAAGAACCTTTCGCAGGCCATCGAGCTGGTTCCCGAGCTGAAGGCCGCCGAGCAGTCGGACAACCCCGTGCTGCGCGATACGATCCGCTATGCCAAGATGCTCGAGGGCAATGTCCGCAATACCGGCGTGCACGCCTGCGGCACGATCATCTGCCGCGACGACATCACCGACTGGGTGCCCGTATCGACGGCCGACGACAAGGTGACGGGCGAGAAGATGCTCGTCACGCAGTACGAGGGTTCGGTGATCGAGGACACGGGGCTTATCAAGATGGACTTCCTCGGTCTGAAAACCCTGTCGATCATCAAGGACGCCATCGAGAACATCCGCCAGACGAAGGGCATAGAGGTCGATATCGACGACTTTTCGATCATCAACGACCCGGCGACCTATAAACTCTACAGCGAGGGACGTACCGTCGGCACGTTCCAGTTCGAGTCCGCCGGCATGCAGAAATACCTCCGCGAGCTGCAGCCCTCGACCTTCGAGGACCTGATCGCGATGAACGCCCTCTACCGGCCCGGCCCGATGGACTACATCCCCGACTTCATCGCCCGCAAGCACGGCCGCAGTCCGATCGTGTACGACATCCCGATCATGGAGAAGTACCTGAAGGACACCTATGGCGTGACGGTCTACCAGGAGCAGGTCATGCTCTTGTCGCGTCTGCTGGCCAACTTCACCCGAGGCGAGTCGGACACGCTGCGCAAGGCGATGGGAAAGAAGCTCAAGGACAAGCTCGACGCCCTCAAGCCGAAGTTCATCAGCGGCGGCCAGAAGAACGGCCACGACCCGAAGGTGCTCGAGAAGATCTGGGCCGACTGGGAGAAGTTCGCCTCATATGCCTTCAACAAGTCGCACGCGACCTGCTACTCGTGGGTGGCCTACCAGACAGCCTACCTCAAGGCCAACTACCCGTCGGAGTACATGGCTGCGGTGCTGAGCCGAAACCTCTCGAACGTCGAGCAGCTGACGATCTACATGAACGAGTGCAAACGCATGGGCATCAGTGTGCTGGGTCCCGACGTAAACGAGTCGCGGCGCACCTTCTCGTCCAATGCGGCGGGCGACGTGCGCTTCGGTCTGGGGGCCGTCAAGGGCGTCGGCGAGGCGGCCGTGGACAGCATCATCGCCGAGCGCGAAGCCAACGGGCGCTTCAAGGACATCTACGACCTGGTCGAACGGGTCAATTTCTCGCTCGTGAACCGCAAGTGCCTTGAGAACCTGGCCTATGCCGGGGCCTTCGACTCGATCGTGGACTTCCCGCGCAGCAAGTTCTTCGCGGCCGATGCGCGCGACGCCAACAGCATGACCTTCATCGAACAGCTGATGCGTTACGGGCAGCGCTACCAGACCGAGCAGAACAACGCCCAGCAGAGTCTCTTCGGCGGGGGCGGACACGTGGACATACAGCGCCCGGTGACCCCTGCCTCGGCCGACTGGAGCCAGCTCGAGAAGCTCACCAAGGAGCGCGAGATGGTCGGACTCTACCTCTCGTCGCACCCGCTCGACGACTACAAGATCATCATCGACCACATGTGCAAGACGCAGCTCTCGGAGCTGGAGAACCTCGAGCCGCTCCGCGGTCAGGAGATCGCCGTGGCGGGCATGGTCGTGAGCGTGCAGAACCTGATGACCAAGACCGGCAAGCCGTGGGGGCGCTTCAAGCTGGAGGATTACAACGGCGCACACGAGTTCGCGCTCTTTGGCAAGGATTATGAGAACTTCCGCAAGTACCTCTTCGCCGACTATTTCCTCTTTGTCCGCGGAAAGGTGCAGCCCAAACCCTACAACGACCAGGAGCTCGAGTTCAAGATCATCGCGATGACGCAGCTTGCGGAGATGCGCGACTCGATCAAGGAGATGTGCGTGCAGCTCCCGGTCGAGGAGGTGACCGAGTCGCTCATCCGCGACCTCACGGACCGCGTGCGCGAGTCGAAGGGCGATACGCTCCTGCGGCTGAACGTCTTCGACCGCGAGGCGCACGTCTCGGTGAACCTCTTCTCGAAGAGCCACAAGGTGACCCTCTCGCAGGCTCTGGTGGACTACCTCGACGAGAACGAGATCAAGTATTCCATAGCATAAAAACGATACAGGTACTTTAACAAAAAAACACTTACAGTTATGGCATTAGCAATCAGCAAGGAGAATTTCCAGGAGCTGCTCCAGTCGGGGCAGCCCGTCGTAATCGATTTCTGGGCCGAGTGGTGCGGCCCCTGCCGCATGATGTCGCCCATCGTGGACGAACTTGCCGCCGAGTTCGAGGGCAAGGTCGTGATCGGCAAGTGCGACGTCGAGCAGAACGACGACATCACGATGAAGTACGGCGTGCGCAACATCCCGACGATCATCTTCCTCAAGGGCGGACAGCTCGTCGACAAGCAGGTCGGCGCCGCCTCGAAGGATGCACTAAAGGCGAAGATCGAAAAACTGCTGTAGGATGATCCGCTGCATCGACTGGAACGGCCTGCAGGCCGTCGAATTTGCGAAGGGCGACTACACGGCGCTGCTCGTGCCCTCGGTGGGTGCGAACCTCGTGCGGCTGGCCAACACGCGGCTGGGCGTCGAGATTCTGCGCACGCCTGCGGCCGACGAGATCGAGACCTTCAAGGGACGCCCGCAGGTCTTCGGCCTGCCGGTGCTCTTCCCGCCCAACCGCATTGCGGACGGACGCTACACCTTCGAGGGGCGCACCTACCAGTACCCCATCACCATCGAGAAGGAGCACAACTACCACCACGGCATCCTCAAGAGCCAGCCGTTCGCCGTGTCGAAGGCACTGGAGAGCGATGACGAAGTGCTCGTCGAGTGCCGCTACTACGCCAATGCGGGCAACGACGCCATCTACCGCGACTTCCCGCACGCCTTCAAGTGCAAGATCACCTACCGGCTTTCGGCCGAAGGGTTGGAGCAGGAGGTGATGTTCGGCAATAAGAGCGACCTTCCCATGCCTGTCGGCGTGGGATTCCAC
>URTU01000056.1 GCA_900550925.1 uncultured Alistipes sp. | reverse complement strand
ATATCCCACTTTTTCAACTCGTTACGGAATTCGGCGTAGGCCTTCCCTTCGAGACATATCTCCTTAATGCAATACATCTCGGCTATTAGTATCAACCCGAGAGCTATACTCAACGTGGCTTTCAAAATTTTAGTTATCTTCCTCATAAGTCGCTTCTTCTATCATATATTTACACAACCCATAACTTCATGCAGCAGAGTAAAACAGGCCCCTATTGCTTTTCGGCATTTCTCATATGCTACCAGTTCTCGTCATATTCACGCACATCCTTTTTATCGTAGATCGGCTCGGCATACAGATAATATTCCTCAGAGTATAAATATTTATCTATCTGATCGTCAAAAGTATTTGATTTGGCGTCATATTCAATAAGCCAATTGAAATCCCGTCGCAAAGACAACAAAAACTGCTTGGGCTCAATTTCAAACCGCCCAACCTGTACGCCATTGATCGTATCGCGATAAAATGGGCCTTCCGGCAAGGATATCTCCTCCAAATCCGAAAGGTCTTCATAATATGAATCAGGGGCCGGTGCCCAAGCGTAACTGGGCGCAACGGTCGAAAGATCCAGGGTATCCGGATACGAATATCTGTAGCTCTCTACATATTTGTCATCCCATATATAGGTAACTCTCTCATCATAAAATAGTTTCCACAGATTGTGATTCGTAGCAAATATTGCATGTTGTCCATCATCATATCTATCGTCATCCGGATATCCCAAAAAACGTATCAGATACTCATTGTTGCTGAACGTTTTCGTGACAGGATCATAACATGCCCGGAAAATCGAATCGGATACCACATAATTGACATAATAGTCGCCGCACTCAAGCTCAAATATCACCGGATTGGGGATGGAAATAGTATCGACTATAAAAATCGTCGATACATTTGCAGGATAAGTCATATACCAATCTTTTGAATACTGCAACTCTTCTTTCAGGATCTCCCGCAACTCCTTATCATCAGCAGAACATCCGCCCATTACTACTGTCAGGACAACAAATACCATCACTGACAATAAAGACTGTAACTGTTGGTTAAATCGTGGTTTCATAGGCCGTAGAATTATGTGGTGTTTTAGGTTAGAGGACAAAGGAGAGAATACAGAATCCAGACACTGTGCCCGTAATATAAGAAAAACCTCCGTATTCTGCAAATTATCAGGCATATTTATTGCCTTCGCATCATGAATTTATACATGATACGGGCATTTACGGTAATTTGACGCTCCCTGGATTGCTAAAACAGGCTGTTGTGAACAATTGTCCGATCGGACAGTTTCTCAATGACGCCATTGTTTCACTACGTGTGCAAAAGGCATGTCCTCATCACCAGACAGTGCGGAACTGGCTGCGGACCAACCGTATTGTTCCGGCCTATCAGGCTGTCCGTCAGCACGACACGCCTTCAGGCCGGAACACGACATCCCAACCAGCCCAAAGCACAACACCTCGGACCGAATGCTCTCGCTTCGATCGTAAATCATGATTAACATGAGCCGTTATCGACTCTTGAGGGGGAGGGTAAAATTCAACTGCCGCGCCGGATCTGGGATCAGTATTCGACCTTGTCGCTCTTCTGGTCCCACATCTCGAAAGCCCGTATGGCCTCATCCGGAAGCAGCTCTTCCATCTTCAGCTTCCGTTCCGACGGATCACGCGACAACTCCTCGTAGATAAATGCGTCGTCGAACCCGATTCTGGCGGCATCGTTCTTGTCGTTTCCGTAGTACATACGGTCGAGATGGGCCCAATAGATGGCTCCCAGACACATCGGGCAGGGTTCGCAGGAGGTATAGATCTCGCAGCCGCTCAGATCGAACGTTCCGAGCGCCTTGGCAGCGGCACGTATGGCACTGACTTCGGCATGGGCAGTGGGGTCGCAATCCGAAGTTACACGATTCGTTCCGGCAGCGATCACCTTCCCGTCGCGGGCTATGACGGCTCCGAACGGTCCGCCACCCTGTTTCACATTCTCTTCCGAAAGCCGTATGGCCAGCTGCATCAATTCCTTAGGAGTCATTTTGGTATCTTTGTTTACTGTAATCTGCGCATTGGCGGTTGCGAACAGCCCCAGTGCAAACAGTATGGTTAAAAAGCGTTTCATTTACAACCGGTTTGTTATGGTCCAGCTGTGCAAAGTTAGAAAAAAATCCAAACAACCGACCATTTCGCGGCAAATCGCCAATTGCCTGCCAAAAACATGCCGTACTTCAAGCCGGCCTGCACCGGAACATGAACGTACGGCTCGATGTATGATATTGCATTACAATGCGACCACCAAAAAAAAACAAGGCCCTGTGTCAATTCCAACACAAGGCCTCTTCTTGTAGCGGAGGGAGGACTCGAACCTCCGACCTTTGGGTTATGAGCCCAACGAGCTACCAACTGCTCCACTCCGCGATATGGACTCGATTTTTCCTTTCGAGTGGTGCAAAGATAAGCAGAAATTTCAAGTTTTGCAACAATTCTGCAATGATTTTTTAATTCCGGGACTCGGCTACAGCTCCCGCAACCACCTCGGCAAGGTCTACCACAGGCAGTTGCGTACCGCGTCCGAGAGCCTTCTTGCAGAGCGGGCATGCCGTTACGATACGTTCGGCACCGGTCGCTTCGAGCTCGGCATCCACAGCCTCGGCTATGCCTACCTGCGCCGGATCGTCGATAACGGCATTGGCAACGCTGCTGCCGCAACACAAGGCATTTTCGCGCGTCTGGTCGGGTTCGACCAGGTTGGCAACCGCTGAGATAACATCGCGCGGGGCATCGTATATGCCGCTGCCGCGCCCCAATTCGCACGGATCGTGATAAGTAACCTTTTCATCGGTGTGCTTGAGAGTCAGACGCCCCGTCGATATCAACCGCGAAATATACTCCGAATGGTGCAGCACCTCGATCCCCTTCAGCCCGTAATCCTCCTTGAAGACACGCAGGCAGATCGGGCATGAGGTGACAAGAGTCGTAATCCCGTGTTTTTCGAAGAGCGACTTGTTGAATTCCATCATCCGGCGGGCCGAATCGGTCTCACCCGATAGCTTGAGCGGCCGGCCGCAGCACACACCGCCATCCTTGTCGGCCCACCAGACCTGTTCGCCGGCTGCATCGAAGATCCGCTGCATCGAGAGCAGGATACGTGGTGTAAGCAGCGTCATGCAGCCCGCAAAGTATCCCACATTCCCTTCACCGCTCGACGGATCGCAACCCTTGAGGTATTCGTAACGCTTCTCGTTGGGGGTATTTCGCATTTTATCCCGCGAGTTGAGGCGCAATGTGTTCAGTTCGATGCCTACCGGACAGCGCACTTCGCACCGGCCGCACATAAGGCAGTTCATTGCCGTCTGCTCACGCAAACGGTGATAGCGGCGGTCCCGCAGGAAATATACCGACTGTACGTCGTTGTATCGGGACATGCTCTGCAACTGGCACGGGTCGATACATATACCGCACCGCGAGCAGGCCTCAACCTGAAAATGGTCATAACTCTGCTCCTTTTCGGAACTGCGGACACCCCAACGGCGCAGGAATATGAGCGGCACCTCGGTGAAAATATGCATGTAGCGCGAGAACGGCATGGCGGTGAAGAAGATTCCCAGCGCCAGCGAATAGATCAGCCAGACATATGGCTGCAGGTCATAGAGGGTATTCTCGCCGAGCAGGTGCAGAAGGCCCTTTCCGATCGAGCCGGTCAGGAATCCGCCATTGTTGTAGATTCCGGCCGTAAAGCTCTCCGCCACGAGTCGTGCCGGAAAGACTATCCAGAGAGCCGAGAGAGCGATCCGGTCGCCGACGGTATGCCGCGTGGTACGTTTCATGCCCATCGCCCGCGAGCGCATCCGCTTGAACCAGGCCAGCGCTACGCCCGACAGCACAACCAGCAGGAGCAGGTCCATCAGATTGGAGAAGACCAGCGACATGGTAGAGGTGTGGTCCATTCCTGTCGAGAAGTACTTGAAGAATACATGTCCGTGGAGCGGCACGAAAACGAATCCGAGATATGCAATGGTTTCGATCCATCCGACGGCAATGAGCAGGAACCATCCGAATGCCAGCGACGTATGCATGTATCCCAGCAGCGGGTTTACCTTGAATATGCGGCGGTGCAGGAGCGACTCGCGGACCGTTTCGCCGACGGCCCCGACGGACGAGCGCGTAAAAATTCCCTTCCAGACCTTCCGGCGGTCCGACGACGGCATGCGGATGAACCACCTGAGGTACTTGTACGCTATGACAGCGAACATGACCGAGACACCGATAACAAACGGTATCTCGAACGGAGCATTGAAAGTCATCTCATCTGTACCCATATCAGTTGTCGGCCAATTCGCGTTTGATCAAAATTACCAGTCCGCGGGTATTGATACCCCTCGGGCAGACCATACGGCACTTGCCGCACAGCATGCATTTGTTCAGTTCCTCGTATATTCCTTCGTATTCGCCGCGCCGCACGAGCGTATGCACGCGCCGGAAGTTGAACGAGGTCAGATTTCCCGCCGTACACGTTGCCGTACACCCGCCGCATCCGATGCAGGTCTGCAACTCGGGCATGAGTTGCAGTATGCGGTCCGATTTGACCAGTTCGTTGCGGTCCATGTCGATCGCCCGCGGACGCGAGATTCCGTATCCCCACTTTATTGCAGCCATATCTACGAACGGTTTACATATTCTACGGCCCGCATTCCGGCCGCAACACCCTCGTTGAGACTTTCGCCGATATTTTTCGGGGCGGTGACCGTACCGGCATAGAAAATTCCCCTGACCGGCGAGTCTACATTGCCTGCAAACATGTCGGCCGGCATCATGAATCCGCTCTGGGCACGCTGCAATCCCATCCGTTCGAATGCCGGATTGCTCGCGCCGCAACGCATGCCGACGATCAGTATCAGCATGTCGACACTCATCTTGAGCGGACGTCCGATCAGCGTATCTTCGGCCTTGATCTGTATGCGGCCGTCGAAGGTCGGGCTCGCCTCGGAGATACGGCCGCGGATGAAGTTGATATTGTAGTGCTGCTGGGCGTGTCGGTACATCTCCTCATACCCGGGCCCGAACATTCGGATATCCATATAGAAATTGAATATTTCGGCCTCGGGGAACATCTCCTTGAGCTCCATGGCCTGCTTCACGCCCGTGACGCAGCATACGCGCGAGCAGTGTCGCTGTCCGACCTTCTCGTCACGCGAACCCACACAGTGCAGCAGGGCGATCCGCCGCGGGGCACGGCCGTCATGACACCTGACACTGCCTTCGTTCATCATCCGTTCTATGTCGACCGTGGTGAAGACATTGTCGTAAATGCCGTAACCGTACTCCTCCTTGATGCGGGCATCGAACAGTTCGAAACCGGAGGCGATGATCACCGCCTGGGCGCGAATGTCGCGGCCGTCCGACAGCCGTACATGGTCCGGAGCCACTTCGCACGCCTCGCAACCGGTCACCACCTCGATACCTGCCGTCCGGACTTCATCCACCAGCCGGTCGAGGACCTCATGAGCCGGCGTGAAGGTCGGGAACAGCTTGTGCCAGCCGCACAGTTTTCCGCCTAACCGTTCCGCCTTTTCGACTATTATCGTATGCACTCCGGCGGCGGCCGTCGTCAATGCCGCCTGCATGCCGGCCACACCGCCGCCTATCACTACTATCTGTCGTTGGGTTTGTGCCATATCGGGTTGTTTGATCTGTATTTGTCGGTTAAAAATGGTTGCACGAACGGCTGTACATGGTTTCGTCGAGCGAATTGACCACCGCCTTTTCGGGTTTGCCTATGATCTTGCCATTCAGGCCGAGATATTTCGCCGAGGGTTCGTAGTTTATGCCCATCTTGTCGAGCAGCGGCTCCACATCCACCTGATGCATCTGCATGCCGAGCTCCCACGGGTCGTACCCCAGCACAAGGCCTGCCATCTCCTCGTAGGTAAGTACCGGGATTCCGCGGCCGTCGGCACCGTACGTTACACCCTCCATCTCGGCAATGGTGTATTGCCAGCGGTCAAGGAACATTGCGCAACCCGGGCAATTCGCCACGATGAAATCGGGCTTGTATGGGGCCATCGATTCGAATTTCTTCTGCGAGTTGGCAATCGAATAGCCGCGGTTGGCCTGCACCAGATAGTTCCGGAAGCCGAATCCGCAGCAGTGGCGGCGTTCGGGATAGTCAACCACATCTCCGCCCCACGACTCGATCATGCCGGCCAGCACGTACGGGAACTCCGAACCGCCGATACCCGATTTCGGGAATATCTTGGCGTAGTGGCAGCCGATATGCTCCACGACACGCAGCGGCTCGCCGGTCTGGACGTTTGTCAACGTATATTTGGCCTTTTGGGCGATTTCGTCGCGGAACTTGAAGATTATGTCCGACGTATGGGCCAGGTTCTTCGGCTTGGCGAATTCGCGGCCGGTAGCCTTGTAGAGGTTCTCGCGGGTCCGCTCCTCGGTTTCGGGGAACTCCTGCCAGGTCTCGAGGATCTCGGTGTAGATGCCGAACGAGGTGATGCACGACGAGATGAAATTCTCATACCCCGCCTCCTTCATCAACGCGAACTGACGCGCCACGACCGTCATGATGGTCTCCAGCGGGACGATATCCGAATGGTATCCGATACCGGTACACGAGGTGTGCAGCGGATCGTCGAATACGTCGCGCCCCAGGTCGTTGCCCAGGATCTTCAAAAAGGCCGCCTCGCTGCCCGGGAAGAAATTCTGACGTATGCAGCTGCGGGCATAGTAATAGTGGTCATCGGCTATCTCTTTCTGGTACTCTTTCCAGGAACTCCGTTTCATCGCTTCTCTGTTAATAGTGGTTTTCGGAATTTTGCGTGTAAACGTCCATCAGATACTCCTCGTTGGCCGACGGGTAACCCATTTCGCGGGCCTTGCGTTCGGAGTGCTCCTCGATGGCGTTGAACATCTTCGTACCGCCGCTCACGTCGAAAATCCGGCGGATCTCGTCCAGCGTATCGTCATCGACCTTGCGCAGCGCTCCGGCACCCTGTTTTTTGTAGTTGGGTGAGAAAATGGGGAATATCTGCCGGTCATTGTCATGTATCCACTTCCAGACGGGACCCTGCTCGGGGTGCAGTTCGGGCGACACCAGATCCGGCTGGACACAGTAACCGGTATCGAGGATGCTCTGGCCAATGAAGCGTTTCAGGGCGAGCTGCTGGCGGCCCTTCTCGCTCTCGACGAAGAACCCGAGTTTCTGAGAGAGGGTCCGCAGCGCCTGGATCACATACCCGGGGGTATTTCCGCGCGGGCACCGCGGCCGGCACGACATGCACTCGCCGCAATACCAGATGGTATCGCTGCGCAGGAGTTTTTCGATGGCATCGTCGTCGCGTGACTGTACGATCGTGACTATCTGCCGCGGATCGTAGTTATAGAATTCGGCTGCGGGGCATACTCCCGTACAGACTCCGCAGTTCATACAGGCCGAGAGACCTTCGCGCAGGCGAACGTCTTCCATCAGCATATCGAAATATTTACCCATTATCCAATAGAGGTGCGATTGAATATTTGCACGTTGTGCAAATTTACAACCTGCCGGCAAATCTGCCGGTAGTAATTAAGCCCAAACGCAATGGGTAGAAATACCTATTTTAGGCGCTCGTATGTTTCGAATGAGAATGGATACTGGAATTTTTCGCCGCATTCGTGACGTTCTTCTTCCACCAGCCGCCACTCGCCGCCGATGGCCGGGAAGAACGTATCACCCTCATATTGATGATGTACACGCGTAATATAAAGGCGGTCGGCCAGGGGCATTGCAGCACGGTATATCTCGCCGCCGCCGATGATGAATACCTCCGTATCGCCGCCGCACATCGCCGCTGCCTCCTCGATCGAACCGGCCGTTTCACAGCCCTCGACCCGCAATCCGCTCTGGCGCGTTACGATGATATTCCGACGGTTGGGCAGCGGCCGCCCGATCGACTCGTAAGTCTTCCGGCCCATGATCACGGCATGTCCCGAGGTGATGGCCTTGAAACGACGCAGATCCTCCGAAATATGCCACAAAAGAGTGTTGTTGCCACCGATAACATTGTTGTCGGCTATGGCTACTATTATCGAAAGGAGCGGTTTCACGGCTGTCATGTTTTTCTGGTCTATATTATTTTATCGTCTATTTTGCATGCCTCGGCTGCGTCCGGCGGGGGCGATGATCAGACTCCGGCCGCTTCAGAACGACATCGGGGCCTTGATCGCCGGCCACGGATCGTAACCCTCGAGCCTAAAGTCCTCGTAGCGGAAATCGAAAATCGATTTCACGTCACGGTTCAGATGCATGCGGGGCAGCGGCCGCGGCTGACGCGACAGTTGTTCACGGGCCTGGTCCAGATGGTTGAGATAGAGGTGCGTGTCACCCAACGTATGGACGAATTCGCCCGCCTCGAGCCCGCACACCTGCGCCATCATCATCGTCAGCAGGGCGTACGACGCAATATTGAACGGCACACCCAGAAACGTATCGGCACTGCGCTGATAGAGCATGCAGGAGAGCTTCCCGTTGGCGACGTAGAACTGGAACAGCACATGGCACGGCGGGAGGGCCATCCGGTCTATTTCGGCCACATTCCATGCCGAAACGAGTATCCGCCGCGAATCGGGATTGTGGCGTATCAGTTCAACCGCCTGAGCTATCTGGTCGATGGTCGAACCGTCGGGCCGGGGCCAGCTGCGCCACTGGTAGCCGTAGACATGATTCAGATCGCCATAGGCATAACCCTCGAGCGGGGAGTTCTCGCGGTGCAGGGCCGCCTCGAGGAACCGCTCGCGATCCAGCGGCTCGATACCGCGTTCGGTACACAACTCGCCATAATAGCGGTATGCATCGTTGTCCCAGATATGCACGCCGTTGTCCAGCAGATAGCCGATATTGGTATCACCCGCCAGGAACCACAGCAACTCATGTATCACCCCCTTGAGGAATACCTTCTTGGTGGTCAGCAGCGGGAAACCAGCCCCCAGATCGAACCGCATCTGGTATCCGAATATGCTTTTGGTACCGGTTCCGGTGCGGTCGTGCTTCACGACGCCCTCGTCGAGAATCTTTTGCAACAGCTGCTGGTAAACGATCATCTCTCTCTATTTTTTGCCGTATGGTTTCAGTGAAAAGTTGTCCTTGTCATCCATCACTCCGTAGACCGGCGTACCGGTCCATTCGCCGAGGAACCACACCTCGCGGCCGTTGTCCGCAGTGCGGAAACCGGCATGGTGAATGTGTCCGAAAACAACACCGTCGATCTGCCGGTCGATCGGATACTCCTCGGCAAACTTCAACAGCGGTGCCGCAGCCTTATCGAAACGCGCATCCGAAGTATGGTTCTTACGGCTGCTGCCGCTCCACCACTTTCCGAAACGCATCGAGATGTCGGGGTGCACCAGCCACGAAAAGAGTGCCCGTATGACCCGCGACCGGAATACGGCATTCATGAATGCCAGGGCCGGTTTGTCCTGAACGTTTATGTTGTCGCCATGGGCAAGCAGCAGGTGGCGTCTGCCGACAGTAAATTCAGTGGGTTTGTAATAGAGTTTCAGCCCGCATTCACGCTCCAGATATCCGCGCATCCACATGTCGTGATTTCCGGTCAGGAAATGTATCGTAATTCCACGGTCGGTCAACTCCGCCAGCTTTCCCAGCACGCGGACAAAGCCCGCCGGAACCACCTCCCGCCATTCGTACCAGAAATCGAAAATATCCCCCAACAGGTATATCTCCTCGGCATCGGCCGATACTTCGTCGAGCCACTGGACGAACAACCGTTCACGCTCCCTTGCGCTGTCGGCGTCGCCGTGTCCAAGGTGGATATCGGAGGCGAAATAGTACATCGTACGGTATCAGAGCAATGATTTCAGTTGGTTTTCCAGGTCATCGCCATAGAGATTCTTGCCGACGATATTCCCTTCGCGGTCGATCAGATAGTTTGCCGGCAGCGACTGTACGTTATACATGCCCAGCGCCGGCGACGATACGCCCTGCAGGTCGCAGACCGAGATCCAGGGCAACTTCTGCTCCTGTACGGCATTTATCCACACGGCCTTCGAGGCGTCGACACCGATCTGGTACACTTCGAATCCCTGGTCGGCATACTTCTCATAGATGTTCTTGAGTTCGGCGTTGAGCGCATTGCTGTTTCCGGCCGAAGCCGACCAGAAGTCGACCAGAATAACCTTGCCGGCCAGCGAAGAGAGCTTGATGTCGTTACCGAACATGTCGGGCATCTTCAGGTCGGGATAGTTTGTCTGCTCGAGCGTTGCGGCGCCAAGGAGCGTCATGGCATCGATATCCCGCCGCAGCGAGGCCAGATATGCCGAATTGGGATAGACCTGTTCCAGCGAATCGGCCACCATTCTGTAATATACCACATCCGTTGAACCGTTGAACAGCGTCTCGTCGTTTGGCAGCCGCTGGTAGAGGGCGTACACCGCTGCAAGCGACTTGCTGTTCTCGACGATGAAGCGTATCTGTTCGCGTTTGATACGGTAATACTCCTGGGTATAGTCGCGGAGCACCTGGCTTCGGGTGGCGTCATCGATAGCCGGATCGCCATAGATGTTGGCGATAGAATCGAGGCGGTATGCACCGTCCTGCAGTATGAAAGAGATCTGTTTGAGGAGTTTCGACTCTTCGGAGCCCTCGACCTCGTAGTTTCGCGAGATGCTGCCGACCGAATTTACCGTCACACGGTCACCGGCTGCCAGAAGCAGCGGAATACGGTCACCGTTGCAGTTGAGGTTGTAGAGCGAAGGGGTGTTGTCGGAGCTTTTGAACGCGACTTTGAAATATCCTTTTTCGTCCGTACGGACCGAGTCGACGATTCGGCCGGATGCCGCCGGGGCTGCCGATTCGAGCAGCAGCAACGTATTGTCGCAGCCGATCAGCCGGCCGTCGAGTTTGATCTTGCCCGTATTGCAGGAGACGGCCACGATGGCAGCCGCCGTCATTACGAAAATTCTTCTCATATCAGGTTGTTTCATTTTCGGAGTACAAATATACGATCTTTCCGCATAATTCAAAACGTAAAATGTGCGCTTTTCATTGTGTGTCACATTTTTTTGGCGCCCATTTCGGACAGCAAACTACTGTTTGCCGTAATTGCGGCGATTGTTGTTCCCCTTCTGATTGCGCTGATGGCGGTTCTTTTGCGCGCTTTTCTGCTGCGGTTTGGCGTTATGCGCCGAAAAGTGCTGTTTATAGTCGCTCCGTAAATTGTTCAGTGCAGATTCGTTCAATTCTATCTTCCCTCCGGACATCGTCTTTATGTCGCGAATGATCACTTCGTTGTTCGGATGCTCCTCGTTGTATTCGTAGCTCTTCGCCCGCATGTAACGGGCTATGTTGTCGATGGTGTTTGCTACCACTGCCGGATTGGTCTCGCTCTCGAGCGAGCGGATCATGCGTTCGACGCTTTTACCGTAATGTTTGAACATTATGTGGTTTGTCGAATACTTCATTTTCTTGGGTCGGACGGTGAGCGTCTGGCGCGACACGCGCGGATAGGGAGAGTCGACATCCAGCTTGAAATCAGACATTATGAACATGTGATCCCACAGTTTGTGCGTGAAGTCGGCCGTATCGCGCAACAGCGGATTGACGTTGCCCATCACCGCAATGACGGCCCGGGCCTGACGGTTGCGTTCGCGACGGTCCTCGATTTCGAGCAGCGAGTCGACCATCTCCTGGATGTGGCGTCCGTATTCGGGAAGCAGAAGCTTCTTGCGGGCGTAATTATAGTTTTTTTTCATGACGGTATTTGTTTCATCGTGACGTGCCCTTGCCGCAAACGGGTATCCGAGACATCAGATCCGGATCCTTCGACAATAAAATCGGGCAGTTGAAATAGCTTGTTTGCAGATGTTTGAAACCCTGTTTCACGTTCCGAGCCGCGATTTGCCGGAACCGTTCGAAACCTTAACTTTGGTGCAAAAATACGTAAAATTTTTACTATTGCAAGCCATGACAAAAGTTTTGATCGTCGACAGTTCAAAAAGCATGCGAAACACTCTGCGCGAACGTCTCGAGTACGAAGGCTTCTCGACCGAATGTGCCGAGAACCCCGCGGCAGCCGAAGAGGCCTGTGCACGTTCGCCCTTCGATGTGATCCTGACCGACAACTGCGACAATATCCCCCATACCGGTATACCCTTCATTGTTCTGGCGGCCAACCCTACGGTCGATGCGGCCGTGGCGGCCGTCAAGTCTGGGGCACTGGAGTTCCTGCCGCGGCCCGTGGACATGAACCGCCTGCTCGGGGCGTTGCGTTCGGCCACGGCCGAGCCACAAGAGCATCCGGCCGAGGTGCAGGCGGCAGCGCCGCGGCCGCGAAGGCGAACGACACATGTCGAAGAGATAATAGGTCGTTCGGAGGCTATCGTACATGTGCGCGAACTGATCGACAAGGTTGCCGCATCGGAGGCCCGCGTGCTGATCACCGGCGCCAACGGGACGGGCAAGGAGCTGGTGGCCCGCTGGCTGCATGAGAA
>URTU01000055.1 GCA_900550925.1 uncultured Alistipes sp. | reverse complement strand
GATACTCTGCTTCAAGAGCAATATGGATTCGGGACAGTTCCTGCCGATGCAGGCTGCGGCGGCGCAGGCGCTCTCGCTGGGCGACGACTGGTACGAGGAGCTAAACAGCGAGTATTACGCCCGCGAGGAGTATGGCTACCGCCTGCTCGATGCCCTTGGGTGCAACTACCGCAAGGGTCAGGCTGGCCTGTTCATCTGGGCCTCGCTGCCGGAGGATTTCGAGGGCGACTGCTATGCCTTCAGCGACCGCGTACTCGACCGTTGCGGGGTCTTCGTGACGCCCGGCGGGATATTCGGCAGCGAAGGAAACCGTTATATCAGAATCAGTCTGTGCGTGCCGCGTCCGATGCTGGAGGAGGCCGAACGGATCGTTCGTGAAAAATTTTGATTTGTCGGGACGATGAAAGCATTTATCGTTGGAGTGGGGCTCATCGGAGGATCTTTCGCACTGAGCCTGAAAAACAAGGGAATATGCAGCGAAGTTGTCGGATACGACATTTCGGCCGACAATGCTGCCGAAGCCGTTGCGCGAGGTCTGATTGACCGGGCGGTGGATATGGATGAGGGAGTGGCCGGGTCGGACCTGATTGTGCTGGCCGCACCAGTGGACAAGATACCGATGATGGCAACCAAGATCCTGAACAAGGTGACCGCCGGACAGGTGGTGATGGATATGGGATCGACCAAGGGGGAGTTGTGTGAGGTGACCTCGATGCACCGGAACCGCGGCCGGTTGGTGGCGACGCACCCGATGTGGGGTACCGAGTACCATGGCCCTCAGGCGGCCGTGGCCGATGCCTTTACGGGGAGGAAGGTGGTGCTGTGCGACATCGAACGCAGCGACCGCGATGCCGTGGAGCTGGTTGAGGGTATATATACGCGAATCGGGATGCCGATTGTCTACATGTCCCCCGACGAACATGACCTGCATGCGGCCTATGTCTCTCACATTTCGCACATAACGTCGTTTGCGCTGGCGCTGACGGTACTCGAAAAGGAGCGCGAGGCACAGCACATATTCGATCTGGCGGGGGGTGGTTTCGAGAGTACGGTCCGTCTGGCCAAGTCGCCGGCGTCGATGTGGGTTCCGATCCTCATGCAGAATAAGTACAACGTCCTCGACGTTCTGCGCGAACATATCCATCAGTTGCAGATCATGCGCCTGATGATCGAGCGCGACGATGAGAAGGGTTTGCGCGAGGCGATGCAGCGCGCCAATACGATACAGAAGATTTTGGGATAATACTGAAAAAACAGAAAGCATATGAGTGAATTCAAACTGGGAGAGAAACGCCCGCTGATCATTTCGGGGCCGTGCAGCGCCGAAACCGAAGAACAGACTATCGAAACATGCCGCCGTCTGGCTGCGCAGGGCGTTGTTGACGTGCTGCGGGCCGGTATCTGGAAACCGCGTACAAAACCCGGAACCTTCGAGGGTGTCGGACTGAAGGGCCTTGTGTGGATGGCCGAGGCACGCCGCATTACCGGACTGCCGATCGCTACCGAGGTGGCTTCGGCAAAACATGTCGAGAGTTCGCTGGAGTTCGGGGTTGACATTCTCTGGATCGGTGCCCGCACGACGGTCAATCCGTTCCTGGTGCAGGAGATTGCCGATGCCGTTGCCGGCAGTGATGCCAAGGTGTTGATAAAGAACCCGATGAATCCCGATGTGGCGCTGTGGGCCGGTGCCGTGGCGCGATTCATGAAGGCTGGCGTCCCGCGCGAGAACATCGGTCTGATACACCGCGGATTTTCGGTTGCCGGCCGCGGCCGCTACCGCAACGACCCGATGTGGCACCTGGCGCTGGAGATGCAGAGCCTCTATCCCGATATGATGATGATCTGCGACCCGTCGCACATATGCGGTTGCCGGGAGTATCTGCAGGAGGTGTCGCAGAAGGCTGCCGACCTCAACTATGACGGTCTGATCGTCGAGAGCCATATCTGCCCCGAGGAGGCTTGGAGCGATGCCTCGCAGCAGTTGGAGCCGGAGGCGTTGGGCGACATGATTCGCTCGATCAACTGGCGTTCGACCCGCAGCGACGATCCCGAATACCTTCAGGCTCTGGGACGTTACCGCGACCAGATCGACCAAATCGACTCCGAGATCTTCGACCTGCTCAGCCGCCGTATGGCCATCGCCGACAATATCGGTCGGGTGAAGCGTGACAACGATGTGGTGATTCTGCAGAGCGGGCGTTGGGCCAGCATCGTTGACCGTGTGCTTGCGCAGGCCGACAAACTGCAGTTGAGCGAGGATTTCCTGCGGACGGTGCTCGAGGCGATTCACATCGAGAGTATCGAACATCAGAACCGTATCATGAACGGTTGAGAAGAGTTGTGCGGGAGCTTCGGTCTCTGTTCAGACATCAGTGCCCGCAGGAGAAATGATCCCGGAGTATAATGGTATTACGGTTGTCGGCGGAAAGTCCCGGCAATCGTAATTTTTATTTGTCGGGACGCGTGGAAGAGCCGATTTCTGTACCGTTCGAGTTGTCGAACAGCGGCGGAAAAAAATATTTGGATAGGAGTAGAGAAGATTGTGGACAGAATGCCCGTCATGTCGGAAAAAGGCAACAGTTGCCGGCCGACTTTTGGAATAATGTGTAATTTGCCTACCTTTGTAACAAGACAGTATTAACTATGCTCGTAACCGATCCGGAGGGCATGACTGCTGGTCAGGTGCCCTGAGAGCGGTCGGGTGCGACGATAAAAACATTTTTGTTTATTATGAAGCGAATTTTTGGATTTGTAATCTTGTCGTTGTTCACACTCTGTGTGGCTACGGCATGCGGCGGCGGACGGAAGAGTGCCGAAACCCAGACAACCGTGACGGAAGTTTCGACCTATCCGCAGGATACGATCAAGGCTGCGAACGGTCAGGAGATGATTTTCAGATTCTATGGCCATTCATCGCTGGCGGTATCGTATGGCGGAAAGTGGTTCCAGATCGACCCGGTGGGTGAGAATGCCGACTACTCGGGTGAACCAAAGGCCGATTTCATATTGGTGACGCACGACCATTACGACCACCTCGATACGGCTGTGGTGGCGATGCTCTCGAAGCCTGAAACACGGGTGATCTGCAATGCCGTATCGGCGGCGGCGCTCGGTTACGGTGAGGTGATGGCAAACGGCGATACGTTGCGTCTGGCCGACGATATGATTGTCGAGGCGGTTCCGGCATACAACTTTACCCCGGGACACGAAAACTTCCATCCGGCCGGCGGACGCGACAACGGTTATCTGCTGACGCTGGGCGGTACGCGCGTTTACATTGCCGGGGACAGCGAGAATACCCCAGAGATGATGGCCATGAAGGATATCGATATAGCCTTCCTGCCGGTGAACCAGCCCTATACGATGACGGTTGATCAGGCGGTCGAGGCCGTGAAGGCTATCAAGCCACGGATATTCTACCCCTACCACTACGGACAGGTCGAGGAGAAGACCGACATGGACCGGCTGGTCGAGGAGGTGAAGGATATTACGGAGGTTCGGGTACGGCCGATGGAGTAGTTCCACATCACAATGCCGGGCATGCGGTTGGGGATGGTTGCTGACGCGGCCGTTGCCGGCAAGGGATTGAAAAAACCGAGTGCGGAGCGTCTTTTTACGCGGCTGCACTCGGTTTGGTGTATTTAAGAAGTGGTGTGCGGGTGTCGGGACTTGCATGCGGTGGCGGGTAAACGTTCCCGAAACCTGCGACACCGATCTTTACAGGACTTTTATATTTTTCTTTTTTGTTTATTTTCTCCCCCCCCTCTCTCGTTCTGCCTGTTGGTTTGTGGCGCGTTGCTGACCGTTGTCAGGATGCCTCTACCGGCGCCGGAGGGCTACCAGATTCTGATACATGAATATCTCGTCGGTCTCACGGTAGCGGTCGATGCGCCGCATGCCGCGTTTCAGAAGCCGGTACACATCGAACTCCGGCTTCAGCAGAGTGTAGAGATCGTGGAACGAGACGTGTGCCGCCAAGGTCGTACTGCCGAACTCGAACTGTATGCAGTCGATCCGCCGTTCGGAAATCATCCGCGAGGCTCCGCATAGGGCATCGTACTCGTTGCCCTCGATATCGAGCTTCAGCAGGTCGATATGGTCGATGCCCTGATGCGCACAATAGTCGTCGACGGTCGTGATTTCGATCATTTCGGTGCGGTCCATCGTACGGTCGAAACGTTCGAGGTCGCGCGGATGGAGCGAGGCCAGCGTCGAACCGTCACCGTCGGAATAGAGCGTTGCGCTGCCTGTACTGCGGCCGATACCGGCACAGTTGTAATGTATCGAGGCGGCAAGAGAGGCGGTATGTTCGCGCAGGCGCTCGAATGTGATGCGGGCGGGCTCGAAAGCATGTATCTCGACGCTGTCGCCGAATACCGAAGCGATCTGACGAGTATACTCTCCGATGTTTGCGCCCACGTCGAAGATGACCGGACGGGATCTTCCGGCAGCATTCAGTTGCCGGTGCAGAAGGTCGAGCCAGCGCCGTTCGCCGTTTCGGTCGCTCTCCTCGGAGTACCCGATGCCCATGGCATAGAGCGTAAACTTGAGCATCGCCTCGTTCAGGGGCTGCATGGCCGGGCGGCTCATCACGGAGGTGTAAATGTCGGCCAGAGCCTTCTTTACTGACATTTTCATGATACAGTTCGGATTATATTATTCGACATATAGAACCAGTCCCTTGAGGTATTCGCCTTCGGGATGGTAGATGTTTATCGGGTGGTCGGCGGGCTGGGAGAGCTGGTGCAGGATCGAAACCTTTCGGCCGGCGATCGCTGCAGCCGAGAAGACCGTCGTGCGGAACAGGTCGCGGCTGACGGCCTGCGAACAGCTGAACGTAAAGAGTATTCCGCCGCTCTTGATCTGCGACAGCGCACGCGCATTGAGTTTTTTGTATCCCTGCATGGCATTGCCGAGGACCTTATGGTGTTTGGCGAAGGCCGGCGGATCGAGGATTATCAGATCAAACCGGTTGTCGATGCCCTGCAGGTAGTCGAATGCGTCAACGGCAAAAGCCGTGTGTCGGACCGCATCTCCGAAATTGAGTTTCATGTTTTCGACGGCGAGTTCTACGGCCCGTTCCGAACTGTCGACCGAAACGACCTCCTTTGCACCGCCGGCCATGGCGTAGACCGAAAAGCCTCCCGTATAACAGAAGGTGTTGAGTACGGTGCGGCCGGCAGAGTAGTGGCGTACGAGTTCTCGGTTGGCCCGCTGGTCAATGAAGAAGCCGGTCTTCTGGCCCTTCTCCCAGTTGATCAGGAATCGGTTCCCGTTCTCGAGCACCGTCTGCGAATCTGCCGACAGCTTCCCGTAGAGATACGAGTCGACCGTATCGATACGGGCATTGAACGGAAGTGTCTGGGCGCTCTTGTCGTATATGGCCGTAATGCGGTCGCCGTAGATCTTGCGGATCGACTCGGCGATCTCCTTGCGGCTGCGGAACATGCCTATGCTGTGGCACTGTATGACGGCTGTTGAGGCGTAGATGTCGACCACCAGTCCCGGCAGCGAATCCCCTTCGCCATGGATCAGGCGGTAGCAGGTTGTCGAGGGGTTGTCGATCATCCCGATGGCACGGCGCATCTCATAGGCTCCGGCGATGTGACGGTCCCACCATTGCTGGTCGATGGGCTCCTGCTCGAAGGTGAGTACGCGGACGGCGATCGAGCCGATCTGGTAGTGGCCGCGGGCGATGAAATCACCGCTTTTGGTGTAGACATCCACGATTTCGCCCTCGGTAATGCGGTCGCGGTCCGAGCGGATATATTCGATGGCTCCCGAGAAGATCCACGGGTGGCGCCGCAGAAGCGACTCCTCTTTGCCTCGTTTCAGAAATATTTGGGCGTACATTGTTCTTGGTCTCTATTTCGTCGGTTCGGATTGTTCTGGTTCAGCTGCGGGACCTCTGCGGTAACGGCGCCGTGTGTGGCTGCGGGTGGATTTCTTACGCTCTTCACGGGCGGTTGCAGCGGTATCGTCTGGCGTGGCCCCGTCAGTCGCCCGGCGTTGCGGAGCCTTTTCGGACTTCGTGGCGGCAGGACGTTTGCGGCGTCGGGGAGACGGATTGCTACCCTTGGCTGTCGAGGCACTGTTGCCGGTATTGCCGGCTGTTTCCGGTTGCGAGCCCAGTGTGTCTGCACTCCCGTCAGATGTCGTAGCGGTATCGGGTGTTACTGCGTTGTCGAACAGTTTGGGCGCGGATGAGAGCGTCTTGAGAATCTCAAGGCAGACCCATGCATCGGTCGCAGCATAACTCAACTGTTGCTGCGTAAGCCGTGTCGCCTCCCAGTTGCTGAGGCGCTGCGCCTTCGAAACCCGTTTGCCGAGGGTGATGGCTGAGAGTTTGCGGAGGCTCTTCTCTTCGATGCCCCATTGCGGGGCGAGGGCCTGGAGGTCGACGAAACCGCCGGCGCGGAAGTGTCTCAACTGATTGAGTGCGCGTATGTCGCCGGCCACATCGGTTCCGACCTTGATTGTCTGCCGGCTTTCGAGCAGCCGCAGCAGCGGACGTTTCATCGGCACGCGGCACAACCGGATCAGGTAGCAGCGTTCGGGTGACGAGAGTTGCAGCAGGGCCACCTTGTTTGTCACGCCGGCCTTGAACGAGGGTCGCGATTCGGTATCGAAACCTATGACCGGTTGGTGGCTGAGGTATTCGCATGCTTCGAGCAGAAGTTTCTCGGTTTCGACGATGACGATCTCGCCGTCGAAATGTATCGTAGGCAATACGGCCAACTGTTCGTTGGAGATTGTAGGTGAAAAGAGAACTTCTGCGTCCATCATGGTAAATTTGTGCAAAGTTACCGATTTATGGTGATAAAACCGCTTTTGTCGATCGAAATTTTGCCGTCGGCCAGCAACTCGTCTATCAGGCCGGTAATGTATTTCGGGTCACCGGCAAAGTGCGACGTTATGCTGCGGATGTCGGGGTGCGGGTGACGGCGTATGGCTTCCAGAACCTGGTGCCGGTCGACGGCGCTTCCCGAGCCGGCGGCAGATGCGCTACGGATCTCTCCTGCGGCTGATTCGGCGTTGTCGGCGGTAGCGGCGGAGTGGATATTGCCACTGCGGCGCCGCTCCAGACATACGTCGCAGATGCCGCAATCCTTTGCGTCCGCACCCCCGAAATACTCTTCGAGGATCCGGCTGCGGCACGTCGTGTCGTTGAAGGCGTAGCGAAGCATACCCTCGTATCTTTCGAGAGACATCCGCTTCCGGCGCTGGTAGGTTTCGGGTGCTATGTGCAGGTCCTCCAGCGGAAGCCGTTCCTCGTCGAAGTAGAGCAGCGGCGAACGGTTCGACGGTATGTAACGTATGATGTGCATCTGCCAGAGCTTCTTCAGCAATTCGTGTACCCGTTCGGGCGTGTATCCGCTCGCAGCGGCGATCTCACCCTCGTCTATGGGCCGGAACTCGTTGAAGACACGGTCGTACAGCCGCAATATGGTGCGTATGAGCTGGTCCAGGTCGTTGCGCTCGACGCGGATCCTGTAGAGGTCGTCGCGGCTGACGCAGAAGAGTATCCGCGACGGGTTCTCCATCTCGTCGGTCAGTGTCATGTAGCCGTTCTGCTGCAGCAGCTTGAAGACATTGACCGCCGTGCCGTGGTAGATCGAGTACCGCCGGCAGAAGTCGTGGATGTTGAACGAGAAGGTGGCGCCGGCCCCGTCGCCGATCGCAACCTGAAGGTAGTTGCAGACCGCTTCGTAACAGCGTTTGATGGTTTCGATCGACGGGAACTCGCTCTCGATGCGCCGTTCGATGCGTCCGCGGTCGTCGGGCGACACCAGCAGTACGGCATAGGCCCGCCGCCCGTCACGTCCTGCACGCCCCGCCTCCTGGTAGTACTCCTCGAGCGAATCGCACATCGAGTAGTGCACCACAAACCGCACGTCGGCCTTGTCGATGCCCATTCCGAAGGCATTGGTCGCCACGATAACCCGCGTGCGGCCGCCGACCCAGTCGTTCTGGCGCATCTCCCGTTCGGCATGCCCCAGCCCGCCGTGGTAGAAATCTGCCTTTATACCGTTGTCGTTGAGCATCTCGGAGACACGTTCGGCCCCCTCGCGCGTGCGGACATAAACGATTCCCGTTCCGGCGACATTGTTCACGATCCGCAGCAGTTGGTTGTCCTTGTCGTCGACATGCCGGACGGCATATTGCAGGTTGCTGCGTGCGAAACTGCTCCGGAGGATCGTCCGCGACCCGAACTTCAACTTGTCCATTATGTCTTCGGCAACGGTTTCGGTTGCCGAGGCGGTCAGTGCGAGCACCGGAGTGTCGGGGATCATCCGCCGGATCTCGGCTATGCGCAGGTATGACGGCCGGAAGTCGTAGCCCCACTGCGAGATGCAGTGTGCCTCGTCGACGGCCAGCAGCGAGACATTCATCTTCTGCAACCGCAGCCGCAACGCCTCCGAAGCGAGCCGCTCGGGCGCCAGATAGAGGAACTTGATGTCGCCGTAGACGCAGTTGTCGAGTGTGATGTCGATCTGGCGCGGCGATAGTCCCGAATGCACCATGGCGGCGGCAATCGAACGTCTCCGCAGCCGGTCGACCTGATCCTTCATGAGTGCGATGAGCGGCGTGACGACGATGCACAAACCCTCGCGCATGAGTGTCGGGAGCTGGTATATGATCGACTTGCCGGCACCGGTCGGCATCAGTACCAGAGTGTCGTGACCGGCCAGGACCGACTCGATGGCGCGCTGCTGCATGGGGCGGAAGGTATCGTAGCCCCAGTATCGGCGCAGCGTGTCGAGCATCTTGGCTTCGGATGTCGCATTGCGGGATTCCATAGTTGCAAATATACGAATTTGCCGCGAGAAAACGGAGACCTCCGGTGCGGATGACCGGCTGCCGGTGCGTAAAAAACAACCGCACCTGCCTCATGATGTGGCAGGTGCAGTGATGGGATTGTCCGTGGCGCTCCGGTCCGAACTGGCGCCAATGCCACGTAAACCGAATCGCGCCGTCCCTCTGTGCAACACGTCAGTGCTAAACAGGGGAGTGGAGTCGTGAGGTACGGCTACTTCTTCAGATCGTAGAAGCAGCGCTTCGGCGAGTAGACCTTGCCGTCGGCAACCATCTTCTTGATGGTCTTCGAAACGGTATCCTTGTCCAGACCCGTTGCCGTGGCGATGTCGCCCGGACGCATGGCACCCTTCTCCTCGAATGCCTTGATGATTTTCTCTTCCATGACAATGAAATTTTTTTCAGGTTGTACCTGCTGCAAATATATGCGAAAATCTCACGAATCCGACCTCTCCGGCCGATCTTTTTTCACACGGCCACCATTGATCCTGTTTGGCCTTGCGCCACATCCTGTGCCGGGTGCCTCTCGGCCGCTCTCCAGGCCGCTATTCAACGCTTGCCACCCCTCCGGAAGGCTCGCGCAAGTAGTGGCCTTCCGGCTCGACCCCCCCTCCCTCCAGTTTATCGGCGTAAAAAAAGAGCGGCCTTTTCAGGTCGCTCTTCCCGTCTCCGGCCGACGCACGTGGCGTAGCGGCGGAGCGTACCGGCCCGAGGCCGGCACTATGCTATTTAACTGATTTTACGATCTGCTCGAAAGCCTGCGGGTTGTTCATTGCCAGGTCGGCCAGAACCTTGCGGTTGAGGGCGATACCTTTTGCGTTGAGTTTACCCATGAATTGCGAGTAGGTCATTCCGTTTGCACGGGCGGCAGCGTTGATACGCTGGATCCACAGGCTGCGGAATGTTCTCTTCTTGTTCTGACGGTGCGCATAAGCGAACTGCAGACCCTTTTCGACGGTGTTTTTGGCGACCGTCCAGACGTTTCCCCTTGAACCGAAGTTACCTTTGGCAAGTTTTAAAACTTTCTTTCTCCGCGCTCGTGATGCAACTGCATTTACTGATCTTGGCATAATTCTGAAAAGTTTTACGAGCTGTCAGCGACGTGATTCTCTCACGTTCTTCGGGGCTGAATAGCTCTTTGATTAATAAAATGTTGTTTTAAGAAGCTTGAAGGTCGAGATTATTTGACGAGCAGCTTCTTGATTTTGGCCTCGTCGGCGCTCGAAACGATACCCGAATAGCAGAGGTTACGTTTCTGTTTAGTCGTTTTTTTGGTCAGGATGTGACTGTGATAAGCGTGCTGACGCTTGATCTTTCCTGTGCCGGTGAAGGTGAATCTTTTCTTCGCCGCGGCATTGGTTTTCATTTTCGGCATTTTCGTAAACAGTTAAAATAGATTAAACATAGCGTGCAAAGATAACGCTTTTTTTTCGAAAGTGGCGCTCCGCAGTGCAATATTTTTCTGGGTAGCTGTCGGCGGGGTGCGGATATATGCGTGTATATTAACAATATATGCCAGCCTGCAACGGTGTGTCGGGCAGGCTGGCATATGCCGGAGCGCAGTGAGCGGGGTGTTGCGCTATGGTTTAGTCCTTGTATTTGATTTCGACATGTGCGTCAATCTTGTAATAATTGTCGCGGTTGACATTGATGCCGTCGATGACCTGTCCTTTCTTCAGCCATACCTCTTTCAGCATTGGGTTGTTGTGTAGCGATACCATCTCCAGCTTGGGGTTGGCGCTCAGGTCGAGGGTGGTGAGGTTGTTGTAGTCGCAAGACAGTGACTTAAGCTCCGGGAAGTTGCTCAGGTCAAGTTCCGAAAGTTGGTTGCCGTCGACGGTGAGCAGTTCGAGTTTCGGCGCTTCGGTGAACCCCAGCTCCTTGAGCTTGCCCGAATCATAGTTGATATAGGTCCTGAGCTCGGCCGTGGAGGTGAATTCCAGCTTGTCGGGCATCTGGTAGCGCATAATGAACTCCTCGATCTGCGGGTTGAGCTTTAATTCCTGCAGCCCGCGCATGTGGTCGAACTCGGCCTTTTTGATTTTGGAGTTCTTGCTTAGGTCGATGGACTGGAGATAGGGGTTTTCGGCCGAGAACTCCTCCAGGTTCTCGAAATATTGTATGCCTTCCAGGTTCTTGCATTCGTAAAATATGCCGACATGCATGTAGGTTACCGCGAGCGCCTCCACCTTGGTGATCTTGTGGTCGCCGTTGTTGTCATACTCTTCTGCGATGAATTTTTGGAATTCCCCGTCGGGTACCTTCTTCAATACGTCGCTCGGGTAACATCCGGCCAGCATCATTGCGGCGGCAAACAATAAAAGGTTTGTACGTTTCATAAAGATTTTAGGTGTTTTTATTATGTAATAGGTTTGGCGTTCAATAGCTGTTAGTATACAAATATAAGGAAATTAGTGTATCTGCCAAAAAAAATAAGGCACATTTTGAGGGATGTGCCTTATTTTTTCTCTTTGGCTCGGAGCGGGCGCCCGTCTGCCGATCAATAGTATTTGTAGACGATCCGGATGACGGTGTCAAGCGACATCTGAGACGGGTTGGTTCCTTCGACGCCTTCAGGGATGGGTACACCGTACTGTGCGAAGTGTGCCACCCATGCCGAGTCGATCTGGCCGGTGTGCTTGTTGCGGAAGCTCATCGGTATGGTCGAGAAGATCGGTTTGCCATCATTGTCGAGATAGGACAGCCAGACCAGTTCGCTGCAGTAGATCGAATCGTTCACCGGGCTGAATGCAAAATCGTACGTGCGGCCGATATATCCGCGGGCACGCTCGACGGCTGCATCGCACAGATCGCGATACTGTTCCTTGACACGCGCTACGGCTACGACCGGTTTCCCGGCAATGGTATCGGCATTGCCCAGGTATTCCGACAGCGGGATCTCGCGCACACCCGGGAATACGGCCTCAATGACGGTTGTGTCGGAGTCGTTCATGGCGAGGATACCCACGTGCGAGAACGATGTGTTGGCGGCACCGTCGGCGATATCCTCGACAGCCTGCGAGAAGTCGCTCGGCTTGAAGACCATGAAGAGCAGGTCGCCGTTCTGCAGGTCGGGTTTCTGTGCAGCGGGCTGCGAGCAGGAGAAGATCGAGAAGACAACCCCGGCACAGAGGATGATTTTAGAGATGGTTCGGTTTTTCATAGGTCATTTTTTGTTTAACGGAGCAAAGGTAATCGAAAAATCGGGAAAGTGAAACAACGCATTATTTTCGGGTCTCTATATATTAAGGTATATGCGGCCGTTTGCAGGAAGCGGGAGATCGGTCGGGGCGAGCGGCGATGTGAGAGCGGCTTCGGAACTTTTTTGCCTCGGTCGGCACATGACGGACAAAAAAAGTGCTCTGGAGACGGTTCTGTAAATGATTGTACTGTAGCGGGGTAGAAAAAAACATTAAAAAAAGTTCAAAAAATATTTGGAAAAGTGAATCAGGATGCCTTATCTTTGCACCCGCAATCGGAAAAACAGAGTACGGTTGCAGGGTTCTCAACAAAAAAATCTTGAAAAAAGATTCCGAAAAATTTGGAGGGTTGAAAAAGAGTCCTTATCTTTACAGTCCCTTTCCGATTTTAGGAAGGCTCGATCAAAGGCCGCTTCGGTACCGAGATCGGGAGTTGAAAACAGAAAGTTCTTTTTTGAGAATATAGTTCTTTGAAGTATTGAGCAGCTAAGTTTATTACACTCTCGCAAGAGAGTATTTCAAAACAATACCTTTGAGATTGAGCTAAGATTTAAATTTAAAATTCATACAATGGAGAGTTTGATCCTGGCTCAGGATGAACGCTAGCGGCAGGCTTAACACATGCAAGTCGAGGGGCAGCACAAATGAGTAGCAATACTTATTGGTGGCGACCGGCGCACGGGTGCGTAACGCGTATGCAACCTACC
>URTU01000054.1 GCA_900550925.1 uncultured Alistipes sp. | reverse complement strand
ACACGGCCTGCGAAGAGGCCGCCTACCTCTCGACACTCTGCAACCGCGTCTACCTGATCGTCCGCAAACCATATCTGCGGGCCTCGAAGGCGATGCAGGAAAAGGTCGCTGCGCGCGAAAACATAACCCTCCTGCTCGGACACACTCCGAAGGAGATTCTGGGCGACGATGAGGGCGTAACCGGAATAACACTCACCAAACTCGACGGCTCGGAGGTTACTGCCGACCTCGCAGGCGTCTTCATCGCCATCGGCCACCACCCCAACACCGAGATCTTCGCCGGTCAGATCGAGCTGGACGATAACGGGTATATCAAGACCCAACCCGGACGCTCGTTTACCAATGTCGAAGGGGTATTTGCCGCCGGCGACGTTCAGGACCCGATCTACCGTCAGGCCGTTACGGCCGCTGCAAGCGGCTGCCGCGCCGCAATCGACTGCGAGAAATTCCTGGCACAATAACCACACCCCACCAGAACAGATGTACGATCCGGACCGAATATTCAACATCACCGACGAGGAGCAGTTCCGCCGTGAGGCACTCGCGCTGTTCGCATTCCAGGCCGAACGGTGCGAACCATACCGCCGCTACCTGCAGCTGCTCGGCATCGATCCCGGGCAGGTCGACTCCATCGACCGTATCCCATATCTTCCGATCGGAATCTTCAAGACGCACGAGGTCTACTGCGGCGACCGTGAACCGCAACTCGTATTCACAAGCAGTACCACCGGCGGTACAACTCCGTCGCGCCACCCGATGGCCGACCTGTCGATCTACGAACGCGTCTTCCGCGCATGTTTCCGGCGTTTCTACGGCGACGCCTCGCAGTGGAGCATCTACGGGTTGCTGCCCTCGTATCTCGAACGGACCGGTTCGTCGCTAATCTACATGGTCGACCGGCTCATAGCCGATACCGGCGGACATGGCGGTTTCTACCTCGACGACTACCCGAGGCTTCTCGACGACATGGCCCGCGAACCGCGAAAAAAGATCCTGATCGGGGTCAGCTATGCCCTGCTTGACATGGCTGAACGGTACGCCCCGAAACTCCACGACACGATAGTCATGGAGACGGGCGGCATGAAGGGGCGTCGGCGCGAAATGTCAAAGCCGGAACTCCACAGCACTCTGTGCGAAGCCTTCGGCGTCGACCGCATCCACTCCGAATACGGCATGGCCGAACTCACCTCGCAGGCCTATTCGTCCGGCGAAGGGATATTCTTCACACCTCCCTGGATGCGAATTTCGATCCGCGACCTGAACGATCCCTTCACCCACCTGGCGGCCGGCCAGCGCGGCGGAATCGACATCATCGACCTCGGGAATATCTACTCCTGCGCATTCATCCAGACCGAAGATGCCGGACGCCTGCTCCCGAACGGAGGTTTCGAAGTGAACGGCCGTATCGACCGCAGCGAGATCCGCGGCTGCAACCTGCTGGTACAAAATTGAAAAGACCGACCGACATGGACAATCCGTCAAATATGGCAACCCCTGTACAACAAGTTCCCTCAACTACCGGCAGTGAAGCGGTGGCGCCGCGTTTTTCGGTCATCATCCCGCTCTACAACAAGGAGGCCGAGATCGAACGTACCGTACGGTCGGTTCTGGCACAGACCCTGCAGCCGCTCGAGATCGTGATCGTCGACGACGGCTCGACAGACAACAGCCGACATGTGGTCGAACAGATAGACTCGCCGCTCATCCGGCTCCATACACAGCAGAATGCCGGTTCAGGCGCCGCACGGAATCGCGCCATCGCCCTCAGCCGCGGCGAATATATCGCAATGATCGACGCCGACGACGAGTGGATGCCCGACTACCTGCAACAGATCGCACGGTTGATCCGGCTCTACCCCGATTGCGGCGGTTGGTGCTCGGCTTTCGACATTGTCAGCGACGACGGCGTATTCCCGAGCGACTCACCCCGATACGAAGGCATCATCGAGGATTACTTCCGCGAGGCAATGACCCGTTACGTCTGCATCACCTCCGCCACCACCATCGCCCGCCGCGTGTTCGACCAGGTCGGCGGCTTCCCCGAAGGCATGCGGATGGGGCAGGATACATACATGTGGATCAAACTGGCCCGCAGTTTCAAGGTTGCCTATACCCCCCGGCGGCTTTGCCGCTACAACCGCATCGCACAGAACCGCACCACTTCGATCTATCGCGGCGACAGCTGTCGGGAGTCATTCAAGGATTTCTATACCGGCGGCGCCGATCCGATGCTCGACGAATATGCCGCACGAATAGCCCTTTCGCGGGCTATCATCATCAGTGCCAAGGGCGGGACCGAAGAGGCGCGCCAGACCGAGCGATTTTTCAGCTATACACGCATGAACCGGCGCATTCTTACCAAACTGCGCGTAATCAACCGGCTTCCGAAGCCGTGGCGCTGGAATGCCCTGCGGGCATACAACTACCTTGCATGGAAGATCGCCCGCAAGGGGCTTTGAAGCATATTCAATGTTTGACGTGTTGATTCCGCTGCAACAATAGACCTGGGCCTGTCGCCTCCGGTCCTAAAACTCATATACCGTCCCAAGCAGCGGCGAGACGAATATGTCGGACGGCCACACCATCTCGGGCAATGCCGGAATACGATGCCGACGATCCTCGCACAGATCTATGCCGGCACGCATGTATGCCGCCCAGACAAGTTCCGAACAATAGAGTTTGGTCGAATCGTCCATCCGAAAGCCATTATCGAACTCCACGCCCGCCGCATGCCATCCGAGTGCCGCTCTCACAGCTGTCACCCGGCAGCTATCCACACACGAAACCCGGTATATTCCACCCTCCGATGCGCGATCGGTACGGAAAAACTCCGAAACCGGATCGTAGCGCAATCTTTTCTGCGGTCCTTCACCCTCCTCCGACGGCGTGGCGTGGACCACATGCCACTCTCCATCGGCACTGTCCACCACGATCCCAACATGCGAATAACGCGTACTGCGGTCGAGCGTCGTGACAACTCTTCCCTCAACCCCCGTCCCGCGCCGGAATACCAGATCGCCCGCCCTGACCTTAACCTCAACATCAGCAGGCAGCGGCCGCGGATCAGTCGGCTTCATACGGCATACCATAAAAATCAATACGCCGCACAACAACAGTACGCCGTATACTATACCGGTTTTTATGGCTCGCCTCATGTCGCAAAAATCATTTATCGGAGTAAATCGGCCTCCGCACACAGCCAATTATCCGCTCACCGAATACAAAACGACGGGCGCCGCTTACGCAGACACGCCCGTCAACACAAATTATTACATTACTTATTTTTGAGAAAAGTCATCGGAACGTTATTTCACGCTATCGCCGTCAATTTTCCACGAGCCATCCTCCTGTTTGAGGACATCGATCTCAGTGGTTTCGTCGGTAATCTCCATGCCAAGCGCACTGCCCGAATATTTCACTTCGACAACGGCCGACTGTCCATCTTCAGCAACGGTTTCCGAGATAATCTCGTAGCTGGAGATAACACCGCCCAGGCCCTTCACCTTGGCAACCAACTGTGTAGCCTCTTCACTCGTAACGGTAGTATAGGTCAGAGCCTTTTCGAAATCGCCCTTAACGGCTGCGCTGTAATAGGCATCCACTACATCCGAAGGAGTCTGGCCGGCACCGCCGCCACAGTTAACCGAGAACATTGCGACCATAGCGATCGAAGCAAGAAGCAAAAGTTTTTTCATAATAAATGAGGTATTGAGTTAAACAAAAAATGGGTTAATTATCCTTGTCGTTTTTACAAATATACGGAACAGGTGCGATAAACTCCGGTCAATTTATCAAAAATAACAACCAATCGAACAATTTCACGTACGGGCAAAAACGATGTAATATATCTGAAAAGGCATCGAAATGCGTCAGGCGGTCATTTCACATGATGCAATCCGTAAAACGCATCCAATTCTTCAAAACGTAACTCCTCCGTCAGGTTTCCGAAGAGCGGCTACAGTCGGCCGACTCAAAAAACAAATCCAAAACAACCGGCCGGACAACCGTCTTCTGCACTCCTGCCTGCCGGCCTACACATCGTAATTCTGCATCCTCCGGTCGGCCCGGCAACATGCCGCCTTGCCGCAAAATGCAGCCCGTTACATACAAACCTATCTGCACCGACACGGCTACAAAGCGATGATCGCCCGATTCACACGGTCTATCACGTTGTGGTCCAGCTGCGCAAGATAGATGCGGGTCGTCTGCTCGGACGAATGGCCCATTCCGGCACTGATGATATGCATCGGCGTCCCGTAATCCCGGGCCAACGTTGCCCATGTATGACGCGCAACATAGAACGTCAACGGGAATCCGAATCCCAACATCTCGCCCAATGACTTGATATACCGGTTCATGTCGCGTTGGGCACTGCGGTAGCCCCGATAACTGTCATCATGGGCCAGAATAGGCAGCACATACGGCAACGGATTGTTATAACGAAGGATCAATTCGTCCAACTGCGGCTCGACGGCCATCGACAACAGTTGTCCCGTCTTGCGGCGCCGGTAGGTCAGCACCCCGTTATGGATATCCACCTTGCGCAGATAGGCCATGTCGATCAACGACATCCCGCGAGTATAGAAACTGAACAGAAATACATCCCTGACAAATGCATATTTGGGCGGGCAATCCGACAGATCCTTCCCGCGGATCACCAACAGATCCGCCTTCGAGATGGCCCGTTTGACCGTAGCGATCTGCGTCAGCCGCTTGCCAAGAAACGGATCGGCAACCCCGACTCCGCCCGTTTCGACCACCGCCGCATTGTAAACCGCCCGCAGATAACGCAGATAAAACGAAACACTGTTGTGACTCAACCCGTCGTTCTGAAGCAACAATTCGTAATCCGATACCCACATTCGCGTGATATCCCCCATCTTTACCTTCTTGTTGACGACATAACGGCTCAACTTGCGATAGGCCATCACATAATTCGCCGCCGTTCCGTAACGGCAGTCGGAATACAAACGGTCGATATACTCTGCAAAAAAGTCCATCAACCTGATCCTTTTAAGTTCTCGGCTGCAATCGATCGTCTGTCGACCGGTTTCATTTCTTATCTTTTTCATAACGTCTGCTTTTAAGGTAATACATGTCTGAATCTTAACCGAAAAACAAAAAAAGGGATACCGTTTACACAACAGTACCCCTAAAAAATATTTAACGCTCTCCCCTGTGCGGGAGCCGCTCCGCTACATACCCATACGCTCTACAAGCAGATCGGCCATGTCGGCTATACCCGACAACTTGTCACGCGAATAGCCATGTTTCAGCTCGATCGGTCCGGCACTCGGCCAGCCCATCTTTTCACCGAACGCGGCAAGCTTCTTCACCGCCGTACCGGCCCAGCTGTACGATCCGAAATATCCGAAATTGCGCGCCGGAACCGCTCGGCCGGCAATCTGTTCGAGCAGCGACGCCACCGGCGGAAACAACTCCCCGTTATACGTGGGCGAGCCGATGACCAGCGTGTCGTATTTGAATATGTCGCGCAGCACGAATGAAACATCCGATGAGGAGAGATTATGCATGCAGATGTCGCGCACGCCGCGTTCGGACAATGCCGAGGCGATCTGTTCGGCCATCCGTTCGGTGTTTCCGTACATCGAGCCGTAGGCGATCACCGCCCCGCGAGAAACCTCGTAACGGCTCATCCGGTCGTACATCGAAATCACCTCCTGGATATGTTCGCGCCAGACCGGCCCATGAGTCGGACACAAGGCCTGCAACTCAAGCGACGAGAGTTTCCGCAAGGCGTTCTGAACCGGAACCCCGTACTTGCCAACGATATTGGAGTAATAACGTATCATCTCATCCCAATATCTTTCGACATTCATTGCGTCGTCCGTTACGGCACCGTTCAGAGCCCCGAAGCACCCGAACGCATCTCCCGTAAAGAGTATCTTGTCCTCGATGCAGTAGGTCACCATCGTTTCGGGCCAGTGAACCATCGGGATCATCGAGAAACGCAGCGTCCGTCCGCCCAACGAAAGCGTTTCACCCTCCTTGATCTCCTGACAACCTTCGCACAACCCGTAAAAGCCCGAAAGCATCGTCAGGGTCTTCGCATTGCCGACGATCCGGACATTCGGCCAGCGCATCTTCACCGCCGCAATCGACGATGAATGGTCCGGTTCCATATGATTGATCACCAGGTAGTCTACCGCCCGATCACCGATCGCCTGTTCGATCTGTTTGATGAGCTGCCGCGAAAAGGGGGCGTCAACCGTGTCGATCAGCGCAACACGATCGCTCACGATCAGATACGAATTATATGATACTCCATACGGAAGAGGCCAAAGCCCTTCGAACCGATGTTTGGTCCGGTCGTTCACTCCGACATAATAGAGTGAGGGTGAAATAGTTTTCAATGTGCACATGTCAATTTATCATCTGTTTGCATTACAATACATTACATCCGGCAGCCGCGCCATACGCCACTCCGACGGGAGAATACGCAATACACCTTCTCCCCCCCGGGACAAACGGCTGCAGCCGCCATGAGGGCACATCGCCGAGCGGCCGGGTCCCGACCCGTCACCTCGATCGGATACGGTCAGCCGGCCGCTCCGCGATGCCCCGGCCGGATCAATCCTTGAGCGATGCGGCAGCCCATGCATTCATGAGCTGATTGCTGTCAGACTCCCAGGCCTGTTTATAAAGGTCACGGACTACGCCCAGCCACGCTTTCTTGCGGGTCTCGGAGCTGTCGCTCGTACCTACATCCACCTTGCCGCCCGCAGCCTTGTACTGTTCGCGGGTGGTGCTGCAGATACGGGCATACGTGCCGGTATAATCCTTCAACTGCGCATCCGTCAGGTTGATGCAGTACTCCAACTGCTCGTCCGAGCAGGTCTTGTTACCTTCATCATCGGTCGTAGCCCACTTCTCCGCATCGGCCACATAGACCGTTACGCCATCCTTGAACGCATACGGATAGTAACCCGTCCCGTCCATGTCCTCATAAACGATGCCACAAACCGGGAACTGGCCTCCAGACTGTATCAACACCTGATTGCACACCTGATCGAGATACTTCTTGTCGACGCTGTGCTTGGCCGACCAGCAGGCATTGGCAACCCACCGTGCGAGTTTGTCGGCCGACGGATTCAGCATATATACCTTTCCCTTTTTCTTGATGCCCAGCGAAGCATCCGTTCCGGTCTCGTATTCGTAGAGCTTGACCGGAAGACCTTCGTATCCGGGATAATCGAGCCGCTCCTCAATGAGGGTCTGTTCCATGTAGGCCGCAGCGAGCACATCCTCGCATTCGGCCACCAGTGCCGTAAAGTCGTCGCTCTCATAGAACCACTCCAGATCGACCACATCCGGTTCGGATGAGGAGTGGATTCCACGTTCGTAATCATCGTCGCCGCATCCGCAGCACACCAGGCTGCAAATGCAGATCAGGCTCATAAACATGAAGTTTCGTTTCATAAGTTTGCCTTTAAAAAGTTAGTAGAATGTGAATTGGGTTGTGTTGTGTAATTTCGGAATTTTGCGGCGCGTCAGGTCAGCGACCTCAGCACTTCGGTCAGAAGCCGCCAGAACTTGTCAACCGTGGCGATCTCCAACCGTTCGTCCGGAGAGTGTACCCCGCGCATCGTCGGGCCGAACGAAACCATTTCGAGTGCCGGATATTTCTCGAGGAAGAGCCCGCACTCAAGCCCCGCATGAATAGCCCGCACCTTCGGTTCCTGCCCGAAAAGATTGTGGTAGCAGCTGCGGCATACATCCAACAGCTGTGATTTGGGATTCGGCGCCCAGCCCGGATAGCCGTCACTGTGCTCGACAACCGCTCCGGCAAGCGTGAAGACCGAATCGACTGCCGACATGGCATAGTACTTCCCGCTCTCGACCGATGAACGCTGCGACGATGTCACAATGATCCGGTTCTCGTCGGCAAACTTGACCGAGGCCAGGTTCGACGAGGTCTCGACAAGCCCCGGCATCGAATAACTCATCGCCAGAACCCCGTTCGGAACACCTACAAGAGAGTATACCAGCGACATCTGCGTAGCCTCATCGATGACCGTATCGGCTGCCGATGCCGAGAGGGTTACCGAGAGTTTGGGTTCGGTAACGGCATACTCGGCCTTGATCTCCGAGGCATACTCCGCACAGAGCCGCTCGAACTCCTTGACATCGGCCTCCGGAATACCGAATATGGCATACGCCTCGCGCGGAATGGCATTGCGCAGGTTTCCGCCGCAGAAGTAGCTCAACCGCACGTCGAAACGCTGCATGGCCATCCATAACAGCCGGGCCACCAGCTTGTTCGAATTGGCCAGACCGTCGTTTATGTTGTCGCCCGAATGCCCACCCTTAAGGTCGGCAATGTCGAGGCGGTAGAAGACATATCCTGCCGGAGCCGCCTGGGGGCGGAACGTGAATATTGCTGTCGTGTCGATCCCGCCGGCGCAGCCGATAAACAGCTCACCCTCATCCTCCGAATCGAGGTTGATGAGGTAATGGGCCGACAGCATATCATCGCCCAGTTCGAATGCACCGGTAAGGCCCGTCTCCTCATCGACCGTGAAGAGCGCCTCCAGCGGACCATGCTCGACACCCTCGGCCGTCAGAGCAGCCAATGCCGCAGCCATGCCGATACCGCAATCGGCCCCCAGCGTGGTCCCGCGGGCCCGTACCCACCCGCCATCCACATAGGCATCGATGGGATCGGTCTCGAAATCGAACTGCACATCGGCATTCTTCTCGCACACCATATCCATATGGGCCTGCAAAGCCACCGCAGGCCGGTTCTCAAACCCTGCCGTAGCCGGTTTGCGCATCACAACGTTGCCAATGGCATCGCACTTGCATTCCAGTCCGTGGCGGCTGGCGAAATCGACAAGATACTCTCTGATTCTGGACTCTTTTTTCGAAGGACGCGGAATTTTCGTTATGGCATCGAACTGTTCCCATACCACACGGGGTTCGAGGTTGGATATTTCGGACATGACGATAATATTTTATGTTATTCACAAAGGTAATTTTTTTATCAGTACGATAGTCGGCCAAACATCCAAAAAACTCCCCCAAATCCCCAAAAAATTACATTATGAGCCCATTTTCAACGGTTTTTTACCCGACACGGCCCGCCGAAAGAGAAATTTGTGCTTAACTTTGCATAAAAATTACCGGTTATGAAAAAATTCCGCGTGGGGAACGGATACGACGTTCACCGGCTCGCCGAAGGCCTGCAACTGACACTCGGCGGCGTCAAAATAGAACATGACAAGGGTTGTGTGGCCCACTCCGACGGCGATGCCGTAATACATGCATTGTGCGATGCACTGCTCGGCGCGGCGGCCCTGGGCGATATCGGAAAGCACTTCCCCGACACCTCCGACGAGTTCAAGGGAATCGACAGCCGGATACTGTTGCGTCGTACCGCCTCGCTGCTCCGCCAGAAGGGGTGGCAGATCGGCAATGTCGACTGTACGATCGTGCTGCAACGCCCCAAGGTCGCACCGTATATAGAACAGATGCGCCAGGAGATGGCCAATGCCATGGCGATCGATACGGATGACGTGGCGGTAAAGGCCACCACAACCGAAAAACTCGGATTCACCGGCCGCGAAGAGGGTGTAGCCGCATATGCCGTCGCACTGATATTCCACGACTGAGACAATTCTGCACGGCCGATCCGATTCCGCACGACTGAGCCGATTCTGCACGGGCGATCCCGACGACGCACGGCACAATTCGTGTGCAGTCCCTGACGCCGGAGGTGCAGCGGCTGTCCTGATTCTAAGCGCTTGCTCCCCCCCCTCTCTCTTCTCCTTGCACACGCAGCCGGGCTGGCTGCGCAGATTGCTGCAGAATCATATGCCCGCCTCACACTCATGCATCAGTTGATTCCGTCGTGCGGTTAGCACAGCCGACGGCATAGTCTGTTGCATGTCAGCCCGCGATCACCCGGTCCATCACCACATCATCGGCCGTAACCGGCAGCTCATCAACCACCTGGCAACCGAACGCAACCCCGATCCTGTATATTCCTTCCGCACCGGCCTGCGACAAGTAACGGTCGTAATACCCTCCGCCGCGCCCCAATCGCAACCCGACCAGCGTAAAAGCCCGCCCCGGCACCAACATTGCATCTATCCCCTGCGGAGATACCTCCGCGGTGCCGTACGGCTCGACGATTCCGAAACGCCCCGTCCGCACCCGCGCAGGATCATACTCGAAAAACCGCATCCGATCACCCTCGACAACCGGCAGAACTATGAGCTTGTCCCGCCTCCAACCATCCACGAACCGCCCGATCGGCACTTCGTCCCGCAACGGCATGAAACAGGCCGCAACCCGCGACCCGGCAAACCGAATATCCCGCTCCAACAGTTCGGCTACCCGTTCCGCCGCCTCGGCCCGCTCCCGTTCCGAAAGTCTGGATACCCGATCCCGGATCTCGCCGCGCAACCCGGCCTTGAGAATAAAACTCCGCTCCATATTACAAAATTCAATGCCGATTCGGTTGTTATTCGACAAACAATAACTATATTTGTACCACGAATCAAAAATGTGCAACAAGATACAACGCTGATACAACGCTCCAAATCTTCGAATATCCCAATTGCAAACAATCTACAATTAATCACAAATATAAAAGTTTTTTTAATCTATGAGCAATTTTCTCTGCAATTCATCGATCGGGAAGAAACTCGTAATGAGCATTTCCGGATGCTTTCTGGTGCTGTTCATCCTCTTCCACATGGCAATGAACATGACGGCATTGTTCTCGGCTTCGGCCTACAACGCCATCTGCGAATTCCTCGGAGCAAACTGGTATGCCCTCGTGGGAACTCTCATCCTGGCACTCGGCGTCCTGGTGCACTTCATCTACGCTATCCTTCTTACCCTCGAAAATCGCAAAGCGCGCGGTAACCAGCGTTACGAAATCACCGTAACCGAAAACGGCGTGTCGTGGGCCTCAAAAAACATGCTGGTCCTCGGGTTCATCGTCGTTGGCGGCCTGCTGCTCCACCTCTTCAACTTCTGGTCTAAAATGCAGCTCGTCGAAATCCTCGGCCATGAGGCTTCGATCGTCGACGGCGCCCCTGTCGCTGCTACCGACGGCGCTGCCCTGATCGCCTATACTTTCTCGAAATGGTATTTCGTCGTCCTCTACCTCGTGTGGCTCGCCGCTCTCTGGTTCCACCTCACGCACGGCGTATGGTCGATGCTCCAAACCGTAGGCTGGGCAAACGACAAATGGTACCCCAGACTCAAATGCCTCGCAAAAGTAGTCGCTTCGATCGTTTTCATCTGCTTCGCCGCCGTGGTCGTCGCATTCTTCGTCAAGAGCCTCTGCGTGGCTTGCTAATCACTCCTTAATCACCGAATATTAAAACTTTACAGATATGGCTTTCAAATTAGATTCCAAGATCCCCGCTGGTCCCCTGGCCCAGAAATGGAGCAATCATAAAGCAAACATAAAGGTCGTTAGCCCCGCAAACAAACGTAAACTCGATATCATCGTAATCGGTACGGGTCTGGGCGGTGCTTCGGCTGCCGCTTCGCTCGGCGAACTCGGATACAACGTCAAGGTGTTCTGCATCCAGGATTCGCCCCGCCGCGCTCACTCGATCGCTGCGCAGGGCGGTATCAACGCTGCCAAAAACTACCAGAATGACAACGACTCGGTTTACCGCCTCTTCTACGATACCATCAAGGGCGGCGACTACCGTGCCCGTGAGGCAAACGTATACCGTCTGGCCGAAGTGTCGAACGCTATCATCGACCAGTGCGTGGCTCAGGGTGTTCCCTTCGCCCGCGAATACGGCGGCACACTCGCAAACCGTTCGTTCGGCGGCGCTCAGGTTTCACGTACATTCTACGCCCGCGGCCAGACCGGTCAGCAGCTGCTGCTCGGTGCATACGCCGCCCTCAACAAGGAGATCGCTGCAGGTTCAGTAAAGAGCTACCCGCGCCACGAAATGCTCGATATCGTAATCGAAAACGGCGAGGCCCGCGGTATCATCGCCCGTAACCTCATCACCGGCAAACTCGAACGTTTCGGCGCTCACGCCGTAGTACTCGCCAGCGGCGGTTACGGAAACGTATTCTTCCTCTCGACAAACGCTATGGCTTCGAACGGTTCGGCAGCATTCCAGTGCTACCGCAAGGGCGCCGGTTTCGCAAATCCCTGCTTCACGCAGATCCACCCCACTTGTATCCCCGTTCACGGTACACAGCAGTCGAAACTGACCCTTATGTCCGAGTCGCTGCGTAACGACGGCCGTATCTGGGTCCCCAAGAAACTCGAGGATGTCAAGGCTCTCCGTTCGGGCGCAAAGAAACCGTCGGATATCGCCGAAGAGGATCGCGACTACTATCTGGAGCGCCGTTATCCGGCTTTCGGAAACCTCGTTCCGCGTGACGTGGCTTCGCGTGCCGCAAAAGAGCGCTGCGATGCCGGTTACGGTGTCAACGAAACCGGTCTGGCCGTATTCCTCGACTTCAAGACCGCTATCGAACGCCTCGGCAAGGAGGTAATCAAACAGCGTTACGGAAACCTCTTCGACATGTACAAGGAGATCACCGACGTCAGCCCATACGAGCAGCCGATGCAGATCTTCCCCGCCGTGCACTACACCATGGGCGGTATCTGGGTCGACTACAACCTGATGACCACCATCCCGGGCCTCTACGCAATCGGCGAGGCAAACTTCTCGGATCACGGCGCCAACCGTCTGGGAGCTTCGGCACTGATGCAGGGTCTGGCCGACGGATACTTCGTGCTTCC
>URTU01000053.1 GCA_900550925.1 uncultured Alistipes sp. | reverse complement strand
CCGCCGTCAGCCGCAGCGGCACGGAGATGCGGCGGGCGGTGTTGAGAGATTCGAAGCGGCCGTCGAAATAGCGGTGCAGGCCGGTCATCGAGTCGCGGTCCTCGAAACAGAGCGAAACCTCGCCGTCGAGATGGAATGCCGACAACGGATAGCAGTCGCCTGTTATACCCCAGCTTTCGTTCTCGGGAAGAGTCCGCATGCCGCGGTACGAGAGGATTTTTGTCGGGAAGTTGACCTCGTCCTCGATATCCTCGTCACGGTCGCCGACCATCGGGAAGGATGCCGAAGGTGCAAACTTGAATCCTTCGGTCGAGTTGATCGTCGCCGCGAAGAGTTCGTTGCACATGTCGCGTTCGCCCTCTCCGGCCAGGTGCGAGGTGACATGTCCGCGCCACTCGCCGTAGCGGTCCTCGTTCTCACGGTTGTAGCGGCCCACGGCCCCGTCGCCGCCCAGATACCCGTACAGCGTATATTCGAGTTCGCCGTCACCCTGTTCGCACACCTCAACCCCGCCATCCGCGACCATCCTGTCGCGCCAGTCGACAACACGATCCGCCAGCAGGAAATCCGCAGCCGGTTCGACATATACCTTCCGTGCGACGGGATCGGTATAGAATTTCAGGTCGAACATCCGCTGCAACGCCTCGAGCAAGGCCGCCTGCCGTACGCCGTGGGCCGTAATATCCTCCATCCCGACCACCGAACCGAGTGCCGGATATGGCTGGAACGAGGCATAGACACGCGTATCGGTGTAGAGCGTCAGGCTCTGACCGGCCTCGGCCCCGGCAAATGTCAGATGGCGGAAATAGTAGGGTTCGGAAGCCGAGATATCCTGCGGCTGCGTGCGGACAGTCACCTCGACCTCCGTGCGGCCGGTCATCGAAACGTATCCTCCATACAGTACCCAATCCTGACCGTAAGGCTCGTACGTGCCGTCTGCAGACTTGCGGCAGAGGACCGGCGCGGAGGCCTCAACGGTCGAGGGTATCGTCACCAGTTCGCTCTGCGAGGAGAACTCCGCGGCCACGGCCTCCGTCGATGTACCTTCCGCCACAGAGGTGTAGCAAAGCCTGTAGCTGTCGCCCTCCTGGTGGTCGAACACGACAATACGATATTGCATTCCGGCACGGAATGTCGGGCGGTAGTCCTCGAACCGGTTCGCCAGCACGAACCGGTACTCATTGGCCACATCGAGGCGTATGGTATCGAACCCTCGGAGCCTGAAACGCGATTCGATGCGGTAGTCGGTTGCATAGTGCAGTTTGAAGCACATCGAGGCCGATATCTTCTCCGGGGGCGAGTAGATGGCCTCGCCCTCCTCGATGCGGAACGAATCGTCGGCAGCCCACAGGTCATCGGCCCCTTCGGCGGGCAGCACCGTATCGACCACATTCCCGACCGTACTGATCGAGGTGTACGGGTTGGCATATACGCACCCGTAGCTGTCGGCGACGGCAGTTGTTTCGGCACTTCGACCGGCCCGGAAACCCATCCGGGCGTTCAGTTTCTCGACATCGCGCGAGTGGAACCTTCCGCTGAACATCAGCGACCGGAAGAGTTCGCTGTCGAAGAACCGGCTTTCGACCGAGTACCCGGCATCGGCGAAAATCGACTCGACGAAACTCCGCAGGTTGATGAATGGATGGTAATCGGACGTCGACGGGATCTGCTGCACGGGCATCGACTCGACCTGCGAGGGGCGTGAGGCGTAGCTGTCACGAATGACCGGCAGGAATCTCACGACGGCATCCGGATCACGCCACCCCGCCTCGATTGATGCCGAATCGAACCTTTCGGCGCACGTGAGGGATGTCTGCGACAGGAGCCTCAAGGCGGCAGTCTGAGCCCAGCGGCAGGCTCCCGTTATCAACTCCATTTCATAGTGGCCGGCCCCCTGCTCAAAACGGCATGCCGTCAGATATACCGTACCCTCGATAAGCGGCACCCCGTCGTATTCGATCCGGGCCGTATGTGTCGCGGCGTTGAACAGTTCGGACGACATCAGTGCGTCGCAATCGCCCATCACCTCGCGGTTCCGGCGCGTAACCGGCAGCACAAGCCCGTAATGCACCCCCTCGCGCATCGCGTTCAGGTCAGAGATCCGCTCCTGCGAAAACACTATGTTCAGGTCATTGTCGGCCGCGTTGATGTCACACGGCATGTTATCTATGTAAAGTTCCATGGCAGCGATTTTTTTCAGATTGTTGCGGCGGCCTTTTCCGTCGTCGATATCTGTACGGTTATTTTCGAGGGCTTCCCGGCCTCGGCGATAGTGCATTCACTGTTGCATACCCGCACGTCGTGGGCCTTGCCTCCGGCAAGACGATAGACGAACGGCGAGGAGAGGATACCCGAGAGGGCCTCGATCAGCTGTCGCGGACAGATCCCCGAATCGAGCGTCAGGGTCCGTGTTTCGGAGGCCACGACATCGGACGAAGCCTCCCGATCGACCGGTCTGTCGGCAACCGACCGTATCGACACGACCGGCTCGAAGGTAAAGAGTTCCGCCGCCCCGTAACGGTTTGCCCAGACCAGCCGGCATGTCTCCCTGCCGCGCGTCACCACCTCGTATTCCACCACGGCAACGCTCTGTCCGCCGGCCAGCAGCGACACTTCAATACCTGCCAGGTCGTATCCGGCACGTTGTTTCAGCGAGTCGTAGTCGACACCTATACCAAGCATCCGCACCGCTTCGGTACTGCTGATCGAGAATGAGGAGCTCTGGCCTTCGGTACCGGACAGCGTGAATTCGGCTTCGATCATACCGTCGGGCGAGATCGTCGTCAGGATATCGAATTCCCCCGGGGCTATGGTACGGTGGAGAGGGAGTTCCGAAAGCAGAGTCCGTTCGGCAATCGGGGCGAATGCCGGGGCCGACATGACAATCGGCACGGCCGGGCTTTGGGTATTGCCGCAGCGGATTGCGCAGTTGAACAGCGAATATGGAAAAACGAGGACGCTTGTTGCCGTACTCGGTACCATCCCGAGTTCGAACAGCCTCCGGAAATATGGGGCTACGTTGATCTTGCGTTCGGCGAGCCCTGTGCATCGGATCCGTCCGAGAGTGGTTCCGTTATCGGCATTTATCACCTCGATGACGGAGACCTCCTGCGGGTCGAGTCCTTCGAGGGAGAATGTCAGCTGCCCGATCACGGAGGAGTATGGGGTTGGAGAAGATGAGATATTCATAGAGCGAATGAAGCTTGTGATTGGATTGTTTTTCAGATGCAGAATTGTGTCGAGATCACGCATTCGACCTCCATTGCCGCCTCGCCATGGTTCGTTACGGAGAGCAGCGAAGGAGATATTTCGACCTTTCCGATTCCGGTCACGCCTTCGGCCACGGCAATCGTACCGAGAATTTCGAGGGCGTCAAGTTCGAGTTTTTTCCAGGCTGTTTCGGGATCGATTACCGTCTGCCGGTCGGCGGCTTCGAGGAGCTGCATTGCGATCCGGTATGATATCTGCCCTTCGCGGGCGCCCTCGACGGCTACGATCTGTAGAGGTTCGAGCCAGGCGGCTGGATATTTTCGGATAATTGCCGAAGCGTTTTTTCGCGGGCCGCCGTAGAATTCGAAACCGCAGTTCCGGACGGCGGAAGAGATGATTGAGGAGAGTGAATTTCTGTCCATAGCATTAGTGGATTTGTAAAGCGGGGATGTTGATAAGGCGTCGACATATTGTCGACAACATGGCAAATGACTGTTGACACATGGGTTGAAACCCGGGCGGAGACAGGCGTTAACCAGTGAACAGCAACGACTTGGATACGCCTGTCGAAAAGTTGAAAACGTTTTGAACTCTTTGTTGAAAACTGCCTCCTGACACCCGACGGATTCGCTCCGGCGAACAAGCGTGACGCGAATACTTATAAATCGGGATTATGTTCGGAGCAAGCCGGCCAGACCGTGCCGGCGCAGATTGTGAGCGATCGCCACAGGATCGCATCTGCGACACAAATATACGATCGTCAGGAGGCGTTGTCAAGAGTCCGCCGCTCTTTTTCTCATCTTTCGGGAAAAAGCGGCCGGCCCATGAAGGCCATACCGGCTGATAATCAAGTCTCAACATGACATGGCATTCAGCCGTTGTTTTTCCGCAATCCGCCCGTCAGATTCTCCGTCCGCTCACATAAAAGGTCAAAAAAAGGGGCCCGGAAAACAATTTTTTCGAAAAGTCGAAAAACATTTCCCGAAATTATTATTATCTTCGTGGCAAATATCTTGCGGAGGAGTTCCGCAAACAAGTCTCATCAAACAGTCAACACATTATGGACGATGGCGGTAATCCGGAAAGTAGCTTTGATATCGTACCTCGATACGGTGCCGTTCATCTATGGCATCCGGCACGGTCTTGACCACCGTGTCGAGTTGTTGTTGACCACGGCCTCCGAAAGCATACGTCTTTTCCGCGAAGGAGAGGTAGACGTAGCCCTTCTGCCGCCGCACGCCTGCAAGGAGTTTCCCGAGGCCCGCATTCTGACCTCCTATTGCATCTCGTCGCTGCGCGAATCCCGCAACATCATTCTGGCATGCGACAAACCAGTTCAGCAACTCGAACGGATCATTCTCGATGACTTCGGACCGATCGGCCGCGGCCCTGTTTCCTATATTGCACGGTCGCTGTGGCGCAGCAACGCCGAAATCGTGGCACGCGAAGCTCTTCCGACCGACTATGTTGTCACCGACAACGACGGGGAGATCATCGTCGGCGACCAGGCCCTCCACCAGACCACCGGCCACCGTTACCGCATCGATCTCGGGGAGGAGTGGTACCGGTCAACCCGCCTGCAACTCATTACGGGAGTCTGGGTTGCCCAGAAACAGATTTCGCCCGAGGAGATCGACCGGTTCGAGCGCGCCCTCACCCTGGGTATCGAACATACATGGGAGGCCATCGTCGAGGCGGGCTACGAGAGTTGGCCCGAAGCCTACGGACAGTTGACCGAGACGATCGATTACCTGTACGACGAGCAGAAGGAGAAGGCCCTCAAGAAGATCTGGAGCATCGGGTTGAAGGTATCCCCGCATGCCAATCCCGGCTGAAGTGAACAGGACGGATAGTTCCGTCGAAGCCTCATGGCGAGGTTATAGTTCGATATCGGCCCAACGAGCCGGCAGCGTATCAACTGGAAGTACAACAGCAAAAACCGGGGAGCAATGATCACGATTTACCTCAAGCAATACAACAAGATCGTCCGCAATGCGGATCTGAAATTGTTCGACGAATTGGGTTACGACGACATACTTTGGATCGATCTGATGACACCGACCATCAAGGAGCAGAAGGCGGTTGAGAATTTCATGGAGATCAATCTTCAGACCCGCCAGCAGGTTGAAGAGATCGAGAGTACGTCGAAATATTTCGAGACCGAGAATGCCATCTTCACCAATTCGAACTTTTTTCTGATGAACGGGGAGACGTTTGCCGTCGAACCGGTTTCGCTCATCATCTCCGAAGGCGTTCTGATATCGGTACGCAGTGCCGAATCGCGCACCGTGCGGGAAACCGAGAAGAAGTTACAGATGAACTACCGCGCCTATCCGACGGGTTATCATCTGATGATCTCGATACTTGAGGTTCGTATCGACTTCGATGCGGACCTTGTAGAGTCGATCTCCAAACAGATTGCCCGTCTGAGCAAGGACCTGAATTCGGGTAATTCGGTAGACAGGGAGGTTCTTCACCGCATCAATTCGTTGCAGGAGAGCACGATGCTGGTACGCGAGACCATCTTCGACCGTCAGCGGGTTCTGTCGGGCATTCTTCGCAGCGAGCGGTTCCCGAACGACATCTATCCGCGGTTGCAGTTGATGATCAAGGACGTCAATTCGCTGATCAACCATGCCGATTTCAGTTTCGAGCGACTGGACTACCTTCAGGATACGGCCCTCGGTCTGATCAACATCGAGCAGAACAACATAACGAAGATCTTCACCATTGCGGCCGTCTTCTTCATGCCGGCGACTCTCGTAGCGAGCATCTACGGCATGAACTTCCACCACATGCCGGAGTTGGAGTGGCGCTACGGCTATCTGTTTGCGATCGGTCTGATCATTCTGGTTTCGTGCCTCACGATCGCCTATTTCAAACACAAGAAGTGGCTTTAGCGGGTTGAGAGCGGCATCTGACGACACCCACCCCGCCCAGCGGCCATTACGTGAAATACGAAAGGCACCGGAGAGCAGCATCTGACTGCATCCGGTGCCTTTTTCACAATACACGTCCATCCAATCGGACTACTGCGCGGCGCTACTCGTCATCGTCATCGATATAAAGCTCCTCCATGAGCATGTCGAGTTCACGCCGCTCCTTTTTTGTAGGACGTCCAGTCCCGCGGTCGCGGACGATGAAGATGCTCTCCTTCGGGATATTTAGCTTGTCGAGTTCCTCCTTCGGGGTAATATCCACGGCATATTCGGGGACATTCTTGGCGGGTTGACGGCTGGTAACCAGTGCTGCCACACGGTATGAATACACCACCGGCATCTTTTTTACGGCGACCACATCTCCAACCTTTACCTCCCGCGACGGTTTGGCATACGAACCGTTAACCGACACCCGGTTGTTGCGGCAAGCCTCGGCGGCATCGCTTCGGGTCTTGAACACCCGCACGGCCCAGAGCCATTTATCCAGTCTTGTTTCCGACATCTCTTCTAACAGTCTATTTTGAGCGTCAATCCGCAGCATGCGGGCCCACGGTTTCGTGTAACAACAGCTATAATTAGGATCTTCTCTTTTTCTTATTTCTCTCCCCCCCCCACACACAGTCTTCCGTCACTACCATCCATTCTATGCCCCGGCAACTTCCCGGCCAAACGGGACCGGCAGTCAGCCTCTGAGGCTATCTCAACCTGTGTCCGATCAGGTTCATGAACTCCTCCCGGGTACGGTGATCGGAGAGGAAGGTACCGGTAAATGCCGATGTCGTAGTTGCGGAATTCTGCTTCTGGACGCCCCGCATCTGCATGCAAGTATGGCTGGCCTCAATTACTACGGCCACCCCCATCGGCGCGAGCGCCTCCTGAATGCAGTCCCGGATCTGTACGGTCATTCTCTCCTGGACCTGCAGGCGTCGGGCGAAACAGTCCACCACGCGGGCTATCTTCGAGAGTCCGGTTATATATCCGTTGGGGATATATGCCACATGCGCCTTGCCGTAGAAAGGGAGCATGTGGTGTTCGCACATCGAATATAGTTCGATATCCTTCACCAGGACCATCTGCCGGTACTCTTCGCGGAACATTGCCGACCGGATAATCTGCAAAGGGTCCTCGTCATACCCTTTTGTCATGAAAGCCATTGCCTTAGCGACCCGTTCTGGGGTTTTGAGCAGGCCTTCACGGTCGACATCCTCACCGAGGAGTTTCAGGATTTCACGATAGTGAGCGGCGAGTTCCGCGATACGCACATCGTCGTAGCGTTCCACCTTTTCGTACAGCATATTCTCATCCATATCTTCTTCACAAAACAATTCGTCGACTGGCCCATCAGTCGGGCATCGTCGCATTCGGGAGTGCAAATTTACGAATAATATCGTTTCCACCCAAAACAGCGCTCTTTTAGCGGCACATATGCATCGACACAGAGCCACACGTCATTGCCCGCTACGTATTGTGCGGTCCGGTCTCACCGGATCTGGCCGTTCGGGCGGCTGCAGAGGTGCCATGCACGGCTTTCCGCCGACCGGCGACATGAACAAACAGCACTCGGGCCCGCCTGTATGGCGGGCCCGAGCACTCAAACCAATAAAATTATAATTAATGCTTATGATAATAACACCGAGTGTTTATTTTACCGGAGCGAAACGATATGGACATATCGCCTGCACGCCCTGATTCTCGATCAGTCCCTGCACATACCGATACTCATCATAAGCCGTGCCAAACTCTTTACGGATATTTCGTTCGGTGATCTGAGATTCGATATTGTTGAGCAGGGCCGATATTCCGGAATAAGGCATCGACATTTCGGAAACTCTGAAATCGTCACCAACTTCAGCCTTTTCGGCCGCGATCAGAATAGCCTCTCTCAGACCGCCGAAGTCGTCGATCAGTCCGATATGTTTGGCATCGACACCGGCCCATACGCGGCCCTGTCCGATGGCGTCGACCGAAGCGAATGTCATGTTACGGCCGTCAGCCACATGGTTGACGAAAGTCTCATATACGTTTTCGATGCTTTTCATCATCGTGTTTCGTTCATAGGTTGTGAGGCCGCGATAGAACCCGCCCATATCGGCCGAAGGGTTCGACTTTGCGACGTCGACCGTAATTCCGACCTTGTTCTTGAGGGCATCCCCGGCATTGAACAGCAGTCCGAATACGCCGATCGATCCGGTCAGGGTCATTTTATCGGCTACGATCACGTCTGCCGGTGCGGAGATATAGTATCCACCGCTGGCGGCATAGTCGCCCATCGAAACGATTACGGGTTTCTGCTGGCGGAGGAGTTCCATCTCTCGCCATATCACCTCGGCCGCCAGGGCGCTGCCGCCAGGAGAGTTTACGCGCAACACGACAGCCTTCACATCCTCATCCAGGCGAGCCTTCGCGAGCTGTTCGGCGAGCGTTGTTGCACCGAGCATATCCTTTCCGCTCGCACCCGAAACGATCTGTCCGCTGGCATATATTATTTCGATACGGTTTTTCGAGGAGTTCTTGACGTTTGGTGCGAGGGTAGCGATGTAGCTTCCCAGCGATATGTATTCGATATCCTGATCGGCATCGAGCTGGAGTTCACCACGCATCATATCCTCAACCTGATCCTGATATTTCAGGTCATCGACCAGACCCTTTTCGAGGGCGTCATCGGCCATCATTGCCGAGAGGTCGGTAGCGTACTGCTGCAGCGAATCGATCGGGATATTCCGGGCTTCGGCGACCGACTCCACGATCACGCCCCAGAAAGAATTTACGAGGGTCTCCATCTGGAGACGGTTCTCCGGGCTCATTCGGTCCATGATGTAAGGTTCCACGGCCGACTTGAAAGAGCCGTGACGGAGGACTTCGGGTTTGACACCGATCTTGTCGAGCAGGCCCTTATAGAACATCACGGGCATAGCCAGACCGCACCAGTTGATCTCACCGGCGGGGTTCAGGTATACGCTGTCGGCGACCGACGAGAGATAATAGCTCCACGGGGAGCCGTACATTTCGCTGTAGCTGACAACGAATTTTCCGGACAGTTTGAACCGTTCGATTTCGGCTCTGAGCTCTTCGAGGTTTGCGGTACCGATAGATCCGCCGCCGTCGAGCGATATGTATATTCCCTTGATATTGTCATCGGTAGCGGCGGCAGCTATTGCATCAATAGCCTGCAGAATCGTATGGCTTCTCTGGACCGACATTGACGCGAAGTCGAAACCGGACAATGGGTCCGAGGACGGCATATCGACGATACTTTCGGAGAGGTCGATCTTGAGGACCGAATTTGGTTTGACCTTCGGAGATGAGCTTCCAAATGCGGCGACAAACACGACGGCCACGAATATCCAGAGGATTGTCCAAAGGATATTTGCCACGATGAAGGCGAGCAGAGCCGCGAGAAAAGTCTTGAAAAATTTCATGATCTTGACAAGTGTGTTAGGTTCTATGATAGTTGTTTTGTTGTCCGACACGTCCAACGTTTCGGCAAATGTACATATTTCCCGGCAAAAAACAAATAAAATATATCGAAACTCAATAATTTTTTTGTGTTTTTACAAAATTTGGACTTAAAGCGACAAGGGCGAGACGGATCTTTGCGACGGTATGTGGCATTCGATTTGCTGATTAACATGGTGCACAACCAATCAAACATCAATCACAGGGAAGTTATGACACCAGCAAGAAGAGCACAGAACTGGTTGCCGAGCATTTTCAATGATTTTTTCGGCAACGAATGGGTAGAGAAACGGGCATCGTCGGCACCGGCGGTCAACATCATCGAGACCGAAAGCGCATACAAGGTTGAGATTGCGGCCCCGGGCATGACCAGGCATGATTTCCGGATCGACCTCAACGACAGCAACGAGTTGATCGTCTCGATGCAGAAGTGCGCCGAATCCGGGACACCGTCCGATGCCGGCAGACAGGAACACAAGGGCACCTATCTTCGTCGGGAATTTGCCTATACCCAGTTTCGCCAGAGCATGATCCTGCCGGACAACGTAGACAAGGATCACATTGAAGCGAAGGTTGAGAACGGCATTCTCATGATCGAGATTCCCAAGATGAAACAGGCGGAAAAGCAAGCCGCCGTACGGCAGATCGACATCAAGTAGATCGAGGCGTACATTTTTTGAATTGTTATTCCGCAGGGGCCTTCTCCGCACACGTGGGGGAGGCTCCGTTGCGTTCCGGCGTGAGGCATGGGCGTGGAAACAGGAGCACATGAAGACAACCTCCAGCCGGGGCGTGCATGTTTGGACAACAGATGGCCGTCCGGCAAATATGGCCCGGTACGGTGTAATGCGTCCCATACGGCAAGGCAATGATGCCGATAAACGATGCTTCAGCGCGTGATTTTGTGATAAACCGAATTAATTTTATAACTTTGTAAGTTATACGACACAATTTAAACCGCTATGCTCGACAAGCTGGCCAAACAGACTGCCATATACGGTATCAGCACCATCGTAGGACGTTTTCTGAGCTATCTTCTGACGCCCTACTATACCCGTGTATTCGGGTTGGAGTCGTATGGGGTCATTACCGATGTCTATGCCTTGATTCCGTTTGCGCTCGTGGTGCTGACGATGGGCATGGAGTCGAGCTACTTCCGGTTCTCGGCCAAGGCCGAGGCGGCCGGCGGGGATGTGGCGGCAGCCAAACGCCGACTCTTCGCGACAGTATGGGGGATCACGTTGCTTGCGGCGACGGTTTTCTTTGCGGCGATCGTCATCTTCCGCCATCCGGTTTCGGCGGCCATGGGCGAGGTTTATGCACGGAACCCGTCGTACGTGGTCCTGGTGGCGGCGATCATACTGTTCGACGTCGGGGCGTGCATACCCTTCTCGCGGCTGCGCGAACAGGGCAAGGCGAAGAAGTTCGTCACGCTGAAGCTCTTCAATATCGTCCTGCAGACCGGTTTTGCATTCGGATTCGGGGCTGCGGGTCTCTTCTCGTCGGAGTTCGGCGTGGGGTGGGCCTTCGTAGCAAACCTCGCAGCCAGCATCTTGACCTTCGTGGCGATGATGACGACGATCTCGGGCGTACGCCCGCGGATTGACTGGGTACTGCTCGGGTCGGTATTCGTATATTCGCTGCCACTGCTTGTAAGCGGCGTTGCGGGTACGGCCAACGAGTTCATCGACCGTCAGATGATCAAGTATCTTGTACCGGACGGCGCCATGTCGCAACTTGGCATCTACGGAGCCATAACGAAGATCGCGGTTGTGATGATGCTCTTCACGCAGATGTACCGGCTTGCGGCCGAACCCTTCTTTCTGGCGAACTACCGCAAGGATGACTTCAAGGCCATGAACGCGGGGGCGTTGAAATATTACATTATCGCCTCGATGCTCATTTTCCTCGGGATAGCACTTTTCAAGGATCTCTTTGCGCTGATCGTAGGGAGGGAGTTCCGGCAGGGCATCTTCATACTGCCGGTGGTGCTGGGAGCCAACGTCCTGAGCGGCGTGTGGCTGAACCTTTCGTTCTGGTACAAGCGGGAGGAGCGGACGTCGCTGGCCATGGTTGTGACCTTCACGGGACTGGTGTTTACCGTAGGGTGCAACATTGCGCTGGTACCTCGTTTCGGCTATTACGGAGCGGCATGGGCACGTTTTGCGAGCGAGGCGGCGATGGTAGCCGTAAGCTACTGGCTCAACCGCCGTTACTACCCGACGCCTTACGACATCCGCCGTATCGTGGAGTATGTCGTGACGGCGCTGGCCGTCTATGCCGCAAGCGTTGTCTGCGACCGTGCGCTCGGGGCCCAATGGGCCATATACTGCTGCAATCTGTGTCTTGTAGTGCTTTACGGCATCTATGTGGTCCGCCGCGAGAAGATCGATCTGGCGGCGATGATGCGGTCGGTGTTAAAACGTAACTGAAATGAAAAACAAAACCAACGAAAAAATATTAATTTTATTGATCAGTTTCGCGCTGTTCGTGATGGCGGTGATAGCGCTGTACAGCAAGACGTGGCCGATACGTCGGCCGGTGTTGGCAATCTGTATAGCAGGTATGCTGGTAATCGCCATCCGGCAGTCGGTCGCAGCTGTCAGGAAAAACCGAAAGAGATGAAAGTAAAGATCGTAAACGCATCACGGTTCGAGCTGCCGCGCTACCAGACCCCCCTGTCGGCGGGGATGGACGTACGGGCCAACCTCGATACGCCCGTCACGCCGCAGCCTCTGCAGCGGGCCATGATCCCCACGGGGCTTTATGTTTCGCTGCCCGAGGGTTACGAGATGCAGATCCGGCCGCGCAGCGGATTGGCTGCCAAGCACGGCATCACGGTATTGAATTCACCGGGTACGATCGACGCCGACTACCGAGGCGAGATCCGCATCATACTTGTCAACCTGAGCAACGAGTCCTTCGAGATCGCTCCGGGCGAACGGATAGCCCAGATGGTCGTAGCGCGGTGCGAACAGGTTGAGTGGGAAGCTGTCGAGGAGCTCGACACGACCGAACGCGGTGCGGGAGGTTTCGGGTCGACGGGCCGATAGCCGGTTTGCAAAGTTTACAACAAAAAAGATAAAAAACGGACGGAGATGAAAACAAAAACGATAATCTTTCTGGTCATCTACCTGCTTGTAGTCGTGGTCTGCATCATGGAGATCGTTCGCGGCATCGAGGCGGGGGACAAGATTTTTCTGACGGTTGTTTTCGGCTTGCTGCTGCTGTTTGCGATAGCGCGGAGCATCGGACTCATCCGGGCCTTGTACCGGCTCATGAGCGACAGGTAGCGACCGGCCGGGTGGGGGAGAAACCAATTTTTTAACAGGAGCGGACAGCGAGAGACAGAAACGGTACGACAATGAGGTTTGCCGACATCATAGGACAGGATTACATCAAGGACAAGCTTCGGAAGAGAGCCGAGAGCGGGC
>URTU01000052.1 GCA_900550925.1 uncultured Alistipes sp. | reverse complement strand
AACATGTACCGCATGGGCGGCCGCGATCGGGAGCTGTGCAGCAAATGCCGCCGTCCGTCGTGCCTGCATCCGAAGATGTGCCCCAACCTCGATAACGACCATCGTCCGTTGCTCGATCTCTATGCCAAAGTGCGGGCGGTCAAGGGGGTCAAGAAGGCTTTTATCGGCAGCGGTATCCGCTACGACCTGTTCGACGATTCGCCCTATCTTGAGACGGTTGTCAAGCACCATACGTCGGGCCGGTTGAAGGTTGCGCCCGAACATACCGAGGATCATGTCCTTCGGTTGATGCGCAAGCCTCCGTTTGCGATGTTCGAGCAGCTGAATGAGGATTTCCATGAGATCTGCCGCCGCAACGGATTGCGATACCAGTTGATCCCCTACTTCATTTCGAGCCATCCGGGCTGCACCGAGGCGGATATGAAGGCGCTGGCACGGAAGGTATTGGGGAAGCTTCATTTTACGCTTGAGCAGGTTCAGGACCTTACGCCAACGCCGATGACACTTTCGTCGGTGATGTTCCATACGGGCCGTGATCCATATACGGGCGAGGAGTTGTACGTTGCGCGCAATCAGGATGACAAGCGTCGCCAGAAGTCCTATTTTTTCCGCGAGAGCCAGCGTCGCACCTCCGACCCGCATGTATCGAGACCGTCGTCCGAATCTGCCCCGAAGCAAAGCCATGGCGCCGGTCACGGTCGTCGGTCGTCGTCGCATGGCGGCAGGAGAGACCGGCATGATTGAGCCGCTTCGCTCGGGATAGTGAGGTGGACGTGCGGCCTTCCGTATAAATAGGTTGAAGCAGAAAATAGCATCGGGACAGACTTGGTTGCCTGTCCCGATGTTATTTTTGTTGTCGAATGTTTGCACTACCTGGTGCAGCGGTCGACCAGATATACTATCGAGGAATAGGGCACACCGGAATTTGTGGTGAGTCCGATCTCGCAGGTACGCGAATTCGAGAATCCCTCCTTTATGCCGTTGGCCTCGATCTGCGGGCGGAGTTTGCGCAGGGCGTACTTGTTGACCTCTGGGTAGTTGAAACCGCGGTCGCCGGCAAATCCGCAACATCCCACTTCGTCGGGAACCATTACGCGTGTCGAACACATCTGCGCCAACCGTAAAAGGCTGTCGGTCTTGCCCATCTTTCGCATCGAGCATGTGTTGTGAATTGCTATGGGCTCGTCGGTGGGTGTGAAGTGCAGCTTGTCGAGGCAGAATGTCAGTATGAATTCGGCCGGTTCGTAGAGTTTGAGGCTCTTCATGACGTTGACCATGCGGTAGAGACACGGACTCTGGTCGCAGACGATCGGATAGCGGCCGTTTTCGGAGGCCTTGAGCAGTGCGGCTTCGAGTTCGGCGGATTTCTCGTCGGCCTGTTTTGTGAAACCCTTGCTCTCCCAGATTGTTCCGCAGCAGAGGTTGCCCATGTTCTCGGGGTATATCACCTCGAAACCGGCACGACGCATGACGCGCTCCATGACACGGTGCAGCGGTTCGGTCGTGGCGTCGGTGCGTGCTGGACCCATCACCTGGTTGATGCAGCTGGGGAAGTAGACCACCTTTAGCGGGTTGCTCTGCTCGACGGCACCTTGTACTGGTGCGTTTATTCCGCGAGGCATGGCCCGGGTCCACAGCGGGAGTCTGTTGCCGCTCAGCGTGCGCAGGCCGCGGGCGATGGCCCCGAAGAGGCGGCTTCCCATAACGGCGCGGATGGCATTGAGCACCTTCAGGCCTTGTCTCATGGCGGCGGTAAGTTTCGAAAAGTTGTCGGCCGACCATTGTGCGATTCGTTTCTGCCGGTCGGTAGCCTGAGCTTCGCGCAGGTCGTGCGTCAGGTTGCCGGTATTGATCTTGACGGGGCACGACATGGCACACAGACCGTCCTTGGCACAGGTCTGTTCGCCGTAATAGCGGTACTCCTTGAGGTATGCGGCGAGCAGTTCGGGATTTTCGCCGGTTTTGCGCAGGCGTGAGATTTCGCGCTGCGAGGCGATGCGCTGCCGTGCCGACAGTGTGAATCCGCAGGTGAGGCAGTTGACTTCGCAGAAGCCGCACTCGATGCACCGGTCGACATTTGCGTTTGTCAGGGGCATCGACTTGAGGTTCTTGAGGTTGCACTTGGGGTCATCGTTGAATATGACGCCGCGGTTGAGGATTGATTCCGGGTCGAAGAGTTTTTTGATGTCGCACATCCCCTGCCACAGCTCCTCGCCCCACTCGTAAGCGACGTATGGGGCTATGTTGCGGCCGGTACCGTGCTCGCCCTTGAGTGAACCGTCGTACTTCTCGACCACCAGACGGGCAATGTCGTGGAGGAAACAGTCGAAGTGGTTGATTCGTGACGGATCCGAGAAATCCTCGTTTATGATGAAGTGGTAGTTTCCCTCGATCGAGTGGCCGTATATAACGCCGTCTTCGTATCCGTAGTCGGCAATCATGTGCTGCAGGTCTACGGTTGCATCGGGGAGTTTGTCCATCGGGAAGACCACATCCTCGATGAGGCACGAGGTGCCGGGGCGCCGCATGGCTCCCACCGACGGGAAGACGCCCGAACGGATGCTCCAGTATTTCGAATACTCTTCGGGTTTTGAGGTGAACTGTATCGGCGCGGCCAGCTGCGACGGATCGATTATGGCATTTATCTGGTCGATGTTCTGGCGGAGCTGTTCTTCGGTGCGGGCGGTTGTTTCGACCAGCAGGGCGGTTCCGTCTTCGGGCAGTTGGCGGATGAATGCCGGGATGCCGTCCATGTTCTCGATCGAGCGCAGGGCAAGGCGGTCGAGCAGCTCGATGCTGCCGGCGGGCGAACCCTTGAGACGCTGTACGGCTTCGCAGGCAGTGCGTATCGAGTTGAAATAGAGCATTGCACTGGCCTTACAGGGCATTGCCTCGAGGGTGTTGAGGCGGATCAGGTCGATGAAGGCCAGGGTGCCTTCGCTGCCGACCATCAGGTGGGTGATGACATCGAACGGATTGGTGTAGTCGACCAGCGAGTTGAGACCGAGTCCGGTAGTGTTCTTGATGCTGTACTTTTTGCGGATACGGTCGGCGAGTTTGGGGTTGTCGGCGACACGGCGTCGGATCTCTTCGAGGCGTTCGAGGAACTGTGGGTGTGTCGACCGGAACTGTTGGCGTGAAGCCTCGTCACCGGTATCGAGAACAGTCCCGTCGGCCAGGACGATCCGGATCGAAGATATTGTCTTGTAGCTGTTTTCGTTCGTTCCGTTCATTCCGCTGGCGTTGTTTGCGACGATTCCGCCGATCATTGCCGAGCGGACCGATGCGGGATCGGGACCGAGTTTCCGGCCGTATGGTTTGAGGAGATGGTTTATTCGGGCGCCTATGATGCCGGGTTGAACCTCGACGCTCATTCCGTCGGGCGAGATAGATATTCCCTCCCACTCCTTGCCGGTTATTACCAGTACCGAATCGGTTGCCGACTGTCCGGAGAGGGCGGTTCCGGCGGCGCGGAACGTTACGGGGATGTTGAAGCGGCGGGCGGCTGCCAGAATGTTTTGTATGTCGGAGGTGTTTGCCGCCTTGACGATGATTTTGGGCAGCAGCCGGTAGAAACTGGCGTCAGTACCGTATGCGAAGAGCCGCAGCGGATCGGTGATGATCCGTTTGCGGTCGATGCAACGGCTCAACTGTTTGTAGAATGCTTTATATTCGGCTTGTAACATAATATTTTAAGGTTTTTTCATTGTCTTTTGGGGTGAGTATGGTTGAGTTCCCGACAGCCGGCTAATTGATGTTTGCGACGGCGGTCGAGTCGTGTTGTTGTGGTTGGGAGCCGGCCGGCGGAATGATTCCGATAAGGTTTTCGGCCGGTTTTTCGGCCGGTGTTATCGCGACGGTATCCGTTCCGGTTGCGGAGATGCCGGCTGTGGTATCGCTCTTTTCTGTTTGGGCAGCACTCGTCTGCCGAGTCCGGGCATCGCGGAAGAAGGGGACCAGACTCGAACGTTGGTTGCGGTTGATGGCCGCAAATACGATTACGACGACCGTTGCTGCGGTGACAATTACTCCGATCAGTTTGTTAATCATCCTGCAACGCCTCCTTGTCGAGATTTTTGAGATGATCGACGGCGGTTGTAATCACGTTGTCGACCGGATATATGTTTGCGTAGAAACCTACACCGTCGAGCGGAGTGTTCTGGCCGATGTAAGCCTTGAGCTGTGCTGTCATCAGCTTGCGCGAGCGACGGATGTCGGCGTAATTTGGAGCTACGCCGTTTCGGGCGGCGAATGCCACGAAATCATCGAGTATATGCGAGCCGTCTCCGAGCAGGCGGTTGAGGTCGTCGAGCGTACGGACACTGTTTAGTTCGGCCCGATGGCGGTCGGTGTAGTCGAGGATATATCTGGCGACGATGTTTCGGCGCGTGACCTCGAGGAAATAGTTGGTGAGGTCGGTGGTATCCATCGGCACGAAAATGTCGGGCATGATTCCGCCGCCGCCGTATACGACATGTCCTTTTGGCGTTACGTATCGGAGCGAGTCTTCGAAGCGGATACTGTCGGCCGTGAAGAACTCGTTGTGGACGTATCTGTTGTAAAGGTCGTTCAGATATGACTCTTCGTCACCGGCTGTGTATGGTTTCTGAATCGAGCGGCCGGTAGGGGTGTAGTATCGGGCGGTAGTGAGCCTTATGGCTGATCCGTCGTCGAACGGGATCTGAGTCTGTACGAGGCCCTTTCCGAACGAGCGGCGGCCTATGATTGTACCGCGGTCGTTGTCCTGGAGCGCACCGGCGAGGATTTCGCTCGACGAAGCACTCTCCTCGTCTATCAGTATTGCGAGAGGGATGTCGGTCGAGGATCCGGTTCCGGTCGAGAACTGCTCGATACGTTCGTGTCGGCGGTTTTCGGTATATACGATCATGCAGTCGGCAGGCAGGAACTCGTTTGCTATGAGGATAGCCTGTTCGAGGAATCCGCCCGAATTTCCGCGCAGGTCGAGGATAAGTCTGTCCATACCCTGGTTCCGCAGCGATGCGAGTGCACGGATAATTTCGGCATAAGAGTTTTTGGCGAATGCCGACAGGCGCATGTATGCGATATTGTCGTCGATCATGAATGCGGCATCGAGGCTGTTGATAGGTATTGCATCGCGCTGTACGACGGCATCGATCAATTCGTCGAGGCCTTGTCGTTTCAAGGCCAGTTTGACCTTGCTTCCTCGCGGGCCGCGCAGGCGTTTTACGATCTCCTCCTGCGGGATTTTTTGGCCGGCGACGATCGAGTCATTGATCTTGATTATGCGGTCGCCGTTCTGGAGGCCGGCCTTGTAGCTGGGTCCGGACGGGATGACGTTGAGCACGAGTATTGTGTCGGTAGTCATGTTGAACATGATGCCGATTCCGTCGAATTCACCTTCGAGGGGGTCGTTGACGGCATTCATCTGCTCCCTGGGGATATATACCGAATGAGGATCGAGTCGCGAGAGTATCATCGGTATCACATCCTCGGACAGCGAGTCCATGTCTATCGAGTCGACATATTGAGTCTGGATAAGGGAGAGGGTCCGGTCGATTTTGTGATAGGGTTGGTTTAGGCGTGAGACTATTCGCCAGATCTGCGATTCGGTGCTGCTTCGGCCGATCGAGCGTCCGATTATCAGGCCGATTGCGACAGCGGCGGCCAACAGCAGCGGGAATATGATTTTGTATGGTTTGTTGTTGTACATTTACGGTTTGTGGAGTGACTACTTGTTTTTGAATGTATAGCTTAAGCCGACCTGCAACAGCGTCTGGAGCTGAATGTCATAGTTTTGAGCGCGGTTGTAGTATAGCTGGCAGTTGAGGACTGTCGATATGAATTTGGAAGCGCGGAGTTCGATTTTGTTTTCCCAGCGGACGGTCGGGTGGATCGGGAGTACGGGTTTTTGGGATATTATTTCCCCCTCGGCGACCCATTTGTCGTATGCCTGCTTGTAGGTGTCGAAATCGCGGATTTTGTTTTCGGCGGCGAGGTTCGTCAACCAGCCGGAGAATGAGTAGAGCGTGGTGCTGTATCTGAACCAGCCGTTTTTGCCCCACTTTTTGTCGAAATCGATCTGGATTGATGAACCGCCTTCCCATTTTGATGTTGAGGCGGGGTCTTCGATTCCGTAGAGGTACCCGTTTTCGCGGACGAGAGCGTTTTCGACGAATGTCGCATTGACGGCGAGTGGCGAGAGGTTTATCTTTACGGGGAATGAGGTTTTGGGGCAGTTGTATGTGAAACCGATCGAGACGTCGAAATATCCCGGGGTCATGAATGCACTTTTACGGTTTATGCGTTCCTGTTCGGTTCGGGAGACGTATCCGTTTGTGAACTGGCTTCGGAACTTGATGATCGAACCGAAGTTCCAGGTTTTGGATATTTTGACGGCGGGGGCTGTCGAGAGCAGGAATTCGTCCTGATTCTTGAACCACACGCCCGAACTGGTGACGGATCCGTCCTCCTGTGTCACTTCGACCTTCATTCGGTTGTATCCGAATTTTGCTTCGACCTTGTTGTCGATGGTGAACTTTCCTTTGGTGAAGTTGTGTTTGAGGGAGAAGGTAGCCAGGGCGGCGATCGAGTTGTCACCGTCCGAGGTGGCTATCCAGGCGTCGTTGTATGATGACAGCGAACCGGTCAGGGCGAGGTTCATTTCGAGCGTGTTGCGTTCCTTTCGGATTGCGGCGCGTTCGGCTTTCCATCGGGCGAGGTTGAAGAATTCGGCCGAGACGTCGGAAGAGTGTTTCACAGAGTCCTTGTGGTTGATAAGCTCCTTTGTATCGGGGCGGGATTTCCGTGGTGTTATCGAAAATTGTGCCGCACTGTCCGTTACGGAGAGCAGAAGTATCGTGCACAGCGACAGGATGTATGATAAAACTTTCATGGGGCGGCTAAAATTTATTAATCAGACTACAAAGTTAAGAAAAACTATCGTGATTTCTTGCGGCTGCGCGGCAAGATGTTTAACTTTCTCGACCAAATGTACGATATTTGTCGAAATAGTCGTAGATTTGTTTTTCTGAAGGAGTATTGAAACGAAAAAACGGAATTGAATATGAAATATTTCGGAGCGCACGTGAGTGCGTCTGGCGGGGTTGAGAATGCTCCGCGGAATGCGGCGGCGATCGGAGCTGCGGCATTTGCATTGTTCACCAAGAATCAGCGGCAATGGCATGCTGCGCCACTTTCTGGATCGACGATCGAGGCGTTTCGGGAGGCGTGTGCGGCGGAGGGATTTTCGAACCGGCACATATTGCCGCACGACAGCTATCTGATCAACCTCGGGCACCCGGAAGAGGAGGGGCTTGAACGTTCGCGGGCGTCGTTCATCGACGAGATGCGGCGTTGCCAGGCTCTGGGGCTCGACCGGCTGAATTTCCATCCGGGGTCTCACCTGGGGAAGATCTCGCTGGAGGAGTGCCTGGATCGCGTCGCAGCCTCGATAGACCTTGCGCTGGAGCAGTCGGAAGGGGTGACGGCCGTGATTGAGAATACGGCGGGTCAGGGTTCGAATGTCGGATTTGCCTTCGAGCATCTGGCATACATCATCGAACGGGTTGCGGACAAGAGCCGGGTGGGCGTTTGCCTCGATACGTGCCATGCCTTTGCGGCGGGATACGACCTGTCGACGGCTGCAGGATGCGATTCGGTTTTCGGGGAGTTCGACCGTACGGTTGGGTTCGGATACCTGCGCGGCATGCACCTGAACGATGCCATGAAGCCGCTGGGCAGCCGTGTCGACCGCCATGCGCCGCTGGGCGACGGGCAGTTGGGGCTGGAGTGTTTCCGTTATATCGCGGCTGACAGCCGTTTCGACGATATCCCGCTGATACTCGAAACACCCGACGAATCCCGCTGGCCCGAGGAGATTGCGATGCTTAACGGTTTTGCCGGACAGCAGTAGTGGCCGGAAGTTGTTGGCCCGATGGTGTTAGGGCAATATTGAACAGTTCCGCGGAATATTGTTCCCGCGGGGCTGTTCATGTTTTGTAATGGGACTGTGGCGGGTTTGGCCGGCTGGCATGGAACTCAAGCGTATGTGCCCCCATCGGCCTTGATTGCCGGCGAGGGCCTCTCGGATATCGGTTTTTGCTTGTTGGACGGCAGCGGTCAGGCCGAGACGATGTCTCCGGCAAAGCCTGTGAAATCCTTGCACCACTTGTCCTGCGCCCGCAGCACCTGTTCGATGATGTCGCGTACGCAGCCCTTTCCTCCGCCGAACTGCGAGACGTATCGGGCGGCTTCGATTACCTCGGGTGCGGCATCGGCCGGTGCGACGGGAATCCCCACGGCCCGCATGCATTCGACATCCGGAATGTCATCGCCCATGAATACTGTATGTTCGGCCTCGATACCGAATTCGTCGAGGAACTCTCTGAGTGTGGCGATCTTGTTTGTGCAACCGTCGTAGAGGCGGGTTACGCCGTAGTAGGCGAAGCGACGGCGGAGCAGTTCGCCGCGGCCGCCCGTGATGACGGCTATTTTGTAACCCATTCGTGCGGCGTAGGCTATTGCGTAGCCGTCTTTGGCATTGTATTTACGGATGAAGTCTCCGCCGGGCAGGGGCATTATGCCGCCGTCAGTGAATACGCCGTCGACATCGAATACGAGTGCCTGGGTCAGGGCTATGTCCTCTTTGAAATTTCCCATTTTGTGAGTTTTTCTGTTTATGTTTCTGAACGTTACTTGATATCGGTGAACAATGAGTTAAGGGGTGAGTTGTATGCCTGCTGGTGGATCGAATCGAGCAGTTTGCCGACCTCTCTTACCTCCGGGCTTTCGTCGATGTCGACACTCTGGTCGCCGAGTGTCTCGACCGTCGATACCACATCGTAGAGCGTCAGTTTGTGAACATCCTTTGCCGGGGTGTAGTACGTGGCCTTGTCGTTTGCGGAGTGTTTTACGGCGAGGATCAGTCCGCCCTGTTCGAGGTCGAAGATGACGTCGCGCACGATACGCACGGGGAGGTTCAGTTTTCGGCTGATCTGTTCGGATGATACGGCGCCCTTGGCATCGACGAACGAGCGTGTGATGACGAGCATTGCGGCGAGCATCACCTTGCGGCGTTTGTCGAGGCTGATGTTGATGGATTGACGTTCCTGTTCGAACTTGTTGATATTCTGGTATGCGAAGGCGAGTTCTCCGCCGAAGAGCACTATCTGCCAGCTGATCTGCATCCAGATGAGGAACAGCGGCAGGGCGGCAAAGCTGCCGTAGATTGCGTTGTAGGAGTTCATCCATGACTGGAGGTATACATATCCGGCCTGGAAGAGTGCGAATGCGGTTCCGGCAACGATTCCGGCGGTGAGGGCGCTGGTGAACTTGACTTTGGTGTTTGGCAGGACGATGTAGACGAGTGTGAACATGACCCAGATGATGGCCACCGAGGCGAGGTTGTACCAGATGCGGTAGAGTGTGGTGTCGTTGAAGTCGAACCACTGCCGCAGGTATATTGCCAGGGCGTTGGAGGCGACCCAGAGGATCGGGACAATGACGACGATTGCGATGTAGTCGCTGAACTGTCGGGCTATGCCCCGGGATCGTTTGACCTCCCAGATGTTGTTGAAAGCAGCCTCGATGTTGCCAAAGACCTTCATGACGGCCCAGAAGAGCATGAGGATACCGATTGTAGCGAGCAGGCCGCCGCGGGTACGTTCGAGGGCGTTGTTTGCGAAACCGACGATCAGGTCAATGAATTCGGAGAACTGGGGCAGGGCCTCGTGCATCTGCAATGTGAGCGAATCGGAGAGTCCGAAACCCTTTACGATGGCGAAGATGAGAGCGGCGATCGGGACGATCGACATCAGGGTATAGAATGTGAGGGCGGCCGAACGCATGATTGTGGCGTGGTCGATCACGCCTCGGGCGGTATAGAACAGCAGTTTGTACTGTTTGAGCAGCCATCGCATGAATCCGTTCTGCATGTCGTCGGGATGCAGGCGGAAGATACCGTTTGTCAGGAAGTCTATTAGGCGTCGAATCATTTCAGGCCGGTAAAAACTTTTTCACAAATTTACAAAACATGGTCCAAAAGCAGACCTCCGCCATGGTCTGGAAATCTTTGCAGCCGTGTACTGCGGGGGCATGACGTTGTTGTATCATACAAATATAGTGAAAAAGGTGATTCCGTAAAAAAATAATTCGACAAGAACCTTTCCGTTTGAGGTTGTACGCGGGTATGGCATCGGAGACGGCTCCTCAACCGACGATCGGACCTGTAATTTCGAGAGCCCAGCTTTTGCCGCCGCACTCGACGAAGGCGAACATGGCCTGGTCTCCTTCGGTGACGGCGGCGCGGCGGAGGATCTCGGCGGTCGGAACATTGAAGTCGCGTTTGAGGATTGTGATGCGCCGGATGCCCCGGGCGGCCAGATGGCGTTTTAGCTCTTTGCCCCCGAACGGAATGACGGCCTCGATCCGATAGATGCGGCACATGGACAGGCTGTTGGGCGGCAACTGTGCGGCGAGGTAAAAGCCTTCGGGTGAGCAGTATCCCGCTTCGGGGAATCTCTCGGAGATGTACGATTCGGAGATGCGGGCCTTGCGGAGCGAGACGTCGGGCATGATGAGGCAGGCGGCGTTGGTCGGGTCGCCGAACGGTGAGGCGTGGTGCCGTCCTTCAGCGTCGGTCTCGAACGAACCTTCACCGATGGCCGTTGCGGCGATACGGGTTGAGGTGGATCCCCTGCGCCACTCGACGAGCAGCTCCTTGCATTCTCCACCGAGTGCGACGGCTTCGACGCGGCAGCCGTTGCCGAATATGCGCACGGCCTCGTCGACATCGAACAGCGGAGAGTTCTTTACCACAAGCCGGGGGGTCAGACGCTGCAGCTGCGGCAGCATGGCGCGAATATCGGGTGAACAGGCTTCGAGCAGCACTTGCCGCCGGCCGAGGGCATCCCGCCGGTCGGGGTCGACATAGATCATGTCGTATTGCCCGCTCCCGAGCTCCGATCTGTGATTGCTCCCGGTCGTGTAGGTGGTTTGTGACGTTTGAGCGCTGCATGTGCCGGCAGCCTCTGTTATTCCTGTGGCGGCCGCGGCATCGGCCACAACCTCTTCGGCCGGGGCGTTGATTAACTTGATGTTGCGGATGCCGAGACGGCCGAAATTCTCCCGGGCCACGGCTGCCAGCACCGGATCACGCTCGACACTTACGATCTCGTCGAAATGCCGCGAAAGGTATAGCGAATCGACTCCGAGCCCGCAGGTGAGGTCGAGGCAGCGTCGGCCTTCGCCGCTTTTGTGTGCGGCACACTCCTCGCTGCTGGACTGTTCGAAAGCTGTCGGCGGGATGATGCACCTGGCGCGGTAGTATGACGGCAGCTTGCGGCGGGCCCGTTGCAGATACTTGACCTGGGTAGCGATGAGTGCTGCATGCGGGATATGCTTGTCGAGGGCAACCCGGGCGGGATCGCGGTCGAGATTCTCCTCTATTGTCCGGCGGATGTCGGGATCGGTGAGCAGTTCGAATTCGGCGTTTGTCATGACGCGGGCAAAGATACGGATTTTTTCTGACGGAAGTATTTGCAGAGCTCGGTGGCGGCGATGGCTGCGGCGTATATCGCAACGACGCCCCATCCCGGGAGCGAGAAGTCGACGGCAGCCCATTCGAAACCTGCTGCCGTGGCGACGAATCGGTTTTGGGCACCGGCGATCCATGCGGCGGCATGTGCGGCCCACGGGGCAGGGAGAAGCAGTGCGACGAGTGTCAGGCAGACGATTGCGTACGCAAGGGTGATGACCACGGGATTGAGGAATACGCCGATTAGCGATATTCGGTCGAACCAGTAAGCCGTGAGAGGGATTGTGGCGGCGCTGGCGGTCAGGCCGATTGCAACGGTTGCGGTGAAGAAGTTCATTACTGGCCATCGGCTTCGGACGGCGCGGCAGAGCGGCACTCCCCAGTAGATTATTGCGGCTACGGCAGCGAATGAGAGCTGGAAACTGACGTCGCGCAGCAGGTCGGGGTTTACGGCAATTATTATCAGTGCTGTGGCGGAGAGGATATTTGCACTGCGGTAGATCGCTCCGGAGGCTATTGCGGCCTGGAGGGCTGTGAACATTATGGCGGCACGGATTGCGCTGACGGCCATGCCTGTTGCGGCGGTATATATCCACACGACGATGATTACGGCGATGTTGAGCATCAGGTTTCCGCGGCGGAAGAGGGTGAGCCAGCGCAGCAGGATGTTCGCGAGGGCGAATATTATACCGACGTGCAGACCCGATACGGCGAGCAGGTGAGCGGCACCGCCGTCGGCATAGGCATCGCGCAGTGCAGGTTCTAGAGTCCCGCGCCGACCGATCAGCATCGCCTTGCAGATTGCGAAACCCTGTCCCTGAATGCCGTACGAGTCGAGTTTTTGCTCGCCGGCCTTCTGGAGCGAGAGGGCGGCATGCCGCAGCGAACGGTTGTTCGAACCGAGATACATTGTCCGCGTACCGGGGTATATCGCTATGCGGCCTCCGTAGCCGCGGGCCTCCATCAAAGCCGAATATGAGGATGCGGAGTCGGCTATCGGGCGGAGTACGGTTTCGACGCACAACCGGTCGCCGAGCGAGAATTGCCGGGACGAATCGGCTGTTGCCATTACGCGCCACGAGGCGTTGTGCCACAGCGAATCCTCCGCGAGACGGTAGTCATTGACCGTGGCCGAGAAACTTTTGTACGCGCCGCGGTCGACTGGATTGTCGTCGATTGAGATATTCAGCAGCAGCCGTTTGCCGACCGGCGGAGTTTGTTCGTTCCCACCGGTTACAGCCATTCCGCAAAGAGCCATTGCACAGAGCAGGTATATGTCTGCGCCGCGACCCTTCCGGAGGCGGAGGGCCATGATATAACAGATCACCAGGCAGATTGCGGTCTCCCAGACCGGCGGGCCGATCCTCCACCCGAGGAGCACTCCTCCGGCAAAGGCGCACAACAGCGGAAACATCGGTGCGTGGGATCGGCGGGCGGCATTCATGGCGGAGAGGAGTGTGGGTTTGGGGCTGGTTATTATTAAGGGGACTTCTATAAATTAAATCCCTGATTATAAGTTGCATAAGCGGATAAAATGC
>URTU01000051.1 GCA_900550925.1 uncultured Alistipes sp. | reverse complement strand
ACGGCGGGCAATCTCATTCAAACGCCGGAGAATCACCCGATGCCCGCCATGTACGCCGTCGAACGACCCGACCGTCACGGCCGGCGCCACGAATGACGGCAATGCGTCGAAACCGTAGAATACATTCATAGTTTTCCGCTCCGCCCTCCTCTGTCAGATATCGTTCTCCTCGTTTGCCTTGACGAAATATGCAACCTTTTCGAGCAGGGTCGTAATGTCGTAATTCTCAACCACAATGCCCCGCGGGAAGTTCAGCGGCATGGAGGTGAAATTCAGGACGCCCTTTATGCCGGCATTTATAATCGGGACGATCAGATCCTGTGCCGCGCGCGTAGGCGACGAAAGAATAATTATGTTTATTCCCAGCTCCTCCACTTTCGATTCGAACTGGTCCATGTGGTAGCACGGTATTCCGTCGATCTGGGTGCCGACCTTCTTCGGGTCGATGTCGAATGCGGCCGTAATCCTGAGTTTCAGACCCTTGCCGTTGAAGTACTTCGTAATGGCCTGCCCGAGGTGTCCCATGCCGATAACCCCGATATTCATGGCCGTTTCGCTGTCGAGGATCGACGAAATGAAATCTATCAGCACCTTGACATCGTAACCCTTCTTCGTATCGCTCGAGAACCCGATGAGCATCAGGTCACGGCGCACCTGCACGGCCGTAATGCCGTGTATGCCGGCCAGCACGTGCGAAAAGACATGCGTAATGCCCTGCTTGTGGCACGAAAGCAGTGTCCGGCGGTATTCGCTCAGACGCTCTATCGTCTTTTCCGGAATATTGTTGGGAATATTTGCCATGCGATCCGATCGATTAAATTTTCACAAAGATAACGATTCCATTCGAAATCGCTATCTTTGTCCCCCGAAATTCAAACCCTCGAAGAATTATGATACGCGGTGTACTATTCGACATGGACGGTGTGCTGGTCGATAATACGGCAGCACACCTGCGGGCATTCATGGAGTTTGCTGCACGACACTCCATAACCATTACTTCCGAACAGTTCATCCCGCTGTTCGGGCGCGGCAACGAGGAGATCTTTCCGGCAATCATGGACAGGGGACTCATCGACCGTTACGGCATCGATGCGCTGGCCGACGAAAAGGAGCGCATATACCGTGAGACCTACGCTTCCGAAATCCATCCCATGACAGGACTGCTGACATTTCTGGCCGACCTCTCCGCCCATGGTATCCTGTGTGCCGTAGGGTCGTCGGGACCACGGGCCAATGTCGATTTCGTGCTGGAACGATGCAATATGGCGCAATATTTCCAGGCGCTTGTCAGCGGCGACGACGTAACCCGTTGCAAACCCGATCCGCAGATCTACCTCAAGGCGGCCGCAGCGCTTGGGCTTGCCCCGTCGGCATGCGTTGTGATTGAGGATTCGATCAACGGCATCCGTGCCGCCGAGGCTGCCGGTATGCCGGCCATCGCCATCACCACCACCGAGCAACGTTCTACGCTCGAAAAGCTGCCGAACGTACGGCTCATCATCGACGATTTCACCTCACTTTCAGCGCATCGCATCGCCGAACTGTAATTGGTTACCGCGGGCCATTTACCAACGCCATGGTATCTTTATACGTATCGCCGCCGGATATGCGGGTTCCGTCAATAAAAATATTCCACTTATACCGGGCCCTGTTATTCTCATCCGACACATACTCCTGATACCTCTCATCATCCGGAATACGAGTACTGTTCCTGACCGTAGCCTGCACAACCCCAGGAGCCGCTATGACACTGACATTCAACATTGACTTCTTCAGTATCTTCGATAATTGCGCACCAAAACAGTCCTCTCCTTTACCGGCATTACATGAATGTACAACAATCGGGAACGGGGTCTCCAGAGCATTGATTATATGCTGATAGCCGCCGAGCTGCTCAAGAATTAACCCTGCAACCTGTTCAGCATTCAGTTCACGGCCATCCATTGAAATTGTTTGAGCCGGGCCTTCCGGATTTCTTATACCGTGGGCAAGTATATGAAACCCCGGACCGGTGGAAAAATAATCATCCATAATCTCCTCGGCATACTTATCCATAAACTCGTCTTTCTGGTCGACAAGGGCAATTTTCAGGTCGGTCAGCCGCATATCGCCCTGAACGAAACGTTCGTTCGTATAATCAGACCGTACAAGCACATCGATGTCAGTCCCATCCGGAAGCCTACTCGACATTTTCGATGTTTTCAGGATGGAGCGGTCCGTAAAACATTTCTGATATGCAAGGATCTCTGCTCTGAGTGCCTCAATCTCCTCCTCCACAGTCATGCCGTCAACATTTTGGGCGGCCAATTGTGCATTCACGCAGCCCAACAGACCTATAAGCCAAAACAACTTTTTCATAATACTACTCTCTTACATTACAATCCAAACATGCACCCAAACTGTTAACCCCTTCTCTGAACAAAGCCAATTTCTCCTTTAGTGCTTTTGCTTTAGCGGTCCCGTCAGCAGCTCCGTTATATGCTTCCTTAGCCTCTTCAAACGCGTTAAGATAGGCTTGCGCAGTCTTCTCGTCAACATTAACACCATTATCTCTTGCAGTTCTTATATCATTTGCTGCACGGTTGGAATCCCCAAAAAAATCAGCATCTGATTCTCGCCATGGATATTTTTGTCCCGGAGACATAACTTCATAAAGCTTACCCCGCAATTGCTCAAGATTGGGTTTCGCCGAGTCTCTGTATTCAGAGATCTTTTCTTCCTCCTTGGCCAATTCCGCTTTCTGACGAGCATACTCCTTCTCGGATGCCTTTTGTAAGATTTCAACCTGATGTTGGTCCTTGGGATCATACTCCATCAAATCCAAACCGCCATTACTCAACTCTTCAAACCATGACTGATCAGTTATCTGCTCAAATATAATCACTTTCTCTTCAATACTCATTGTGGACCAGCCTCTATCAACAATTTCCCTCAACTCGCCAGTCTCTTTGGCCTTCTGGGCAAGGCCGCGAATTGTCTCGTCATAAGATCGAGTTTCAGAACTATTAAGTCCACGACTCGCCCCCATCTTATCGAGTTTCATAGTTAGATCCGCCTCTTTTAAAGCATCCTCCATCGATCGCCCCTCCTTTATCAGCTTCATAGCCAAAGCTACCGCTTCTCTGGCTTGTTGCGGCGTATAGTTATTCTGTATAAAATAATTCAGCAAATCCGCAGTTTTCCTATGGGTTGTAGTTTTGTTGTACTGCCGGTTCTGTGAATACGCCGTTCCGGCACCTCCAGACACCAAAACAGCCAAAATCAAAATTATGATCCGTTTCATAATATCCGTCAAATTTCTTTGTGGTCTTCTGCTGAACCGTCAGATTGCGACTGCTTCAAAGCCTCCTCCTGCGCAACATAGTCATCCGCCATAATCATCAAGTCCAGATAAGCGATATAATAATCATACTCTTCTGCACTCAGCGAGTCTGGATCTTCCTCATACTTGGATATAATCACATATATATCCAGTACAGTCTCATCCTCTTCCTCCGGAATAAGTCCGTCTGTCGGTCTTGGTTTGAAATCTACCGTATCTGCCGACGGATCAAAAGAAAGTCCCCGATTGCCTGCAAAACGATTATAAATAGCCGCAAAATCATCAGGGTTAAACCTCTGCCCGCGGCTTATCGCATTAAATACATGTTGTTGTGCTGCAAGCTGGGCTGCATGAAGCGCATCTGCCTCTGCAATAGCTCGCTCGATCCGCCTACGATCCCGTTCAGGATCATAGTTCGACCTCCTTGAGGGATATTTATCCCACCCTCCCGAATTTCTGGGAGCTCCGCCGACACTGTAACTCGATCTCGCCCGGTTGGAATCTACGGTCCTGCTGGTTTCGACTCTCGTACCATATTTCCGTTCACGTTCTTCAGCCAGTTTATTACGGAGCATTTTTCGCTCTGCCTGTTCAGGCTTCCTTATCTCGAAATCATTCCAATGCTCCTCCTTGAACTCCCTGAAATTATATGTATCCCTGTCCAGGGCCACATCGCCACTCTCCGGGTCATACTGCCCGTATGCCGCTGCCGTAGTCGCACAGACGGTAATAATCAAAATAATAAGACTCCGTTTCATTTCTCACCTCCCTCGCTTTTAAGTTTGCCATTCACATACTCGCCCTCTTCCATAAGTTCATACTCATTGGTCGATGTATCAAGTTTGAATATTTTGCCTTTCCCGTGAAACTTTTTGTTCTTGAAATACCCTTCATACATATACCTGCCCGACTCCTTGTTATAGTCGTTAAAGAACAGTTTCCCGAAATACGGATCATGCCAGACCAAGAATCTCTTTGCAAAGCCCCGCGGTACAGTTGTCAGGGATACATTAAAAATATCTTCAGGGATAATACCTGTATCAGCATACAGGTCTGCTATGATCACGTCAAAACCATGACCATACAGTTCATCCATGTCGATAAGATATTCGACGCTCCTATCCGCCCATGGCATTCTCACTTTCCATATCCCCTGAAACAGCATATCTTTTTTGGCTTGGATAGGATATGCCGGATAGTCCGGATTACAGAAAAGGTTTCGGGGCTTTAGATCCAGATCCATAAGCAACCTGGCCTTCGTTACCGAATCAAGCCGACAGTCGGGAGATTCAAACGCCTTCTCATAGCACTCATACATCCGACGGTATGTATCGAGGTTGAATTTCCGGGTCCCGTCCTTTACATTCTCTTCGGAAGCAAGCAGTTCTCTCTGAAGGTCGGTACAGCCAGCATACCTCTGCAGACTATCTTTCTTGTACTCTTTACGTGAATACTTTATATTTCTGATGAAAATATCGCGAGCATCAGGAGTTATTCCCAGCTTATAAAGAGTCCATTCAGTATAGGAAGAATCACGCCTTATCGCCCCTTCGGAACTTTTACTCTCCACATAATAATCTATACTCACCTTCGCTATCCCATCATAAAGCTCTTGGATATTGACTTCTGTCAAATACATCGTCTGCCACGACGTAGCAAGGCTTTTCGCCAATGCCTGCATAAACATGCCCCCAATCTCGGATAGCCCCTGTTGGAGGGCACGCTTGGCCGTATAGCGTTTGTTCCTGTTCGCAACAGCGATTGAACGCGTAACACTCCGCGACACCTGTTCGCCAACAATACTGACTGTCGCTGCCAATATGGCTGAACCCTTACGCAAATTCTCGTCTCCGAACCATATTTTCATCTGCCGGTTTTTCGGGGAGACAAACATGTCACATGTCTTATCATTCATCTTTCCGCTCAGAACAACCTGAATAGAATCTATCTCATTCTCTATCTTAAGGATCAAATAGGGCCTGCCGAGATAGGTACTCTCGGCTGAGACCCATATACCCCGCATCTTATCCAAAAATGGTGACAACTTGTTTTTGGTGCGCTCGATACGGTACTTGTACTCCTCTATGATACCGGGGAGATAGACATTGAGCGAGTCCCTCTTCTGCAACTCATACATATTGGACAACACCTCTTTAAGTCCGTCCAAATGGGATATCGAGGTATAAACATTACCCATAACAAGATTGAGGTTGATGCGCTTGCGAACTGAAAGTGCCGACGAAGTGTCATTCAGAATCTCTTGCGCCATCGGAATTAACATAGCATACTCCTCCTCCCTGCATGTATCTGCAAACTCAAGAAACCCCCAATACTTTTGTTCAATACTGGGTTGCGCATCCTGCTGGGCCATGGACACCGGACTGCAATACATGAAGAAAAATACAAATACAATCAGTTTCTTCATCAATCGAATTGGATTAATTAGGTTTGAATAATTAGGAAAGTCCGCAGAGGGCATATCGGGATTGAGGCATTATTGTTTACGGCCACAGACCAATAATTATACACTCATAGGATCAGACAATGTAAGGTAAAACATTTCATACATTAGTTGGTGTTAAAAATATAAATTAGATTGGGTTCGCATTCTGCACAAATATAGGGATTTATTAATAATATCACATACGCTATCATCCTAAAAATCAAAAAAACTGCCACAATAAGCGGGAGTGTGGCTCCCAGGCCTATTGTGGCAGTTTTTCATGGCGAAAGATTCTGTGGCGGCTGATACAGTATCGTTCTTTTAAAATAAAATTGGCAAATCCCATTCTCCTCTTTCACATCAATGACGGGGCCCGAGTGATAAACCTGATGACACATCTATTCCGAAAATTAGTGCCACGGTGGAGACCGGTGGAAGGTATTGCAAGCAGCCGTGAATTGCCGTAATGAGCCATTATGAGTATTTCATAAAGTCATATCACGGTTTAGCCAATAACGATCGTGAGAACAAGATGATCTGGTCTGACTATGGACAATAGCCTCCATTGCAGCAGTACCACATACCGTGTAGCATTGACTGTAGACAGGTTATTATCGGGCCGGTGCTCTATTCACCCGTAATGGTATAATTCCCGTTGTAGCAGATCAGCATCCATTCGTTGTTGAGCACCGCACCCCGACGATCGCGCCCGAAACGGTAAACGGTCTGCAAAGGTTTGTGGGCGTTGCCCTCGACATATTCCGTTATGCCTTCGCGGGCATACAATGCGCGTCCGAATATCATTGCGGCATCGTAACCGCGATACGAAAACATCGAAGGAATGGTTCGGAATGCCGTTATGTATCGGCTGTCGAACCGATCGATCGTGCCGTCGCCACGCTTGGCCATGTAGGACGAGACGAAACAAACCTGCATCTTGAAGAACAGATTGCGGTCGATGCTCGAAAAACGCCCCCAGCGCGGCGATCCGAGCACCCTGATCGTTGCACCTTTCAACTGGCTGCGGCTGACGAGGTTGTTGTGGGCCGAACTCAGCGAGGCGAGTATCTTGTCGACCTCCGATTCGTCCTGCGACAGCACCACGTAGAGATTCTCGCTCTCACCCTTGAACAGCGACGACATGTCGGCATTGTTCGGGCCGTTGTATTTATATGTCCGGTAAGGCGTAGAGCCGAGAATGGTTTTGACATCATGTTCGAGTTCGCTGTCATTCTTTGTGCCGTAGATCAAGACGATGTTCTTGTCGCCGACAAACAGCGGACGCAGTTTTTCAATCCGTGCGGTATCGGCCGGCGCCATGCCGAACAATACGGGTGAGCGCAGGTCGTCGACATTCGACAGTGGCGAGACGACCGCTATCCGGTTATGTTTGGCATAGGGCAGCAGGTTTTCGATTTCGTCGGCATAGACCGGCCCGACTATCAGATCGGCCTGCCGGAATGCAGGGGTTTCGACGATGCGGGCCAGCTCGTCGGCCGAACGCTTCGTATCGAAAACATTCACCGTAAACGACAGTCCTTCAGCCTTCAGGTCCTCCATTCCGAGCAGAAATCCCTGGTAGAAATCCAGAAAACTCGGATTGATCGGTCCCGAGGTCTTCAAGGGCAGCAACAGTGCTATGTCGGCTCCGCCATATGATTCGGGACGGGTCAGTTCAATCTCCTCGAATGTCTCCTCCTCGGGCTGCTGCACCTGTTCCAGGTCGGGCTCTTCATAATCGGTCTGGGTGATTTCGATCGGCAGGCGGATCATGGCACCGGCCTTCAAGCCGTCAGTCAGGCCGTTCAGCGCCACAAGCTCCTCCTGCGGAATTCCGTACTGCTTGCTGAGCGAGTAGAGCGTCTCGCCTTGTTCGACCAGGTGGTAGGCATAGTCGGTCGAGACACTGTTCAGGGCATTCTTGTACTCTTCCAGATCGTTCATCGCCTGTATTTCGTCGCTGTCGCCCATCTCGCTCTTGCGGACCAGGATCACCTGTCCGATCGAAATATGGGCCGGATCGAGCAACGGATTATCTTCCAACAACGTCTTGACGGGCACCGAATAGGTTTTCGAGATTGAATAGGCCGTTTCGCCAGGCTTCACCACATGTTCATCGAACAGACGGTTCTGCTTGCGTTGCGACATCTTGGGCTTCGAGACCCCGATCGCCGGAATCTTCAATACCTGTCCGGCCTTCAGCCCTCCGGCAATCAGCGGGTTGTAATGCACGATTGCGCCGGTCGTGACGCCGTATGCGCGGGCAAGCGAATAGAGGGTCTCGCCGGCGACGACGGTATGTACATAGTAGCTGTCGCCGTCGATACGGACGATACTTTCGGATTTTCCCTGTTCGGGCGGCTGCTGTGCCGATGCCGGAGCGCCCTGCATGAACAGCAGCAACACGATTGCCGGCACTATCAACGCTTTGGTTTTCATTTGAGTCAGTGGGTCATTTTTTATCGCGGTCGCGCAACCGGATTTCGGTTATGACTTTTTTGGTATAGAGCGGGAAATCGCCGTTCATCATCCACGAATAGTAACTCGGTTCCTCGCGGAATACCTCGGCGACCACACGTCCCTTGTGCTTCCCGAAACCGAAGATCTCCTCACCGCGGTCGTTGTAAAGTATCCGGCCGGCGTAATCGGCCGCCTGTCCGCGTGCCGAGAACTGTGCCAGAAAAGCGATGTCGTTCCGCAATTCGGGATAACGGTCGAGCTGCGACTGCAACACCTCGTAGGTTGCCATCGTATCGGCTTCGGCCGAGTGGGCATTGTCCAGCTCCTTGCCGCAATAGAACTTGTATGCCGCCGACAGGGTGCGCTGCTCCATCTTATGGAAGATGTTCTGCACATCCACGAAATTCCGGTTCTTGAAGTCGACGTTCACGCCGGCCCGCAGGAACTCCTCGACCAGCACCGGGACGTCGAACTTGTTGGAGTTGTATCCGCCCAGATCACACCCCTCGAGATATGCGGCCAGGGACTTTGCAATCTCGCGGAAACGCGGTTGGTCGGCCACATCCTCATCCGTAATTCCGTGAATGGCCGTAGCTTCGGCCGGAATGTGCATTTCGGGATTCAGCCGTCTGGTTTTGGTTTCGGTATGGCCGTCGACGAAGACCTTCACCGTCGATATCTCGACGATGCGGTCCCGCGCCGGATCTATTCCGGTAGTTTCGAGATCGAAGAATACGATCGGTTTCTTGAGGTTCAGCCGCATCTCCGTCAAGCATTAATCATCATCGGCATAAGCAGCATCAAGGTATCGCTGCTCTGCTTGTCGTCATAGACGGGTTTGAATACGCCGGCCCGGGTCGAATCGGCCAGTTCGACGGCAATAGTCGGGGTTTCGAGATTCGAGAGTATCTCGATCAGGAAGGTCGACTTGAAACCGATGGTGATCGGATCGCCCTCATAGCTGCACGAGAGCGACTCCTTTGCCGATACCGAGAAGTCGAGGTCCTGAGCCATCAGCACCAGCTTGTTTTCCGAGAGGTCCATCCGGATGAGGTTGGTCGCCTGGTTCGAGCACACGGCAACACGCTTGATGCCGTTGAGCAGGTCGATGCGGTCGATGAGCAGCTTGTTGGGGTTATTAGCCGGAATGACGGCATTGTAGTTCGGGTAGTTGCCCTCGATCAGGCGGCACGACAAGGTGTGGTTCTTGAGTTCGAAGATCACGTTGCGCGAATCGCACGTAACGCGTATCATACCCTCCTCCTTGAGCAACATGCTTTTGAGCAGGTTTGCCGGTTTCTTGGGCAGGATGAACGAATCGGCGGCATCGACATGCGATTCGGCCGTATAGCGCACCAGCTTGTGGGCATCGGTCCCGACGAATGTCGTCGACTCGGGAGTGATATTGATATATACGCCGTTCATGACCGGACGCAGCTCGTCGTCGGCCGTTGCGAAGACGGTCTTGTTGATACCGTTGACCAGCGTTTCGACATCGAACTCCATTGTTTTTGCAGATTCATTCAGTGGCGGCATTGCCGGATAGCTCACTCCCGAGACGCCCGGGATCGACGACACGCCGCTGTTCCAGCTGATCTTGATCTCCCAGGTCGAGTCGTTGACCTCGATCGTCAGCGGCATTTCGGCGAACTCCTTGAGCGAATCGAGCATCAGTCGGGCCGGTGCGGCGATGATGCCTTCGGATTCCACATTGTCGACCTCGATACTGCCCGTCAGCACCGTTTCGAGATCCGATGCCGTAACCTTCAGACGTCCGTCCTTGAGCTCGAAGAGGAAGTAATCCAGAATCGGAAGCTGGTTTTTACTGCTTATCACCTTGCCTGTCATCGAGAGCAGGCTCAGAAGTGAGGAACTTGATACCGAAAATTTCATGATGTTTCGTGGTTTTTATTTTTCTGATTTTATATATTCAAAAACTGTCGTTTTCAATCCAGTGTTGCCAGGCGGTCGAGCGCCGTTACGATCATGTGACGGATCATGGACTTGTAGTCCGTCACGGCATCGTGAGCAACCCGCTGTACGATCAGCACGCATATCGTGGCTGCGCGGTGCCCCATCAGCGCCGACAGGCCGGCCAGGGCCGAGCCCTCCATTTCGAAATTCGTTACGCGGCGGCCGTTGTATCGGAAGCTCTCGATCTTGGCATTCAGGTCTGGGTCGGCCGGTTCGAGCCGCACCCAGCGTCCCTGAGGCGCATAGAATCCCGGGGCCGAAACGGTGATGCCCGGAGTGGTACAGTCGGCGAACAGACTGATCAGGTCTGGGTGGGCGTTGATGAAATATGGCCGCGGCAGCAGGTCGCTCCAACCGGTATGTTTGATGAAAGCCTTCTCGATATCGAGGTCGCAGACATCGTTTCGGCCCTTGTAGAAGTTGAGCAGGCCGTCGAAACCGATCGACGTCTCCGAGAACAGCAGTGTTCCCACCTTGAGGTCCGGCTGCAGGGCTCCGGAGGTTCCGATGCGCAAGAGTGTCAGCCGGCGTTTTTTCTCTTTCACCTGGCGGGTTTCGAAGTCGATGTTTGCCAGGGCGTCGAGTTCCGTGACGACGATATCGATGTTGTCGGTACCAATACCGGTCGACAAAGCCGTCATACGCTTGCCCTTATACGATCCGGTCACGGTCACGAATTCGCGGCTCGCCACACGGCATTCGATGTCGTCGAAAAACGATGCGACCATTTCGACACGTCCCGGATCGCCCATCAACAGGACCGTATCGGCCAATTGTTCAGGTTTCAGATGGAGGTGGAAAACCGAACCGTCATCATTGATAACCAATTCGGAAGGGGGTATCGTTCTCATAAAAACATTCCTGTTAAAATAACATGTAACAATTCGTAAAAATAGCGATTCCGCACAAAAAAACAAAGTCCCCGTCAAATAAAATGCGATAAACTTCTTTAATTTTAATTTTTAGACTATTTTTGAGGTTGCAAATATTTTATTGAGATCAGCTTCATATGACACTTATCAAATCTATTTCCGGTATCAGAGGGACGATCGGAGGCACTGCGGGCGACAACCTGACTCCGATCGATGTGGTCAGGTTCGTCACGGCATACGTACGATTCATCGCCGAGAGCAAACCCGACGGAGAAAAACTCAAAATCGTTGTCGGCCGCGATGCACGCCTTTCGGGCGAGCTGGTCGGCGACCTGGTCGAAGGGACACTGCTCGGATGCGGCGTCGACGTGGTCAATGTCGGACTGTGCACCACCCCCGGAACGGAGTTGGCTGTAACATACCATAAGGCCGACGGCGGAATCATCATCACCGCCTCGCACAACCCAAAACAGTGGAACGCCCTGAAACTGCTCAACGCCAACGGCGAATTCCTGAGTGACGCCGACGGCAAACGAGTACTGCAGCTGGCCGAAGACAACGCATACGAATATCCGCAGATTGACGGCATCGGCCACGTGCTTTCGCGCGAGAATTTCAACCAACGCCACATAGACATGGTGCTCAAACTCCAATATGTCGATGCCGAGGCGGTTGCCAAGCGCCACTTCAAGGTGGTTGTCGACGCGGTCAATTCGGTGGGCGGAATCGTTATTCCGGAGCTGTTGCGCCGGCTGGGCTGCCAGGTGGTGGAACTCAACTGCGAACCCACAGGCGACTTCGCTCACAACCCCGAACCGATACCCGAAAACCTTACCCAGATCTCTGAAGTTATCGTAAGGGAGAAGGCTGACCTGGGCGTGGTGGTAGACCCCGACGTCGACCGTCTGGCACTGGTCTGCGAGGACGGCCGGATGTTCGGCGAAGAGTACACGCTGGTAGCCGTTGCCGATTACATCCTTTCGAAAAAAGTCGGAAATACCGCCTCGAACCTCAGTTCGTCGCGGGCGCTGCGTGACGTCACCGAACGCCGCGGAGGCCAATATTTTGCATCGGCCGTGGGCGAAGTCAACGTCGTCGCCAAGATGAAGGAGGTCGGAGCCGTCATCGGCGGCGAAGGCAACGGCGGTGTGATCTACCCTGCCCTGCACTACGGCCGTGACGCCCTGGTAGGTGTGGCACTCTTCTTGACGCACCTCGCAGCGAGCGGCAAGACCATGAGCGGTCTCAAGGCGACATATCCCGAATATTTCGCCTCGAAAAACAAGATCCAGCTCACACCCTCGATCGACACCGCCAAAGTCCTCCAGGAGATGAAACGACGTTACGAGGGCGAAAAGATAACGGATATCGACGGCGTGAAGATCGACTTTGCGGACAAGTGGGTCCACATGCGCAAGTCCAATACCGAACCTGTCATCCGCATCTATGCCGAAGCCAAGTCACAGTCCGAGGCAGATGCTCTGGCAGCGCGGTTCATTGCCGAAATCAAGGATGTTTGCAAACTGTAATACGCTTAAACAATGAATAAAAGCAGAGAATATATCAACCAGAACTTCGACCGGTTCACCGAAGAGCTGTTCGAATTGCTTCGGATTCCGTCGATCAGCGCCCAGGCCGAGCACAAACCCGACATGGAGCGTTGCGCCGAGTGGCTGGCCGTATCGTTGATGAAGGCCGGTGCCGACCGTGCCGATGTCATGCCGACTGAGGGCAACCCGATCGTCTATGCCGAGAAGATCATCGACCCCAAGGCCAAAACCGTATTGGTCTACGGCCACTACGACGTGATGCCGGTCGATCCGGTGGACGAATGGCGCACCTCGCCGTTCGAACCGGTCGTGAAGGACGGACGCATCTGGTGCCGGGGTGCGGACGACGACAAAGGCCAGCTTTTCATGCACGCCAAGGCGTTCGAAGCGATGTGCGCGACCGACAGCCTGCCCTGCAATGTGAAATTCCTGCTCGAAGGCGAGGAGGAGATCGGATCGCCCAGCCTCTACAAGTTCTGCGCCGACAACAAGAAGATGCTCAAGGCAGACATCATTCTGGTTTCCGATACATCGATGATCTCGATGCAGATACCTTCGATCACCTGCGGTCTGCGCGGTTTGACTTATATGGAGGTCGAAGTGACAGGCCCCAACAAGGACCTGCACTCCGGC
>URTU01000050.1 GCA_900550925.1 uncultured Alistipes sp. | reverse complement strand
AGGCTGCGATCGAGACGGCGCTGGGCAAGTTGAAGGATGCGCACAAGGCTGCCGACATAGCAGGCATCGATGCTGCCATGACCGAGTTGAACAACGCATGGCAGGCCGCTTCGAACGACATCTATGCAAGCCAGCAGGCTCAGCAGCAACAGGCTCAGAACGCCCAGTCGAGCAACAATGCTCAGCAGGGTACCCAGGGCAACGGCAACAACAACCAGCCCGAGGATGTCGAGTTCGAGGAGGTGAAATAATCGACCCGGACGCAAGTTCGAATAGCGCAAAAGGCGCATGACATATGAAAAAGAGGCTTCCGCCAGAACGGCGGGAGCCTCTTTTTTTGTGCAGTGTATCGACCGTTTATCTGGCCGCAACCAGCGCGCAGCATCCATCATCCCGTGATTGCAGCGACTCTTTACCGCATGGCGTCACAGTCGAGTGCATACAGTCAATACATAACATTGATTTGCAAAGTGATCGAAAAAACTTTTTCTCCCCCCCCCTCGCTATCCGACAGACCCGACTGCTGCCGACAGCCACCATTTGCTGCCCGCACAATCAGCCCGGCCTGTTCTACGCCCAGCCCCGGGCAGCTCGCTTCACTCTTCGGACGCTTCGGCCTTTGCAGGTGCCGTTCCGGCGACCTTCGTCAGACCGCAGTCCGCAGCCAGCTGCTCCATAAGCGCGTACGCGGCATCATATTCGTTGGGAATCCGCCCGTCCAGAATTGCATCCTTGATGGCCGCCTTGATATCGCCGATTTGACGGCATGGCGGCAACCCGTAGGTCTCCATGATCAGTTCACCGCTAATCGGCGGCTGGAAATTGCGGATCCGGTCCTTCTCCTCGATATCGTGCAGCTTGCGGCGCACCAGCTCGAAATTCTTCAGATAACGCTTCACCTTCGACTCGATACCCGAGGTAATGTCGGCCTCGCACAGTGTCATCAGCGAGTCTATGTCGTCGCCCGCCTCGAACAGCAGCCGCCGTACCGCCGAATCGGTTACCACATCCTCTGCCAACACTATCGGGCGCAGATGCAGAAAAACCATCTTCTGAACGAATTTCATGTGCTCGTTCATCGGCAGCCGCATCTTTCGGAAGATCTGAGGCACCATCTTCGACCCCAGCACCTCGTGCCCGTGGAAAGTCCACCCCACATGCGGGTCGTAGGCCTTCGTCTGGGGTTTGGCGATGTCGTGCAGCAGGGCCGCCCACCGCAGCCACAGGTCGCCGCCACGCATTGCGACATTGTCCAGGACCTGAAGCGTATGTTTGAAATTATCCTTGTGTGCATGGGCACCGCGCCGCTCGACACCCTGAAGCGCGTGCAGCTCCGGGAAGACTTCGGCCAGAAGCCCCGTCATCTCGAGCAGTTCGAAGCCGAGCGACGGCCGCGGCGACATTACTATCTTGTTGATTTCGACAATGGTGCGCTCGCGTGAAACGATCGACATGCGCGAGGCGTTGCGCTTGATGGCATCGAACGTATCGGGATAGATGTCGAAACCCAGCTGCGAAGCAAACCTGACGGCCCGCATCATCCGCAACGGGTCGTCGTCGAAGGTCACGTCCGGATCGCACGGCGTGCGGATTATCAGCTGTTCGAGATCGTGCATGCCGTCGAACGGGTCGACCAGCTCACCGAACGTATCGTCGTTAAGCGACCATGCCATTGCATTTATCGTAAAGTCGCGGCGGCGCTGGTCATCCTCGAGGGTCCCGGCCTCGACAGCCGGCTTGCGCGAATCGTGGCTGTATGATTCACGGCGGGCACCGACAAATTCGATCTCCATGCCGTCGCAATGCACCATGGCCGTACCGAAGGTCTTAAAAACCGAAACCTTCAGATGCAGTTCGCGGGCCAGGGCCTCGGCCACTTCGATCCCGCTGCCAACAACAACTATATCTATATCGGAACTCGGACGCCGCAGGTAATAGTCACGCACGTAACCGCCTATGACAAAGGCCCGCAGACCTTTGGCATCGACGATACGCTGTATGCGGCGGAAAACGGGAGCGGACAGCGGCACGTTATTTAACGTATTTTTCGATTACGCCCTTCCAGATCAGATAGCCCGGGCCCTTCAGGTGCAGACCGTCGTTTGTCAACTCGGCCTTCATGCGTCCGTCCTCCCCGACAAAATGAGAGTAGAGGTCGATGAAAACGATCCCGCGCTCGGCGCACAACTTCTCGATCAGAACATTCAACTGCCGTATCGGCTCGTCCAGCGCACCATCCTTGTAGCTCTTGAAGCGGCCGTAGGTATCGTTCACCGGAAGCACGCTCTGTACGAATATCTTCGTGCGCGGACTCTCCTTCCTGAAACGGTCGACTATGCGGGCAATATTCTCGGCCGTAGCTTCGGGCGAGCGGCCGTCGGCCAGATCGTTCACACCCGTCAGCAGGAAGAGTTTCTTAGGCTGCCCCGAAACGATCGGATCGAGACGCTCGAGCATCTGAACCGTATTGTCGGCATTGATGCCGCGGTTCTTGATATGCGGGTTGCCGAACAGTTCGGCCCATTCGCAACCGTCCGTCAGGCTGTTGCCCAGAAAGACGATGTCACGATGTCCGACCGGCAGGAGTTCGAACAGTGTCACCTTCTGGATATGGTAATCGGTCTGCGCCCCGACCGCGAACATTGTGCCGAGAGCAATGAGTGTCAATAGAATGCGTTTCATACGACAGTTTTTTAGTCAATCGTTAGGGGTTATGTTTGTTTTCAAAATATAATCAAGCCGCGTTTTACGGATCGAGTACGTCTCGGAGCACTGCGGGCCGACAGTCCATCTCCGACAGTCTATCTCGGGATCTCGCGCAGATACATCGTCACCGTATTCTCCAGCCCGAAATAGAGCGCATCGCTGATCAGAGCATGGCCTATCGAGACCTCGTCAACAAACGGTATCGTGCGTAGGAAATAGTTAAGGTTCTGCAAATTAAGGTCGTGGCCGGCATTCAGTCCGAGCCCCAGCCGGTGCGCCTCCTCGGCCGCCTCGACATACGGAGCTATGGCCTTTTCGCGATCGGCCTCGTAACCCGCCGCATAGGCTTCGGTATAGAGTTCGACGCGGTCGGCCCCGCACTCCCTGGCCCCGCGGACCATCTCCGGGTCGGGGTTGACGAAGATCGACGCCCGGATACCGCACTCATGCATCTTCCGGCACACCGAAACCAGGAAATCACGGTTACGGATCGTATCCCAGCCGGCATTCGAGGTGATGGCGTCCCGGGCATCGGGGACCAGCGTAACCTGCGTCGGGCGCACCTCGGTGACCAGATCCATAAAACTCTCGATCGGATTGCCCTCGACGTTGAATTCGACCTTCAGAACCCGTTTCAGTTCACGGACATCGTCGTAACGTATGTGCCGGCCGTCGGGACGCGGGTGTACCGTTATTCCCTCGGCGCCGTAACGCTCGATGTTCCGCGCCGCAAGAATGACATCCGGAAGATTGCCGCCGCGCGAATTGCGTATCACGGCAATCTTGTTTATGTTGACGCTCAGTTTTGTCATAATTCTTCGTATATTTGTCAGAAAGATAGCTCGCCGCCGGATAAAAAACTCACGTCAAAGCGACTCGTTTGCATCCGACTTTTCCTATCTTTGCAACCACAAAGTTATCAATTATTTTGCAGACTCGAACATGAACATAATACTTTTTTCGCGCATGTCCACGTCGCTGCGGCCCGAATTCCTGCGACAAATCATTGGACTCATGTCCGATATGGGATTCGACTGGTGCGCCAACGAGGAGCTCGCCCATGAACTCGAACGGCTCGGAATCTGCAGCCGGTCGCAGATCAAAAGCTATGCCCTGACCGTAGGCCCCCAGTCCCAACCCTCGACAATGGTCTGCATCGGCGGCGACGGCACCATCCTGGAGGGAATCCGCCGCCTCGAAGGCGAACCCGTTCCCGTCATCGGTCTCAACACCGGACGGTTGGGATTCCTGGCCTGCGCCCCCGGGGACCGCGCCGAAGAGGTATTCGCCAGCATCCGCGACGGCCGTATCGACGTGCAGGAACGCTCGATACTCCACATCGAACACGATGCCAATGTCACCATGCAGTGGCCCTATGCCGTCAACGAATTCGCAATCCAGCGCCACGGTGCCAGCATGATCTCGGTCGAGGCATACGTCGACCGACAGATGGTGGCAACGTATCACGGCGACGGCGTACTGCTCTCAACCCCTACCGGCTCGACCGCCTACTCGCTGAGTGTCGGAGGTCCGGTGGTCGCCCCTACATGCTCGTGTCTGGTCATCTCGCCGCTCGCCCCGCACAACCTCACCATGCGGCCGGTCGTAATCCCCGACAGCAGCCAGGTCACATTCAGAATCAAAAGCCGCCAGCCATACGCATTCGTATCGCTCGACAACACCGCCTACCGCGTCCGCGAAGGTTCGGTATTCACGGTCAAAAAATCCGCGACCAAGATTTTTTTGGCCCAGCCGCAAAATATATCTTTCTACGATACGTTAAGAGAGAAGATGATGTGGGGAATGGACGGCCGCGACCAAAAAACTACCAGAGAATAATCTTACGGGAACTGATTCTGCGTATCGCCCCGATTCATTTTGTTTCATTGTCCCAAAATTTGTTTCATTATCGCAAATTTTCGCTATCTTTGTGATTTATTACGAACAAGGAGTTAGTTATCTGCGATCGAACAACGTTATGAGCGAAAACCTTAAAATACCGCAACACGTGGCCATCATCATGGACGGAAACGGCCGATGGGCCTCGCATCACGGCAAAAAACGCGTCGAAGGTCACATCGTCGGCGCCGAACGCCTGCGGAATGCGGTGAAGGGGGCCGCCCGATTCGGAGTCAAATATCTGACCGTCTACGCCTTCTCGGCCGAAAACTGGGGCCGGCCAGCTGAAGAGGTCGATGCAATCATGGAGCTCTTCTGCCGAAGCGTCATCAACGAATCCCCAGAACTCCAACGGCAGGGAGTCAAGGTCCTGGTCATCGGCGACCGCTCCCGGTTCACCGACAAGGTCCGCGGTTTCATTGACCGCATCGAATCCGAAACCGCTGCCGGAGACCGCCTTACGTTGATCCTCGCCTTCAACTACAGCGCCCGTAACGAACTCACCGAAGCCGCCAGAGAGATCGCTGCCGAAGTCCTCGCCGGAAAACTCGCCGTCGACGACATAACCCCACAGACCGTCAACGACCATCTGCTCACGGCCGGAATCCCCGATCCCGACCTGCTCATACGTACCAGCGGCGAATACCGGCTGAGTAACTTCCTGCTGTGGCAGTCGGCCTATACCGAGTTCTACTTCACCGACATACTGTGGCCCGACTTCTCCGAAGAGGAGCTGCACAGGGCCATTCAAGAATATTCGAGACGCGACCGGCGTTACGGATTGGTCGCCGGCAAACAAAACTGATGAAAAAGAGACCAATTAAACAATGAGAAAAATCCGCTTTACGGCACTGCTTGCTGCGTTCATGACCGTTACGGCTCTTGCAGCTCAACAACAGCCACTGGATACCGTTTCGGTAGCCAAGGCCGACTCTACCGCTTCGGAGACGATCGTTCCCGATTTCCCCGAAGAGAGCCGGATGATCGACTACAAGAACCCTAAAAAATATGTCATACGGGATATAAAGGTCCAGGGAGTTCAGTACCTCGATCCAAATATCCTCATCGCAACATCGGGACTCGTACGCGGCGATTCGATATACATTCCGGGCAGCAATATCAAAATGGCCGAATCCCGTCTGTGGAGCCAGCGCTACTTTTCCGACGTCAAGATCGGCGCAACGATCGACGGGGATAACGTTGACCTCACGCTGATACTGCAGGAGCGCCCACGTGTATTCCGATGGCTGTTCGAAGGCATCGGCCGCGGCCAGCAGAACGAACTCATCGACAAGCTCAGCCTCAAACGAAACAGCGAACTTTCGGACTACATCCTCGAAAAAAACAAAACCCTCATCAAGAAATATTATGACGAGAAGGGTTTCCGGAACGCCTCGATAAACGTCCGGATCGAAAACGACTCGATCATAAAGAATGCCGTAAACGTCACCTACGTCATCGACAAGAAGGACCGCGTCAAGATCGGCGAGATCAAGTTCAACGGAAACGAGGTCTTCACCGACAGACGTCTGCGCCGCACATTCAAGAAGACCCACCAGAAGAGTATCAACATCTTTGCAAGCACCCGCCTCAAGGAGCAGGAGTATGCCAATGACAAGGACCTGTTGATCGACTTCTACAATTCGCGCGGATACCGCAATGCCACCATCATTTCGGACTCGATCTACGACATCAACGAAAAACGTATCGGCATCACCATCGACGTCTCGGAAGGAAACAAATACTACTACCGAAACATCACATGGGTCGGCAACAGCGTCTACCCGACCGAAGCCCTCGATGCCACCCTCGGCATCAAGAAGGGTGACACGTACGACAAGAAGACCCTGCACAAACGTCTGGGTATAGGCCGCGAGGAGAATCCCGAAGACAACTCCTCGATCAAGTCGAACTACCAGAACTCGGGATACCTGATGTCGCAGATCGATCCGGCCGAGATCATCGTCGGAGCCGACTCGATCGACCTAGAACTCAAAATCTTCGAAGGAAAGCAGTTCAGCATCAACGAAGTCGGCATTTCGGGCAACAACCGTCTCGACGACGAGGTCATCCGCCGCGAACTCTATACCCGCCCGGGCGAGCTGTACAACCGTTCGATGCTGATGCAGACCATCCGTACACTCGGTTCGATGGGTCACTTCAACGCCGAAACAATCATGCCCAACATACAGCCCGTCAGCGACGAGCTGGTCGACATCTCGTGGCCGCTCGAAGAGACCCCCTCCGACCAGTTCAACATCGCCGGCGGTTGGGGTGCCAATACATTCGTCGGATCGGCTGCCATCACGCTCAATAACCTTTCGATCAAACGCTTCTTCAAGAAGGGTTCGTGGCGCCCATACCCGCAGGGGCAGAACCAGCGCCTGCAAATCGGCGTCCAGACAAACGGTACATACTACAAGTCGGCTTCGATCACCTTCACAGACCCGTGGCTCGGCGGCAAGAAACCCAATTCACTTACCGTCGGTCTCTACTGGTCCGAGGAGAACAATGCCTACTATATCTGGCAGTCGTCGACCAAACACTTCCGCGCAATGGGCGTTACGGCCGGTATAGGCCGTCTGAACTGGCCGGACCCATACTTCACCCTCTACAACGAAATCGGATACGAACGTTACGCCCTCAAGGACTGGGACTACTTCATCATGGAGAACGGTGTGGCAAACGTCATCTCGTTCAAGACGGTCCTGTCGCGTAACTCGATCGACCAGCCATACTATCCGCGCCGCGGTTCGGAATTCACCATCGCCCTGACCCTGACCCCGCCCGTATCGCTCTGGGACGGCAAGGACTACAGCAACAAGGCCATGTCCGACCAGAAACGCTACAAGTGGATCGAATACCACAAATGGAACCTCAAGGCACAGTGGTATTACCCGCTGTCGAGCAACAACAACCTCGTGCTCATGGCCGCTGCCGAGATGGGTTACGTCGGAAACTACAACCGAAACAAACTCTCGCCCTTCGAACTGTTCGATGTCGGCGGCGACGGAATGTCCGGTTACAGCATCTACGGTGTCGACATGATCCGCCTGCGCGGTTACGAGGACGGCGCCCTGAATCCCGCCAACGATGAATCGAATTATTCGCGTGCATACAATAAATATACTGTCGAATTGCGTTATCCTTTCATAATGAAGCCTTCGTCGACCATTTACGGATTGGTATTTGCAGAAGGCGGTAATGGTTTCTCGTCGTGGAAAGACTTCTCGCCGTTCAAGATCAAACGTTCGCTTGGCGTCGGCGTCAGAATGTACCTTCCCGTCGTGGGTTGGCTCGGCATCGACTGGGGTTACGGTTTCGACCCCGCCGCCGGACAGTCAAAACCCAGCGGAAGCCAGTTCCACTTCATGATCGGACAGCAATTTTAGTTGAACAGATAAAATTTCGCAGCTATGAAAAAGATTATTTTGACGATACTGGCCGCAGTCGGCTGTATCGGAGCCCTCTCGGCTCAGAACTATATGGTGGTAAACAGCGAAAAGATCTTCAAGTCGATCAACGACTACAACAACGCCATAACCGAACTCGACAACCTGGCCGAAACATACCAGCAGCAGGTCGATGCCAAATTCGAAGCCGTAGCCACCCTATACAACAACTATCAGGCCCAGAAGGCCAACCTCTCGACTTCGGCCCGCGACGCACGCGAACAGGCCATTCTCGACAAGGAGCAGGAGGCTACCAAATTCCAGGAGTCGATATTCGGCAACGACGGCACACTGATGAAAAAACGTATCGAGCTGATACAGCCCATTCAGGAGAAGGTCTTCAAGGCCATTGCCGACTACTCGAAGGCTAACGGATTCGACATGGTAATCGACATCGCCTCGAATGCCACCCTGCTCTATTATTCAACAGGAATCGACAAGACGGAGGAGATCATCAAACTGATTAAATAACACTGTTAAAAAACTTTAAAATACTTTTTTATGAAAAAACTTTTTAAACTGACCCTTCTCGCAGCGTTCATGTTCAGCTCTACGGCACTCTTCGCACAGAAGTTCGGTCGTATCAATTCGCAGGAACTGATCGCTTCCATGCCCGAAACTGCGCAGGCCAATACCGATCTGGAAGCCTATGCCAAAGAGCTCAACGAACAGATCGAAGCCCTGACCGTTGAATTCAACAACCTTTTCGCCGAGTACCAGAAGAACCAGGCCTCGATGACCGACATGCAGCGTTCGATCAAGGAGAAGGAGCTGAGCGACTCCAAGGCCCGCGAAAACGAATTCCGTCAGATCGCCAGCGAAGATTTCAGCAAGAAACAGGAAGAGGTATATGCCCCGATTTTCCAGAAAGCCAACGATGCCATATCAAAGGTGGCCAAGGAGGGCGGTTTCACTGCAATATTCGACCTTTCGATGGGAAGCCTGATCTACGTCGACGAGGCTCAGGTAACCGATATCCTGCCGCTGGTGAAGAAGGAGCTCGGAATAACCGACACTCCCGCACCCGCTCAGGAATAATCATCCCTCTGAACAAAAAACGGCCGCAACCATTCAGTTGCGGCCGTTTTCATTTTTATGTGTGTTATCTGTGCGGATTACAGGGCTTACTGTACGTGGGCTCTCCGGCTTTCATCCCGTCGGCCCGCTCATAACGCGGCCCTCTCTCTGGACGATCCCCCAAATCCTTACCGACTGCATGCAAATGCCGTCAGCCGATTTCGGATGATTGCCGTCCATCATTGGGCACCCCTCCGACAGACTCTCTCCAACTACTTGAGGTTGGGGTTGAGCGTAGACCACTGGTCAATTGCGGGGATAACACCCATCTCGATCACCTCGTCACGCATCTTGCAGAGGTGCTCGTAGCTCTGCTCAAGAGCCTTGTGCTCCTCGGGAGTACCCTCGACAACACGGTAGTGAACACCGTCGGCGCCGATCGTGGTCTCCATTGCCATCATTATGTGGTCGAAACCGTCGCTGTGTACATATACACCGGCCGGCCAGCGGAACGGAGCTCCACCCATTGCCGCAGCGATCATCTCGATCGACAGATAGGCCGGGCTCTGGAACGACGAACGTCCGCGAAGTTCGATAATGTGTTTACCGCCCTGGATGACACGCTGACGCAGATCATTCCAGTCGCTCTCGGGCATACGCGTACCGATGAGTTTCGAGAGGGGTTCGCCGGCGATCTTTGTTGTCGAAGCGAATACGGCCATCTGTTCGCCGTGGCCGCCGTAGGTACGGCAGTTCTGAATCTCCGATGCGGGCAGACCGAAATATTTCACCAGTTCGTGCTGCAGACGGGTGCTGTCCAGAGCAGCCAGCGTAGTCAGCTGGTTCGGTTTCAGGCCCGAGTAGAGCAGCGTAATAAGACCGGTAATATCGGCCGGGTTGAAGATCACGACGACATGTTTAACATCGGGGCAGTAGGTCTTGATATTCTTGCCCAGTTCGGCTGCGATAGCGGCATTCCCTTTCAGGAGGTCTTCGCGGGTCATGCCTGCCTTGCGGGCAGCGCCGCCCGACGATACGATATATTTGGCACCGGTGAATGCCTCCTTGATATCGGAGGTAAATGTCAGATTTGCGCCTTCGAAGGCACAGTGGTACAACTCTTCGGCCACGCCTTCCAGAGCGGGTGCGAACGGGTCGTAAAGGCAGATGTTAGGCGTCAGATGCATCATCAGTGCGGTCTGGGCCATGTTTGAACCGATCATGCCGGCAGCGCCGACGATCGTCAGTTTCTCTTCTGTCAGATACTTCATAACTAAAAACGTATTAAGTTAAACTTCTGATCTGCGATTGTTTGCAACATTGCAACGCCAACAGGCGTTACACGTGGCAAAAATAACATTTTTTCGTGAATATATGCAATTTTTCGCGCATTAGACCGTGCAATATTGATGATACCGAGCCATGTGCGACATCCGTAGCGAATCGGATGCGGCATCCCGACAACGTAAGCGAGCGAACTGTCCCGGAACTGAGCATCCGTTCGGCAGCCGCAGAGAAAAACACACGAACGGCAAAAATATATCCAGATTACGATTTTCGCTATTTCAAGGCCATCCGGCTACACTATTCCGCATTTTGGTGCCGGGTCTGTTTCAAAAACTTCGATTATCGCCACATCTGCTTATAGAACAGTCTATTCTGCCTGCCGTCCGTCCGGTTCCGGGACATCCGTTTTCGGATTTTTCTGTTTATATTTGTCGTCAAACCTCAAAAAACGATATTCCGTTTCAAAAAACTCTCTGGTCAAATGACACACAATCGAGCGAAATTCGGCAGCCAACTCGGTGCCATACTGGTATCGGTCGGAAGCGCCGTCGGATTGGGAAACATCTGGCGATTCCCATACATTGCCGGCGAAGGCGGCGGCGGTGCCTTTCTGATAATCTATCTGATATGCATACTCGTATTCGGAATCCCGCTGCTCGTTGCCGAATTCTTCGTCGGCCGCCATACAAACCTCAACGCCGTCGGTGCATACAAGAAACTCGCCCCGCACACCGCCTGGTGTGCAATCGGCTACAACGGCGTCCTGGCAGCATTCCTCATCTACGCCTTCTATGCGGTCGTGGCCGGCTGGACCCTAAACTACACCTTCCAGTCGATCACCGGAGCACTCGCGCAATACAGTACCCCGGAACAGTACGAAGCCTACTTCAACCAGTTCATCTCAAACCCCTGGAAACCGCTCGTCGCAACCGCCGCATTCGTCATACTGACACATGTCATCATCCTGCTCGGCGTACAGAAGGGCATCGAACGTTCTGCAAAAATCATGATGCCGCTGCTGTTCATCATACTCATCGTACTCTGTATCCGCTCGATAACGATGCCCGGCGGCGGCGAAGGCCTTCGCTTCCTCTTCCGGCCCGACTTCTCGAAAGTCAACTCCTCAGTCGTACTCAACGCAATCGGCCAGGCATTCTTCTCGATCTCGGTCGGTCTCGGCTGCATGATCGTCTACGCCTCGTACTTCGACAAATCGACCAACATCGGAAAGACCGCCATAAACGTGGCGCTGATCGACACGATGGTGGCTATTCTGGCGGCCGTGATGATATTCCCGGCGGTATTCAGCGTCGGAATACGCCCCGGAGCCGGCCCGTCGCTCGTTTTCATCACGCTGCCAAACATATTCCACGGATTGTCATTCAGCATTGTCTGGTCGTCGATATTCTTCCTGCTGCTGGTTCTCGCCGCGCTGACCTCAACAATCTCCATACACGAGGTGGTCACGGCCTATGTCCACGAACAGTGGAACCGCTCGCGGGCGGCCGCCGCATGGATCACGACAATCGCGATGCTGATCTTCGGAAGCATCTGTTCGCTGTCGTTCAGCCTGCTCAGCGACTGGACCATCTGCGGCAAGAATATTTTCGATTCGCTGGACTATCTGACCGCCAATATCATGCTCCCGCTCGGCGGAATATTCACATGCCTGTTCGTCGGATGGAAGGTCAAGCGCGACGTGCTCGAAAACGAAATCACCAACAACCATACGGTCCGGTTCATCAACATCCGCCTGTTCGTCTTCATCCTGCGGTGGGTGGCACCGGTCTGCATACTGTTCGTACTGCTGAACCAGTTGGGATTCCTGAATCTCTAATCCGCCCTCTACCGTGTACGGCGGCGGATCTCGTCAGCCAGCCGGTCGGCCTTTTCGCCGACCCGTTCGCCGGCTTCAGACACCTTGTCCGCAAACCTGTCGCCCATTTCACGGCGGTTGCGCGCCATACGACGACGCCCGCAACGCGTCGCCTCATCGATTTTCGTCGCCATAAGGTCGACCGTACGTTCAGCCTCCTCGGCCAGCTTGTCGATCGAGGCATTGATCTTATCTTTGTCCATTGTTGATATTATTTGGTCGACAATCGGGGTGCAAATATCGTTCCGCCGTCGAGTTCCGACAACCGGACTGCGATCCGTGCACACGCCTCGGCATCGGCCAGGGCATGGTGATGATCCTTGAGCGAATAGCCGCATGCCTCCGAGACCGTTTGCAACTGGTAGTTGGGCAGGCCGCGGAGCAACCGCCGCGAAGCGATCAGCGTGCATGCAAAACGGTAATCGGGATATTCCAACCCATAGTATTCGAAAGCCGACCGCAGGCACCATTCGTCGAAGCGTGCATTGTGCGCGACCAGCGGGAGGCCGCCGATGCGAGGTGCAAAACGCTGCCACACCTCCGGAAAATGGTCGGCTGCATCGGTATCGGCGCGCGTAAGGCCATGAATTGCGGTCGTAAAACGGCTGTAATAGTTCGGGGCGGGGCGGACGAGGCTGTAGAAATCGTCGCAACGGCGTCCGTCGCGGACAATGACGGCGCCCATGCTGCAGATGCTGCTGCCGTTCCGGTTCGCCGTTTCGAAATCTATCGCCACGAAGTCCCGCATAAAACTACTCATAAGATGTCGTATTGGAGTACAAGCCACGCAACGGATAGCCTGCTGCGGGTGTTATTTTGAGAAGATCCACATTTCGGGACATATCGCACGGTTCTCCTTCATGAATGTTTCGGCTGCGGCACGCTCATCCGATTCGAAACCGCTGATCAGGATCTTGCCATCCGAGAAGAGATAGGCTCGGCACACGACTGCCGGATTGGCCGTAACGGTACGTTCGATGAACCGCGAGGCGTTGTCGGCCGTCGAGAAGACTCCGAATACCACATAGTACCTTCCGCGGAGCGTACGGGTCAATGCCGACATCTCAATCTCTATCGGCTGCCCGGACG
>URTU01000049.1 GCA_900550925.1 uncultured Alistipes sp. | reverse complement strand
TATCGTTCACTATTAAACACTCCAAAAATATGAGACAGAAATACGAGTTTAAGAGCATTGTAGCGGAAACATTGCTTATTCCGCTGTACATGAGAGCCAAAGAAAGCTGCCGTGCCGATCCCATTCTGTGCGACAAGGCGGCGGAACAACTGGTTGACAGCTTGGAATACGATTACTCCCGATTCGACGGGGCGAAGCTGAGCGAAGTGGGATGTGTGGTGCGCGGCTGGTATTTCGACTGCGCTGTGCGCCGATTTATTAAAGCACATTCGCATCCGGTCGTGGTCAATGTGGGATGTGGACTGGATACCCGTTTCCAGCGTATCGGAAGTCAGAAAGCAGTCTTTTATGATTTAGATTTGCCTGAGGTCATTGCTCTACGCCGGGAATTGATACCCGAACAGCCGGACAATGTCTATATTGAAGCGTCTTTGTTGGAGACCGACTGGATGGATGACCTGCGCCGGAAACACCCCGAAGCAGAATTTATCTTCATCGTGGAGGGGGTACTGATGTACTTCTACGAGAAGCAAGTAAAATCCTTCCTGCATCACGTGGCAAACCGTTTCGGGGGAGGTGAATTGTGGTTTGACGTGTGCGGCACGATAATGAGCCGACATGGTGTGAAGCCCGATTCGCTCCGCAAACACGAGGCTCAAATCCGTTCCGGCATAAGCAACGGGTATGTGGTGGAACAATGGGAACCGTCTTTAAAGCTCATTGAACAGGCTAACTATATGAAGTTCTTCCGTTCACGCTGGGGATTCTTCTTCGGGCAGATATTGGGGCGCATCCCTTGGCTCTGCTACAAATTCAGTTCATTGCTCGGATATAAAATCACATCAAAATAGCGTAATAACAATGGAAAAATCAAAAAAGAAAAAAGGTTTGTCCCGTCTGTTCGAGATAGCGGGACAAAGGAAAGGTCTGCTTATATTAGCAGGTCTGCTGTCGGCTGGCAGCGCGGTGTGTATGCTTGTGCCTTATTGGGCAGTTTATGAAATTTTGAAAGAGTTGCTGTCGAATGGCTCCAATCTTTCCGCTTTGGACGGAACGGACATGATGCGTTGGGGATGGATTGCATTTGGAGGGCTTGTTGGCGGATTGATATTGCTCTATGCCGCCCTGATGTCCTCACATGTGGCTGCATTCCGTATCTTGTATGGGTTGCGTGTCCGTCTGTCTGAACATATCGGCAAACTGCCTTTGGGATATTTGAACAATACCTCTACGGGAGCCATCAAGAAAACAATGGACCAGAATATCGAGAAAATAGAGGGCTTCATCGCCCATACCATTCCGGATTTGGTCAATGTAATGGCAACGGTAGTGGTAATGCTGGTCATCTTTTTCTCGCTGGATGTGTGGCTGACAGTCGTGTGCCTGGCCGTTGTGGTGCTTAGCTTATTCCTGCAATTTTCCAATTTCATGGGAAAAAGGGCAAGGGAGTTCATGGGTATCTACTACGATGCACAGGAAAAAATGAGCGCATCAGCTGTGCAGTATGTACGGGGAATGCCCGTCGTCAAGATATTCGGGCAAAGCGTCCGTTCGTTCCGTCAGTTCAATGCCGAGATTCAGGCATACAAGACATTCGCCTTGAAATGCTGTGACACCTACCAGAACGGGATGATTGCCTTTACCGTCTTGCTCAATTCGATGGTAACGTTTATTCTTCCTATGGGCATCTTGCTGATGCAAGCCAGTCCGCAATCCTTGTCATTGGCGGTAGTATGGCTGTTCTTCATTATCATGGGACCGGGTATGGCTTCCCCCGTTTATAAACTGACATTCTTGGGAGGTAATACGCGCGACATCGATGAAGGTGTAAACCGTATCGACCGCATATTGGAAAAGAAACCTGTGCCGGAGCCGGGACATCCGCAAGTGCCTGCCGCTTACGATGTGGAATTTCGCCATATGTCATTCTCCTACGAGAACACAGAACAGGGAACACGGACGGAAGCCCTGCGTGATGTCAGCTTCATTGCACCACAAGGAAAGATAACCGCCCTTGTCGGTCCGTCAGGAAGCGGCAAATCAACGGTTGCCAACCTGATACCTCGGTTCTGGGATGTGGAGCAAGGGAAAATATGTATAGGCGGTGCAGATATACGCCAAATACCTACCGCAAAACTGATGGATATGGTTTCATTCGTCTTTCAAGACACTTTCCTTTTTTACGACACTCTTTATGAGAACATCGCCGTAGGCTCTCCTGATGCCACGAAAGAAAAGGTGATAGCCGCTGCGAAAGCTGCCCAATGCCACGATTTCATAGAGCGTTTGCCGCAAGGCTACGAAACAAGGATAGGCGATAAAGGTGTATTCCTGTCCGGCGGTGAAGCCCAACGGATATGTGTGGCTCGTGCCATATTGAAGAATGCTCCGATACTGGTGTTGGACGAAGCGACTGCTTTCGCTGACCCTGAAAACGAGCATAAAATGCAGATGGCTTTGCAGTCGCTGATAAAGGACAAGACGGTCATTGTGATTGCCCATCGCCTTTCTTCCATCATTTCTGCGCATCAGATTGTCGTCATGAAAGAAGGAAGCATTGTGCAATGCGGAAGGCATGAACAATTATCCGTGACAGAGGGTGTATATAAAAACATGTGGGATGCCTATACGAGCGCATACCATTGGACGTTGAACAAAAACTAAAAGCAATATGAGAAAGAAGAATTTCTTAAACAAGGTCTTGCAAAACACAAGTTGTCCGCAAGGATTTTGGGGACGGATGATTTTGCGAGGAATGAATTGTTTTCATGCATCTTTAGCTAATCGTGGCATGAAGCAAGTGGAATGGCAGCCGAATTGGAATGTTCTTGATATAGGCTGTGGCGGTGGTGCGAATTTGAAACGTTTATTGAATTTATGTCCAAAAGGAAATATCTACGGCATAGACCTGTCAGAAGAAAGTGTTTCATTCGCCCAAAAGTACAACGAAAAAGACTTGAATAAAAGATGTTTCATACAACAAGGGAATGTTTGTTCATTACCTTATGAGGATGGATTTTTTAATGCTATCACGGCTTTTGAAACGGTCTATTTTTGGTCGCCTGTAAACATAGCGTTGTCTGAAGTGGCGCGTGTTCTCCGAGAAGGAGGTTGTTTCCTTATTAGTCTGGAAGCGAGCGACCCCGAACTTGGAAAAATGTGGACGGAACGGATAGACGGTATGGTTGTCTATACTCCGGCAGAATTGGAAGAGCGGTTGCATGAAGCCGGATTTTCATCCATCAGAACAATCCGTAAAAAGGAAGAAATACATATTATAGCATATAAATAAAATAAGATATGAATGCAATAAAGAATATTACAATAGGTCACACGGAAAGACTTTACAAGCCGGTGGGTTACACCATGCTTGCCAACTTAGTGAATATAGTACCGTTTTGTCTTTCTATAGAAGCGATACGTATCATTTTCAGTGCATTTGACGGGAGCGGACAGCCGCTTGACACGACCCGCCTGTGGTGGATATTCGGCATTATGGCTGTTTATATGCTGGTCATGGCTTTGGCAGAACGGGCATCCTACCGAGCCAATTTTAGAGGAGCATACGAAATGAGTGCTTCCGGGCGTTTGTCGCTGGCGGAGCACTTGCGGAAACTATCGTTGGGCTTTTTGTCGAAACGTGATCCGGGTGATTTGTCGTCTATGCTTGTTACGGACTTCATGATGGCAGAAACCGGAATTTCGCACCACCTGCCCCAACTTATGGGTGCCATAGTCATGCCCGTACTGGCTTTTGCTTCGCTTGTATGGATAGATTGGAGGATGGCGGTCAGTATGTTTGCCGCCTTGCCGCTTGCCTTGCTCGTTCTGTGGGCAAGCACAAAGGCACAGCGGAAGTTAAGCGGCAGGCAAATTCAAGCAAAAATAAATGCTGGAAATCGGTTGGAAGAATACTTACAGGGTATTCGTGTAATGAAAGCGTACAATCTGATAGGTGACCGCTTTGTTAGGTTGCGCGATGCTTTTGAGGAACTTCGCCGTGCTTGCATCCGTCAGGAGGCCTTGTTAGGCCCATTCGTCTTGTTGAGCATCACTTTAGTACGTGCCGGGCTGACAATGATGGTGCTATGTGGAACTTACCTTCTGTTGGGAGGCGAGCTTTCCATTCTCGTATTCGTGCTGTTCCTCGTGGTTGGCTCCCGTGTGTTCGACCCGCTGACTTCCGCACTGACAAACTTTACCGAGTTCCGCTATTTTTCCATTGCCGGTGGACGCATCCTTTCCTTGATGAACGAGCCGGAGATGAAAGGAGAACAGCAATCCCCGGCAGCGGGCGACATCCGGTTTGAACACGTATCGTTTGCCTATCAAGACAAGGAAGTGTTGCATGATATAAACATTACGCTCCCGAAAAACTCCTTGACGGCTCTTGTCGGACCTTCGGGAAGCGGGAAAAGTACGGTGATGAAGCTTTGCGCCCGTTTCTACGACCCACAGAAAGGATGTATCTTTTTCAATGGTGTTCCGATGAATGAGATAAATCCAGAAAGTCTGATGAGCCACATCTCTATGGTATTTCAGGATGTTTATCTGTTTCAGGACACCATACGCAATAATATCCGCTTTGGTAAAACTGACGCGACGGAAGAAGAAATTATAGCCGCAGCTAAAAAAGCCTGTTGCCATGACTTCATCATGCGGTTGCCCAAAGGATATGACACCTTGGTAGGCGAAGGGGGGTGTACCCTTTCGGGCGGAGAAAAGCAACGCGTATCCATAGCCCGTGCTATTCTAAAAGATGCGCCAATCATTCTGCTTGACGAAGCAACCGCCTCACTTGACCCCGAAAATGAAGTAGAAGTGCAAAAAGCAATCGATTCGTTAATCAAGGGACGTACCGTTATCGCCATTGCCCACAGGCTTAAAACTATCAAGGATGCCGACCAGATTATTGTCTTGGACAACGGACGGATAAAGGAAGAAGGCACACATGATGACCTTGTCCGAAATGAAGGGCTGTACGCTCATTTATGGAATATTCAAGAAAGCATTTCCGGCTGGAAACTGTAATTGTAAAATGGACTGAAAATGGAATTAATGTTTTAATACTTCCTTTTCAGTCCATCTTATATGTGAATGATTTACTCCTTTAATTGACATAATAAGAATTTTTCCAAACTTGTTTTATCTGGCAACTGAAGCATGTAAGTAGAAACAAACAGTTGGTTACTCATTCCGGCTATGGCAAACACTACCTGTTTATATGAAATAATAGATACATTGTTGACATATTGCGATAGATTTTCTAATTAACAAGATTCTGGTAAAAAATCGTATAGGTAATTAGTTGGAACCATATATTGCCAAGTTGTTACTATTCTGTTATTCAATTAGGTATTTGCCGTATTATATATCTGATAATAAAATATATTAAGTCACATACCTATCTTGAAGGGAAAAAGATGGCTGCGCCAAAACTTATTGGTTACAGCCATTTTTCTTTTGGCTGCATTGTTGAACAAGCTGAATAAATTCAGTTTACTTTAGTTTATTAGCTCTATATATAAGCTAAACCAAAGTAAACTATATTTAGATAGGCATATTTGCTTGACAGTATGCCTATGGCTATTACGGTAAAAGCGGTTTTGGCTGCCAATAAAAGGGAAGCACAGGCTGAAGAGAGATCGGGGGTTTTTCTTTTTTGGCTGCAAGTATGTTTATCAATAAATGTCTCTTGGAGTAGAGAGAATAACTGCTCACAGTAAAGCATAGGCTCCTTGTGCAAACAAGTGAAGGGAATGAAACCTAATGAAAATAGAAAAGGTCAGAATTAGCTTTAATCGACGATTTTGTTTCTGTATTGTTTCTTAATTGAAGGTGTAAAAATATAAATGAATTGATTATAAGTGAATTATATATAGAAAACTTACGCTGATTTCAAATTTACCAGATTCCCTACACGGAATAAAAGCAAAACACTTTCACTATCTATAATCGCTCACGCGACCCTACAAAGTTAAAAAATGTTTTTTCTCACTGCAACATTAAGGCGTCGATTGCCACAAAAAAAGTCGCTGTTTTATGCATTATAAGGCGGTTTTTCTGATTTCTTACAGAGAGTCTGACGTTTTTATGCGGATAACACAGGCTTACACTGAAAGAGGTGTCCTGAATGTGATGACAGGGCTGAAAAGAGTGCGACAGCGAACATTGGGACAAGGGAGATAAAGCGTGTGCGGCACATTGGCACATTGCGAGAAGCACACAAAAAACGACGACCCGCCATTCAAGCGAGTCGTCATTTCAATCTGAGGGGTGGAAGATGGGATTCGAACCCACGACCTTCGGAACCACAATCCGTCACTCTAACCAGCTGAGCTACATCCACCATACAGTCCGGAGTTCTCTCCGAACGGATTGCAAAGGTAATATACTTTTCCCTTTTCGCAAAATTTTACGGCACTTTTTTCTGCTTCAGATGCCCGCCCTGCAGTATCCGGGCCCCATATCGCACAAATTCGATGCCGGCAAGCACGATTACCGACCGATTGCGGCCCGTATCGTATCGGCCGAGGGTGCATGCGCCAGCACCGACGAGTTGTATTCCCGTACCGCCTCGATATCAAAGCCCGATTTGGCTATGCGGTCGCGGATCACGCGGGCAGCCCGCATCGATTTCTGCTCATACGGACGCAATGCCCCCATAATATCCCTTATCAGGTCGATCCGCATGTAACGCGAGCCGTTGCCGCGCGTAATCGGGAAGACATCGCGTTTCAGCGACACGGCCATCCTGTTCAGTTGCGAGAGGCCCTCATCGGTCGCTGTTATACAATCGGCGATCTCGTCACCGGCCTTGACCCATGCCGCTACGGCATATCCGCACGGCGGGTAACCCAGAACGCACCACAAGGTCGTCGCATCGGGATTTTCACCTTTGCGGACTCCCTCGATAACGATCGAGGCGCTCGATGACTTGCGCGGTATGTAATCCTGGTCTATCGCCCAGCCGCGGCGGGGCATATCCTCCGGTGAGAGCAGGTCGGTATCGAGAATCGCATTGAAGAATGACCGCGAAGCCTCGGCGAAGATCCATTCGGGCGAGAGTTCACCGGCGGCATATCCGCGGTGCAGCAGATATTCGGCATTCTGATAGCGGATATATCCCATGCCGTCGTCCTGGATGCCCGAGAACGAATAGTTCGAACGTATCAGATATCCGTTCGGGGCCAGCGACACGTCATTGGCATCGAACTTCGTGTAGCCGTAATCCCACACCTCGAAATAGACGGCTCCGCCCTGGGCGTCGATCACTCCGAAGTTGGCTTCGAGTGCCCGCGGCTGCGGCATCTTGCGCAGATACTCCTCCACATCGTCGACCGTGGCGCATTCGCCGAGTATGGCCTTCATGACAATACCCTCGTTCTCGGGCAGATATTTCAGCGAATCGGGTTTCATGTTGTACGACGCGGTATTCATTATCGCCAGCCCAACCTCGTTTGCTCCGGCCCAGACCTCCTTGCGCTCCTTGTCGAGTGAATTGACCAGACCCGTAAACGAATAGCGCTTGCCGCGGAAATGTTCGATATGGTTCCATTCCGTGCCGGTATCGCGATGTTTCCAGAGAAGAGGACGGCCTGTCGGAGTTGCGCGGCCCGAGATGACGGCCGACGTGCAGGCCAACGTCCGATAGGATGCGGCGGCCAACGACAGGGCTATCAGCGAGATGACGAAAGTTCTTAGTTTCATAGTGTGTCGGTTTGGATTATGTACTGTCGCAAATTTAAAAAATATTCGCCACAATGCAATACAGGGCCGATTCTTTCGCACCTTCGGAACAAAATATTTACAAACGTCGGTCAACTGCGGCAGTGCGAGTGCCGGCGGCGCAGCCACAACAGATGGTTGACATACCGCCGGCCACTGCCATCGGAGAGGATAACCAATATGACAGCCAGCAGGATTGACGCGATTCCCAAGACCTGCAGCGGCACGAAACGCTCATAGAAAAAGATCATTCCCATCAGGACGGCCGTCAACGGTTCCATGCACCCGAGAATGGCCGTAATAGTCGAGCCGACCGACTGTATGGCATATATCAGGGTCAGGTCGGAGATCAGGGTCGGCAGCAGCGCCAGCAGCAGAAGCCGCAGCAAAGCTTCGGTATCGGGAATCGGATCGACATGCCCGCCGTGCCGGAACAGCAGATTGAGATAAAATATGACGGCCGATGAGAGCAGGACATAGAATGTCATCTTCGCGCCGTCCATGTTCCGCACCGGAAGGCGGTTGACACCGACGATATATGTGGCATAGGTCACTACGGTCACCAGCACCGCCGCCACGCCGCGCCAGGCGATGTTTCCGGAGGATACACCGCTGCCGCACAACAGGTAGACTCCGGCAAGGGCCAGCGCCGCCGCAACGAGCACCGGCCACGACGCGCGTTCGCCGAACATGAGGATCATGATCGAGGTTACGAGGATCGGATAGAGGAAATGTATCGTTGTGGCCATGCCGCTCGGGATATAGACATAGGATGAGGTGAGGCACATCGACGTTGCGGCGTAGAATATCGAGAGCAGGAATACCATTACGAATTCTCGCACGGAGATCCGCAGCGACCGCCGCCGCAGGAGCATATAGAGCCCCATCCCCACCGTCGAAAAACCGAAGCGGTAGAAGCATACCGAATCGAGCCCCACCCCGTCGAGCAGTACCGGCAGCGAAAACAGCGGTATCAGTCCGAACGTGGCGGACGATACGATTGCCCACATAAGACCTCTTGTCTTGTTCATATCCTCGGTCGTTTTGCGGCGCAAATGTACGATTATTTCACCAAATTTCGCAACTTTTCCGGCCGCACGCATCAGCGAGCCGTTTTTCCGCCGCCGAAGGTTTTGCCGGATGCGATTTATTGGTATCTTTGTCCAAACGATTAACCTAACCTGAAACCGAAACAATGTATGCCATAGGTCTGATGTCGGGCACCTCGCTCGACGGCGTCGATGCCGCCTTGATCCGCATCGAAGGACGGGGAACGGATACCTCCGTCGAACTCATCGCCTTCACAACAACCGAGATTCCCGCAGATATAAAAAGCGAAATAAAACGCGCCGTAAAACCCGCAACCGGAACAGTAGACCTGATCTGCTCGCTCAACTTCAAACTGGGATACCTCTTCGCCGAGGCCGCCAAGAGCGTCTGCCGCGAAGCCGGTTTCCCGATCTCGAAGGTCGACTTCATCGCCTCGCACGGCCAGACCGTATGGCATATCCCCAAGCCCGACGGTACGTTCGCACGCTCGACGCTCCAGATCGGCGAACCGGCCGTCATAGCATACCAGACCGGTGTCAAGGTCATTTCGAACTTCCGGACAATGGATGTGGCTGCCGGCGGAGAAGGGGCCCCGCTCGTGCCGTACAGCGAATTCGTACTCTACTACTCGCCCGACGAGAATGTCGCACTGCAGAATATCGGCGGAATAGGCAACGTGTCGGTCATCCCGTCGACCGGAAACATCACCGACATATTCGCCTTCGATACGGGCCCGGGGAACATGATCATCGACGAAGCCATGCAGCGCCTCTACGGCAAGCCGTACGATGCCGACGGTGCTACGGCCGCTGCCGGAACCGTCAATCAGAAGATGCTGGACGAGCTGATGTCGCACCCCTACATTTCGATGCCGCTGCCCAAGAGTACCGGCCGCGAGATGTTCGGCGAACAGTTCACGGTAGACCTGCTCGGACGCTGGGCCGCAGTAGCCCCTGCCGACATAATAGCCACCGTCACGGCCTTCACCGCCGCGACAATTGCCGAGGCATACCGGCGGTTCGTGATCCCGCGCTACCCCATCGGCCGCACCATACTGGGAGGAGGAGGCGCTCACAACAGCACGCTGCGCCGCATGATAGCCGAGCGCCTGCCCGGAGTTACGGTAACCACGCAGGACGAAATCGGACTGTCGTCCGATGCCAAGGAGGCGATAGCATTTGCAATAATGGGAAACGAGACGCTGCACGGATACCCGTCGAACGTATGTTCGGCCACGGGGGCATCGCAGCCCGTCATTCTCGGAAATATCACTCCCGCTCCGACGAGAGCAGAATCTTAGCCTGTTCGAGGGCCGCCTGCGAAACAGACGAGCCGCTCAACATCTTGGCGATCTCCTCGACACGCTGTTGGGGAGTGAGGCGTTTTATGCCGGTCGACGAGCCGAGAAGCGTATTCTCCTTGTAGACGAGAAAATGCGTGCGGCCCTTCGACGCCACCTGCGGAAGGTGGGTGATGTTGATCACCTGCATTGTCCGCGAAAGGTCGGCAATGATACGTCCCATAGCATCGGCAATGCGTCCCGACACGCCGGTATCTATCTCATCAAAGATGATCGTCGGCAGCTGCATCCTCCTCGCCACCATCGCCTTCACGGCAAGCATGACACGCGAGATCTCACCGCCCGAAGCGATCTTCTCGACCGCCTGGAGCGGCATGTTGCGGTTGTCCGAAAAGAGGAACGAGATCCGGTCGCGGCCTGTCGGAGCCAGTTCGTCGAGCGCCGCAACCTCGACCGTAAACCGCGCATTCGGCATTCCCAACTCGGCCAGCACCGGTGTAATATGGGCCTCGATAACCTCGATTGCCGCCGTACGCGCCGCATGTATCCCGTCGGCTGCCTGCCATGCCTCCTTTTCGAGACCGGCCAGAGCCGATTCAAGCTCATCCAGGCGCTCCCGATCGTCATCCATCGTCCGCAACTGTTCGGCATAGCGGTCACGGACGGCGATCAGTTCCGCCTCATCCGCCACCCGATGCTTCTGCTGCAGCGAATACATTGCATCCAACCGCGCCGTCACCTGCTGCAGCCGTTCGGGATTCGACTCTACACGTTCGCTGCGGTCGGCAAGCTCGGAGGATATGTCCTTCAGTTCGAGCAGCGCCGAGTGCAGCCGCGAAACCAGTTCCACGGCCGGCGAATAATTCTCCTCAACCTCCGACAGAGCCTGCTCGGTCTCCCTCAGACGTGCAAGAATACCAACCTCATCATCATCGAGATTGTTACGCGAAACCGTTATCGCCTCGCCTATGGCATCCGAATTTGCCAATACGCTCTGCTCGGCCTCCAACTCCGCCTGCTCACCCTCACGCAACCCGAAAGAATTGAGTTCATCGACCTGGAACTGCAACCACTCCCGATCGCGGCGGCTGCGTTCGGTCTCCTCGCGCAACCGTGCCAGTTCGCGCCGCATGGAGGTCATCTTCGAATACAGCTCCCCGTACATAAGGGTCTGCCCGCCGCACCCGGCCATCGTATCGACCACCTTCACACGGAAAGCATCGTCGGCCAGCATCAGGTAGCCATGCTGCGAATGTATATCCACCAGCCGCAATCCGATCGTCCGCAACACCGCAAGTCCGACCGGCAGGTCGTTGACATAGGCCCGCGATTTGCCGCCCGCCGAGATCACCCGCCGGATCGTAACCACCGGATCGTAATCGATGTCGTTGCTCTCAAAGAGCTCCTGCAATCCGTAGCGCTCGATATCGAATACGCCTTCGATCACGCAGTTGCGCGATTCGTCGCGCACCGTGCCGCTTTCGGCCTTGTTGCCCAGAAGCAGTCCCAGCGCTCCGAGCAGGATCGATTTTCCGGCACCGGTCTGGCCCGTAATTATATTCAGCGACGGATCGAGCTCCATTTCGAGCCGATCGATCAAGACATAGTTCTCTACCGAAAGATGACGTAACATAAACCGACGGTTTAAACACTCAAAAATACTCATTATTTCGATAACAGCATCTCCGTCCGTCAAAAAAACAACCGCCCGGAATCCCTACCACTGTTTCAACCCGTCCGCACCGACATGCTCCGCCGTTTTACGGCAGCCCCGGCCATTCACATTCTCCCTCAAACCGCTCCAGACGGAACTTCTTTCCCTGCACTTCAACCGACACCGGCCGGCAGCCCCCAAAAAACAAATAACTGCCGCCCCACAACCGGAGACGGCAGTTATTTACCAAACGGATCGCGGGATCCGCCGCGTCATCTGCGTTTCTGCGACAGCACCTGCTGTAACAATACGGGTTCATCGGTGGTGATGTAGTCAACCCCCAGGTCGATCATCTCACGCATCACATCCTCCGTATTCACCGTCCAGACATTCACGATCATCTTGTGCTCTTTGGCGAACTCGACCCACTGAGGGTTCTTGCGCAGAACCGTATAGTGCAGATCGAATCCATCCATGCCGTCGGCCAACATCTGTTCGGGCGTAGCCTCCTCGGTCGACAACGGAAGCACGACAGCCGTCGGGCACAGTCGCTTCAACTCCTTGCAGACATGATAGCTGAACGATATGAACTCGACATCCTTCATGCTGACACCGTACTCCTCCATCTTCGCCAGAACAGCCTCCACGACACGGGTTTCGAACTCGGGAGTCGAATGTTCCTTGATTTCGCAGATCAGCTTTGTCTTCTTGGCGTGGTTCCACGAGGTCAGATAGTCGTCCAGAGTGGGGATCAACTCGCCGTTGTCAAGCTTCGGGGCTTTGGCCCGCAGATCGGCGAACGTACTCTCCTCGATCAGAATACCGTTTGTTGTCTTGGCGTCGTGATGGACCAGCAACACGCCGTCGGCAGTCATGTTGACGTCGAACTCCGCCCCGTAAGCCTTGATCTCTATTGCATTGTTGAGGGCACTGACCGAATTCCGGGCCGAATTCTCGGTATTCCAGTACCCGCGGTGGGCAATCACTCGGACCTTGTTCTTCGCATCGACCGACAGGACGGTCATCAGCGACAAGGCAATTAACAGCATTCTGTATCTCATATCATTCTGTTTATAATCGTTTTCAAACTATTTGTCGGCCATGTTCGGCATCGGCTTGTTGTACTCGCCCGATTCGAGTTTCGAACGGATCGACGAGAAGCAATCCAGCGTATACTGCACATCTTCGAGCGTATGCGCCGCCGTAGGAATGATTCGCAGAATCATCTCGCCCTTCGGCACGACCGGATAGACCACGATCGAGCAGAACAGTGCATGATTCTCACGCAGGTCGACCACCAGGTTGCAGGCCTCGGGAATCGAGCCCTTCATGTAGACCGGAGTCACGGGCGACAGCGTACCGCCGATATCGAAACCGCGTTCGCGCAGGCCGTTCTGCAGTGCACGGGTGATCTCCCAGAGTTTCTGCTGGTATTCGGGGTGTTTGCGGATCAGGTCCAGACGCTTCAGGGCGCCCATAACCATCGGCATCGGCAGACTCTTTGCGTAGGTCTGCGAGCGCATGTTGTATCGCAGATAATCGACCAGCCACTTGTGCGACGAAACGAATGCTCCGATACCGGCCATCGACTTGGCGAAGGTGTTGAACAGTACGTCGACACCGTCCGTAACGCCGAAATGCGATGCCGTACCGCGGCCGCCTTCACCCATCGTTCCGAAACCGTGTGCATCGTCGACCAGCAGGCGGAACGTGAAATCCTTCTTGAGTTTTACGATCTCGTCCAGTTTGCCCAGGTCGCCCTTCATTCCGAACACGCCCTCGGTGATCACCAGCACGCCGCCGTTCTGCTCTTCGGCCAGCTCCGTAGCATGCTGCAGCTGCAGGCGCAGGCTGTCCATGTCGTTGTGAGCGAAGACGAAACGCTTGCCCTTGTGCAGGCGCAGGCCGTCGATGATGCAGGCGTGGGCCTCGGCGTCATAAACGGCCACGTCACGCGGGGTGAGCAGGCAGTCGATGATCGAGATCATGCCCTGGTATCCGTAGTTGAGCAGGAAGGCATCCTCCTTGCCCACGAAAGCCGCCAGTTCGCGTTCGAGCTGTTCGTGATATACGGTCTGACCGCTCATCATACGGGCGCCCATCGGGGCAGCCATACCGAATTCGGCCG
>URTU01000048.1 GCA_900550925.1 uncultured Alistipes sp. | reverse complement strand
TGGCCACAGGATTTTAAGTCCGGCGTGTCTACCTGTTCCACCATCCGAGCGCCTGCCGTATTTTTGCCCAAAAGTATGGATTAATTTTAGATTCTGCAAGGTTATACAATCCAGTATTGTAATACTGCAAATCGCAAAAACAACACGTCCGGACCGTCGCTTTTTGAAGCTGTTCGGCCCGGACGTTGTTGAAGCTGTGTACAGTCGGTTTCGGAGATGCTTTGCCGCCTTATTGGCCCGGCTCGGCAACATGCTGCTGCGACATTCGGACCTCCGTCGGCACACTATTTTATCTCGATCTGTACGACTGGCTGCTGCTGCGTCTCATCGAGAGGCTCCGCACGGTAGGTCACTTTCGAGAAGTCGATCTCCCCGAGTTTGATACAGCGTATCGTACTGTTGTACATCGTACGGTAATAGATTATCCCGTTGTTTATATCGGTTGCCGAAGTCCATTGCGTCGCGCTCGGAATATCGGTCGGCTCCTGATTGGCCAGGAACTCGACCCCAATCGGGATATCGAAGTTGTTCAGTATCTGGAAACACTGCATGACCGTCTCCACGGCGGTATTCTGCTGCCGCGCCGTAGTCTGGTAGAAAGCGGCCCGTACGAATCGCGACGGCGGTGTGACATCACCCGGCAGGCCGAGCATTCCGCTTCCGGCACCAAACGGAGCAAGTTTGATTCCTCCCATCGTTTTGTCGAGCGCCGCACCGGAATACAGATTGACATAATTGTTCAGATTGGTGATCTGCCAGTCGAACCCAGGAGAGTTGGTCAGCACGCCGAGCTTGTTTTCGTAGAATCTGGGGGTTCCGTCAATTATCTCAAGTACGATCTGACGTCCTGTCGTATCGGTGAACCTCCAGTGGATCGTCGAGGCGCGCGGGTCTATCGACACGATGTGTACCTTGCCGACAGCCTCCTTGACCTCGTCGACCGTACTGCAGCATCCGAGTATCCAGGCAACCACCTGCAGGTCGGCTATGCTCGATGAGCGCTGCGACGATTCATAGGCTTCGTATTGTCCGTATCCGGGGAAATAGAAGAGTCCGGCGGAGAGGCCGGCTTCGTTGAGCCCCTCGGCGACGAATTGTTCCTGCTCCACCGCCAGCCCGACATAGCCGTAGCGTGAGGTGAATTCCATACCGAACTTGCCGCCGGGGACCAGCGCTGTCTGGGTGTATCCGCGCGGGACGACGACATATTGGCTGTTGAGTTTGCTGCCGCCCCACTCTATTGTCCTGGCTACCACGTGCGAGCCGTCTTTCGAGGTGAGCGTAATTCCCGTACAGGCTTCCGACGATGCCGGCATGAGCATCACCGAAAAGATCATCGTAACGGAGATAAGTCTTAGTGATTGAGAGAATCTTTTCATTCCTTTTGCATTTTGAGATTAAACGGGAATGTTAGTACATAAATTATTCCACAACCGATATTTGTTACAGAAGCAGAGGCTGTTTGTTAGCGTTTTTTGGATAGCGGACGTATATTTTCAGGTTATTCAGACTGTTTTGCGGATGCCGCATCGATGAATTCGATTATCCGGTCGGTCTGCGACGGGTCGAACCAGTTTACCTCACCATCGTGGCCGAACCATGTGATCTGCCGTTTTGCATAGTGCCGCGAATTGCGTTTGATAGCCTCGACAGCCTCTTCTCGCGAACATTTTCCGTCGAAATAGTCGAACAGCTCGCGATATCCGACCGTCTGCAAGGCCTTGAGTTCGCGATATGGATACAATGCCCGAGCTTCGGCTTCGAGCCCCTCCTTCATCATCAGGTCAACGCGCCGGTCGATACGGTCATAGAGAACCTTGCGGTCCATTGCCGTACCGATCTTGACGATATCGAACGGACGCTGCCGGCGTTGTCCGGTTCTCAGTTCCGAGTATGGCCGGCCGGTTGCAAGACATACTTCGAGAGCCCGGGCCACACGTGCCGGATTCTTGCGGTCGACCTGCACGGCATAGACCGGATCAAGTTGCTGCAGCTCTTTAAATAAATCTTCTATACCGTTGTTTTTTAGGCGATATGCGATCTCTTTACGCACCTGATCCGAAGCACCAGGAATATCGTCCATGCCCTCGCACAGAGCCTTCACATACAGGCCAGCACCCCCTACTGCAATGACGCGGCTGCAACCTGTTCCGAACAGCTCTTCGAGTTTTGCAAGAGCCTCGTCGGCATACTTTCCGCAGGTATAGTGCTCCGTAATGTCGTGTGAGGCGATGAAATAGTGTGGGGCTGCAGCCAACTCCTCGGCCGTGGGCTGTGCCGTACCGATGGCCATGCCGCGGTATATCTGCCTGGCATCGGTTGAGATTATCGGAGCGCCGTAATGCTGGGCAAGGCGTATTGCAAGCGCAGTCTTGCCCGATCCGGTCGGTCCGACAACGACTATGAGCAGGCGGTGCGGATCAGTACGATTCGTCGTAGTCGCTGGCGCCGTCGTCATAACTTTCGAATCCGTTGAATTCGTCCATCATCTCGTCGAATGCCGAACCTTCAGCTTCGTTGGCCGTCGGGTCGTACTGATCCGGCGCATCCTCTTCGGCCAGGACCACTCTCGGGTATTTTGTGTCGGGACGGGCTTCGCCGGCACCGGTCAGCTCGAGATAGTAGGCACGGTTTCCGAACATGTCGAAATGGTAGATCAACCTGTCGTGATTGCGATGGATGATCTGTCCGAGCACGACGCCTTCCATCGGCACCGGGCCGTCGGGACCCGTATCGCCCATATCCTCCATCGTGAATTCGCGATATTTTTCCCATTTCGGGCCGGCCGTGAAGAACGATGTCATGGCAGGTTCATAGTTCAGATTCCTGCGGATAAAATCTTCGAAATCGAGCAGCGGCATGTCGTACATCACCTCGTAGTCGCGTACGAAACGATCGTTCTCGTCGCTGAGCATCCTGAATTTGAAAATCATCGACATATCGTAATCTGTTTTTAAGGTGTCTTGTCGAGAACAAATATAACAATAATTTTCATACCGAAGGCCCGCAGAGAGGCTTTGAAAGCATCGAATTTGTTATTTCGACGTATGAAAAAGCGGATTTGGAGGATTTTTTGCGCTGACGGGCGGGGAGCTTTACTATGCGGCGTGCCGGAATCATGCAGGCCGGATGCCCGCGAGGAACTCCATTACGTCCTTGCCGTCGGGATAGTCCGTCAACGACGGGTGCTGAGTAGTTCCGAGCGGCGTCACGCGTCGGGCGACAGGTGTGTCGGCATAGCTTGTGCCGTCGAATGGCGAGCGGTCGGCAGCGATGCACTGGATCTGCTCTTCGTGTGAGGCCAGCCACCCGGCTACCTGCCCGGCATGATCGTAGCGGCAGAAATTGATCCGGCTGATGGCTGCCGGGAAGTCGCACTGCTCGGTCAGTATCGAATGGCCGAGATCGATGAACGGCTGGCCGGACATAATCCTGACGGCACGCTGCTGGCGGTAGTTGTTCATGTATCCGGAATGCCGGACCGGATGAGCGGCAAGGCGGTCCGAAATCCGCGACAGGTCGTATGCGGAAGGCACGAAGAGCAGCGATACGTTCCGGCACCCCAGTCCCGAATACATATATATGTCGTTGGCAAGAGCGTCCAGGCGGCTCTTCGGTTCGTCACCGCAGATCACGGCTGCCGAGGATCGCGATCCGCGCAGGAGCATCGGCAGCGACCGGTATGCGGCGCGGAAATAGCGTACGGCATTGTCACCGCCGGTGGCGATCAGTGCATCGGGTTGGCGGGATCCGTCGTCGGTGACTATTGCTGCGCCCTCATCCTGCAGCATTCCGATTATGTATTCGGTGAGGGCGGAATCCTTGCCCGACGGTTTGACAATGCAACGGTGGCCGCTGCATAGCGTGTAGACCATGTCGGCAAATCCGACCAGCGGAATGTTCCCGGCCGTCACGACAAGGATATCTGCCGGCTCATCCACGGGCAGCTCCGGATAGCCTCCGAGCCACTCCCCGAGCCGGCTGCGGACGAGCATCTCCGAGCGTATCGCACCCACAGCGTTGCGGATCTCCGTCGGGCTGAACCAGCTGTTCTGCTCCACGGCCCGCTCCATGGCACGTTGCGACCGCTCGTCCGAACCGAAACGGTCGAGCCGTTCGCCGAGCCGTACGAACATGTCTATCAAACTGTTTCTGTCCTGTCGAGCCATGGTTTGAATCTTGAGCAAACGTTTTCCGAGGCACAAAAATATACATATTTTCCGTGAAAAACCCCTGCCTGCAGATTTGTCCCGCAAAAATGTTGCGAAATTTGCAGTATTCGAAAAAATACCTATATTTGTGGCACGAAATACATCGAAAGGCAGTTTGTTCGAACTGCTTCATGCAATCACAGAAACACGTTAGTATTTGAATCTCACAACATACATTTTTCTATGCAGGATATAGATGCGCTGAAAGGGAAAAGCATTGCCGAACTGCGCGAAATAGGCAAGGCCTTCGGTATCGACGGCCGCTACAAAAAGAATGAACTGATCGAAAAGATAGTCGCTGCTGCAACCCCGGCCGATACTCCCGACACGGATGCCCCGGGCCAGAGTGACGAGGGACGGAAACGGCGTGGCCGTCGGCCCCGGATGAATACGGTCCGTGTCGAAGATGCCAAGACGAATGCTCCGGCAGCAGTGGAGCACAAAAGCGAAGACTCGAAGGCGGTGGCTGCACCGGTCGAGCGGAAGGTTGAAGAGAGTGTTCCGGCAGCCGTGACGGATGAAAAGCCTGAACGACCGGCGGAACATCATCATGCCGAAGAGCAGCCTGCGCACCAGGAGCATGCCGAAAAGGCTGAGCATGAACCGAAGAAGGAACCGCAGCAGCAACAGAAGAAACGGGGACGAAAGCCCAAGAACAAGCCTGCCGAGCAATCGGAACCGGCTGCGGCGGAGCATCAGGAGATGAAGGTTCCGGAGCTGGAGTATGAAACGGCATTCAACGATCGCTATGTCCCCGACGATGAGGTGATCACGAAGGATGACTTTGCCGGTGAGATTGCCGGCGAGGGTGTCCTGGAGGTGATGCCCGACGGATACGGATTCCTGCGGTCGGCCGACTACAACTACCTGAACTCGCCCGATGACATATATGTCTCCCCTTCGCAGATCAAACTCTTCGGCCTGAAGCCGGGAGATACGGTAAGCGGAATGATCCGTCCGCCAAAGGAGGGTGAGAAGTATTTCCCGCTGGTGAAGGTGGTCGAGATCAACGGTCTCGAACCGGAATATGTCCGCGACCGCGTGCAGTTCGAATTCCTGACCCCGCTCTTCCCGACCGAGAAGTTCGACCTGACAAGCAACGGCCACAACCAGATCTCGAACCGCGTCGTGGATCTCTTCTCCCCCATCGGCAAGGGCCAGCGCGGACTGATCGTCGCCCAGCCCAAGACAGGTAAGACCGTCCTGCTGCAATCCATCGCAAACGCAATCGCCGACAACCACCCCGAGGTCTACATGATCGTGCTGCTCATCGACGAGCGTCCGGAGGAGGTGACCGAAATGGCCCGCAACGTCAAGGCCGAGGTGATCGCCTCGACATTCGACGAGCAGGCCGCGCGACATGTCAAGGTGGCCGAAATGGTGCTCGACAAGGCTAAACGCATGGTCGAGTGCGGTCATGACGTGGTGATTTTCCTCGACTCGATCACCCGTCTGGCGCGTGCCTACAACTCGGTGCAGCCCGCTTCGGGAAAGGTTCTGTCGGGAGGTGTCGACGCCAATGCGCTGCACAAGCCCAAGAGGTTCTTCGGCGCCGCACGAAACACCGAGGAGAAGGGATCGCTAACGATTATCGCCACGGCGCTTATCGATACCGGTTCGAAGATGGACGAGGTGATCTTCGAGGAGTTCAAGGGAACTGGCAACATGGAGCTGCAGCTCGACCGCAAACTGGCGGACAAGCGTATCTTCCCGGCCGTGAACGTGATAGCTTCGGGCACGCGCCGCGAGGATCTGTTGCTGAGCAAGGAGGTTACCAGCCGCACATGGGTGCTGAGGCGGTTCCTGGCCGACATGACCACTGTCGAGGCCATGGAGCACACCAAGAAGCACATGGAGATGACGCGTGACAACGAGGAGTTCCTGCTGACGATGAACCAATAGCATACGGACAACACAATCAACGAACAATACAATGAAAAGACTGATATTTCTGCTGCTCCTGTCGCTGACTGCCGAGACGTCGCTGGCATGGGGCCCGAAGGGGCACGACATCGTGGCCTACATAGCCGAATGCAACGTGAACAAACGTGTCAAGGCGAAGGTCGAGGCGGCATTGGGCGGCCACAGTTTTACATACTACTCGTCGTGGATGGACAACATCCGCAACATTCCCGAGTACCGCCATACGGCAACATGGCACTATGCCAACGTCGACGAGGGCTACACCTACGAAACGATGCCCAAGAACCCGAACGGCGATGTGCTGACAGCCGTAACGTTGACCGTTGAGAAGCTCAAAAGCCATGATCTGACACCTGAAGAGGAGAACATCTATCTGCGCTATCTGATCCATCTGGTCGGCGACCTCCACTGCCCGATGCATGCGGGCCACCTGAGCGATCTGGGCGGCAATACGATCAAGGTAAAGTGGTTCGGCCGCGAGGTCAAGCTGCATGCCTTGTGGGACGACCTGATGCTCGACAATGTCCGCAAGTGGAGCTACACGGAGTGGCAGCGCGAAATCGACCGCTGTACCTCCAAAGAGCGTGAACAGATCGCTTCGGGCGAGCCGCTCGACTGGCTGAACGAAACCCTGGAGGTCTGCAAAAAGATATACGAGGATGCCCCCGCCGGAAGCGAACTGTCGTGGGACTATCAGAACGAGAATTTCCCGGTTCTGGAGGCACAGCTGCGCAAGGCCGGTTACCGTCTGGCACGCCTGTTAACTGAAATCTATGAATAGAATAGCAACCTTCATCGTAACGGCAGGCATGGTATTGCCGCTGTTCACGGCGCTTTCGGACGGCATGCGTGCGGCGACGGCCGATGCTCTGCCGGACTCCCGACCCTGTGTCATACGTCTCGACTCGGCATTTGCCGACGCAACGGTCCGTATCGACCAGCCGGCAATGAACCCCAATATCGAAACCGATCTGCTGCTTTTTGCACTTCCGAACGGCAATACGATCGAATGGACGGCCGGAAAACGGATGGCCGAAGGTGATGACTGGCATTTCGACATACAGCACATAGCTGCCCAGACCCGCTTCCTGCGAGCCGCCCTGCCCGACCGGAATATCGTAACGGCATATATCATGGCCAACAACAAGAGTTGGCCATCGACCGTCTCGACGCATGCCAAGACGGATTCGAACTATGTTTCGGCGATCGTCGACAGTATTGTTTCGATGTATGCGGAGTACCGGCCGCAGGTGATTCTCAACGGCCATAGCGGCGGCGGACGGTTCGTGCTGCGCTATATCGAGGAGCAGGAGAGCATTCCGGATCAGATTTCGCGCATCGCCTTCCTCGACAGCGATTACGCCTATGACGAGGATATTCACCTGAAGAAACTGGTCGACTGGATCAACTCCGATACGGGACATGCGCTTTGTGCCATAGCATACAACGACAGTACGGTGATATTCAACGGCAAACCGCTTGTTTCGCCACGCGGCGGGACGTGGTACCGTACGCGATGGATGCAGCGCGGACTGTCTGAATACTTCGATTTCGAGACAAAGGAGGACACCTCGATGATCGTCTGTAAGGCACTTGATGGCCGTATCCAGTTCCGGTTGAAGCATAATCCCGAAGGCAAGATCTACCATACGGTTTTGGTCGAGCGCAACGGGTTGATACATACGGTTCTGAGCGGTACCGACAAGGAGGATTGCGGATATACGTTCTGGGGAGACCGGGCCTATGACGCATTCATTGCCGATACGGTTTGGCAGTGATACGCAGCATTGCGGAGGGAGGCGCGACGGATTCAGGTTCGTACAAAAAAACTTGAGGCGGAAAATTTGTCAGGGAGAATTATTTTGCACGAATGAATAATTTCGTATCTTTGCATCGCAGAACGCGGAAATAGCTCAGTTGGTAGAGCATCAGCTTCCCAAGCTGAGGGTCGCGGGTTCGAGTCCCGTTTTCCGCTCCAGAGGGGGGGCAGTGAGATGTAAGAATGAGCAGGTAAAAGGAGATAAAATAATGCAGGAGGCCTTGTATATCAACATAATATACAAGGCCTCCTCTTTATTACTCTTCTACTGCCATGTCGGCAGGCCGGAACAGTAAACCGTATCGATATCAATTCCTGTTAGTCGAAATTATTCTGCTTCGTTGTAAGTACATACGCCGCTACTGTCGGTAAAACTATCCCAGGTGATATATTTCTGCTTAAGTTTGCCGCTGTCTCCTATCGAAGTCCCAGTGTGCTGTATCAGCATTACCGGCCAGCCGTCGGGAAAATATTTTTCATACACACTGGTGGTGTATACGGCATTCTCATGGATAGCCGCATCTAATTCCGTATCCATACTCTCCTTCAAATCTTTGGCCTCTTTCTTGCCCAAAATCTCCTCTGCCAAACTGCCAACCAGTATTTTCAAATCCTCTTTCGGAATGTAATTGTCGACATTGACAAAAATATCGTACTGCGAACTCTCCGGATCAAGCCATATCGAGACGCTGGTATCCGATGCATACTCCGTATCGGTTGCATTGTCGTGCGTCGCCCACTCTCCAACAGGATATCGGTTGCCGTGGAGCTGGAAAAGCAGTTCCAACTCTTCAATGTATCCCTGTACCAACATGTCGCCATTCACGGACTCCTTGATGGCCGAGGCGATCTCAACACACTGCTGGGGTGACAAACTGTCGGCAAACGTCATTCCATCGATCATTTCGTAGACAAGCTGCTTGGCCTGTTTCTTGACCTCCGCGAGATTGTAGTATTTTTCGATATGGCCGAATTCGTCGGTACGGAACCTGATGGTCGTACCGGCAAGTTTCTCCTGCACCTGGCCGATTAACCTCTTCATCTCCTGCTGCACGGGTGAATCTGCCTCCGGATTCAATTTGGTCTCCAGAAAACGGTATTCCATGTCATAACTGTTCTTGGTGGAGTCGGTTACGGTTATCATCACCTTGGTTGCGGCACCGAGGATATGAGTCGTGTCCCCGCCGGAGAATCTCCATTCGCTCTCATGGATCCAGTAGGTCATCGATTCATTCTTGTCGAACCATGCGATCACATCGACAACCGAATCCGCCTCCTGAACCGACTCTGCCGAAGCGGCTCCAATGACGGTTTCATTATACGGCAGCGTGAACGATGCAAGCATCACGAACATGCCCGAAAGAAGAAAGGCTGGAATAATTCTTTTAAGCGATCTGATGGTTCCGTAGTCTGAGTGAGGGTTACTCTTGTTCGACGGGTTCTGTTGGCAGGTGTGTTTCATTATATAGTGTAATTTTAGAGTTGGGGTTTCTGTTCACGCCTCGGCAGCAAGGTAAAGGTAAGCAATCTGCCGGATAAAAACAAATTATCCGGTTTACTTCCACTACCCTTCCCTGATTTTGCCGGCGGCAAATGCGGACAGTAGATTCTGTGGAATATCCGAGTATCAGGCAAGATATGCAGCTGTCAAAAGCTGAATGGGACCTTTTCGAGTTCAGTGATGGTGACCGTGTCGAACACTATAAGAGCGATCGGAGAACTCCACATGTCTCCCCGCACGATTTTCGGGAGCACATCGAACTGATACGCCTCTACCTGTTCGTCTTCGAATACAACGAACAGATTCACGGTCATCAGATTGTCAGCAGATGTTTTCAGTTTCAGATACGACGTGCAGTCATCCTCCGATTTGACGACCGACAGCATTCCCCGTATCTCATCGTCTGCCGTGGGTTGCAGCAGGAACTGATCGTCCTTGATCGAATCACTTGGGATAATAGGATTACGGTAAACGACCTCGCACGAGTAGGTCTCCTGTTCCGAGGGGATAATCTTGATGATGAATTCGGTATTAGCCATTACGACCGGCAACGATTCGGGTGCTGGTTCCGGTTCCTGGGCATGCGCGCCGAAAACGGCCAGCAAGCATAACAGACAAATCAAACGTTTCATGGGATAACAGGTATTAAGATTAGGTTTCTGTGAAGGTACTAAAAAAAATCTATTTCCGCAAGCATTTGACACAAAATATCATACGACGGTGCGATATGGACGAAATATCCCGACGTGCCAGAGTCGGCATGTCGGGATTCACATTAGGGCATACAACAGGAGATTCGGCGACCGGTGCCGGTTACTTTATTTTCAGACCCGGGATGAGCGGTGTCGAATCGACCAGTTCGAGCGACTCCACCATATCGAGAGTACCCTGTTTGTATTTCTGGAAATGTGGGGTCTGAAGATGGCTGCGGTAGGCCTGTTCATCGGCATAGATTTCAAGTATTGTAACCCTGTTCGGCCGCTCCTTTTCGGCCGTGGCATAAAGCGTCAGTACCCCTGGTTCCAAACGCATCGAAGCTTCGATCTCCTCTTTCAGAAAGGCATTGTACTCGTCCAGACGCTCTGGATCGACTACGATTTTGGAGAGCCTTACGAGCTGTTCCGACGGCTTGGCCGTCTCACTCTGCACATTCATGATTGCATTGAGAGCTTTCATGGCCGGCGGGAAGCCTACATACGGCAGACATTGGATAACGGCTGCCGCGAGCGTTTCACGACTTGTCCCCAGCTTCATGTTTCCTACGGCGTGCGATGCCAGTTGCGAATCGGCCTCCAATGCCGTAAGGATACAGTAGATCAACAGTTCACGAGTCTGCACATCCAGCCCGTTACGCGTGTAGATGTCCCCGAAACAATATTCGGTCAGGAAGCGTGACACGTCATTCCCCATGCCTCCCGGAACATAGGCCATACGCTGCGATATCTCGTCGCCATAGATCGGATTCTGGATGGCGAAACCCTTCTCAAACCGATTCTCTTCGGTTGTGGTACCCTGCGGTTCAAGCGGCAGTTCAATACCCCGCTCCTCGAACACCTCGTTTATCACGCCGATGGCATTGAGCGTCCTCGGGAAGCCGATGAACGGTGCACATTGGTAGATCGTTTCACGCAGTTCCACCGGCGTCACGCCGACATTCAGGGCCGCTGCAGCATGCGATTTGAGTTGCGGCAGGGTCTGCATGACCGAAAGAACCGTACAGGTGATCATCTCGCGCTTTTTCAGATCGAGATCGCCGACAGCAAAAATATCTCCGAAGATGAATTTCTGAAGTATGGCCATGAATTCAGGATCCGTCCCCTCGCCCGTCAAGGCTTCGCCGCCGAAAAGCGCGGTATAGTTCTCTTTGCAAAGGGCGGTACGGTCATACCGTTGGCAATTTCCCTGAGCTGCAGCCGTCAGCATCAGGCTTCCAAGCAAGAGTGTCATGATAATGCGTTTCATAAATAATCAAATGTATAATAAGTTTCAGGTTATCGGCTACCGAGCCGGCCGGCGGCAAATGCATACATCTCCCTGCCCTGCCCGAAGCGGACAGGTCTGTTGTACGGTTACGGCAATGTCGGACGGAGTGTTTAACGGATACGGCCTGCCGGGCCGGTTTATTGGCGGATCATCATTTTTGGAGCGAATCAACGAAATCTCGGAACCGCTCCATGGCCTGAGCCAGTACTGATCGCGGACAGGCTATATTCCAGCGCATGAAGCCTTCGCCCTCCGCCCCGTACATCGTACCGCTGTTGAGCCACACTCCGGCTTCGGCCAGCAGGCGCGATTGCAGCACGTCGGATGAGAGCCCCAACTTCCGGCAGTCGGTCCAGACCAGATATGTACCTTCGAGTTCCGTAACGGCGATCTGCGGCAGATATTTGCCGAAGAATTCGCACAACGCCTCATAATTCCCATGCAGATATCCGAGCAGCTGCATGAGCCACTCCTCGCCCTGGTTGTATGCGGCAATGGTGGCTTCGACGCCGAACGGGTTCACGTCGCACACTTCATTGATGTTTATGGCACGGTCGATTCGCTGCCGCAGCGCGTCGTCGCGGGCAATGATGTTGGCTATCTGCAGGCCTGCCAGATTGAATGACTTGCTTGGCGATATGCATGTTACCGAGTTCCACAGATGCTGGTCGCTGATCGAGGCGAACGGCAGATAGGTATGCCCCGGGAAGACCAGTTCGCAATGAATCTCATCCGAGATTACGGTCACATGATTGCGGCGGCATATTTCGCCGAGCCGTACCAGTTCGTCGCGGGTCCACACCCTGCCGGCGGGGTTGTGGGGATTGCACAGGATGAACATGCGGCAGCCACGCACGGCTTCCTGCATGTGGTTGAAGTCCATGCGGTAGCGGCCGTTTTCCAGAATGAGGGGATTGTTGACGATTTCCCGGCCGTTTTCCCGGATGATCATGGCAAAGGGGTGGTACACCGGAGGCTGGATCATGATTTTGTCCCCCGGTTCCGTAAAGCATTGGATGGCGCTGGAAATGCCGGGAACAATGCCCGGAGCGAAGCCTATTTCCGAGGCGTTCACCTTCCACCCGTGGCGTCGGTCCACCCAGTCCCTGATGGCTTCAAAGAAAGCGCGGGGCTTGACGGTATATCCCAGGATTTCGTGCTCGCAACGGCGGCGGATAGCTTCCATGATGAAGGGGGGCGTCCTGAAGTCCATGTCCGCCACCCACAGGGGAATCAGGTCGTCCCGGCCCCAGCGGGGAAGCAGCGCTTCATATTTCAGGGCTCCGGTGCCGCGTCGTTCAATTACTTCGTCAAAATCGTACTGCATGGAAGGTTTGTCTGGCGGCCAATGGTCAGGAAAGAGGGGTAACGCCTTTTTTCAGGATGATGTTGCCGTATTTGGCCGTTTCACCGGTAATGACGACGGCATAGGCCTTTTTGGCCCGTTCATAAAAAGCGTAGCGCTCCATTTGCTCAATTTCCCCGTCATAGTTCAGCGCCTTGCGGTATTTGGCTTCCACCGCAGGGTCCAGAGAGTCCCCCGGAACCGGGGCCATCATGATGACGGGCGTTGCGTAGGCATCCAGTTCGAAGAGGGGAATAACGGCAGCCAGCAGGGCATCCGCCCCCAGGCCATCCGCCCTCAGCACCGTAGGGTTGAAGGTATGGCCGGGGAAGTGGGCGTCTGAAAAGACGATTTCGTCGCCATGCCCCATTTCCGCAAGAATTTTCAGCAGGGAAGGGCTGATGAGGGGAGAAATATTTTTTAACATGCCCCGCAGTATAGCACCAGCCCGCGTTCCGGTACTATCATAAAATTGGGGTAATGCCGGTCATGCCCTCTCAGCCGTTAACAGTCTGGAAGCATTTCCGGACGCATTCTTCCATTTCAGGCATTTGCTCTTCCATGCTTTCCACCAGCCTGAGCTGGGTGCGGGCACGGTGCAGATTGTGCCGTTCTTTTTTCGTTTTGAAATAAACGTCCCCTTCCAGGTAGTCCGTCAGGAAGCGGATTCCCGTTTCCAGCGTGATAAGCAGACCGGAAAAAGCGAGTTTGGAGACTTCCTGTGGTGTGATGAATTCTCTGGAGGCCTCCAGGTATCCCTTGACGACGGCCTCGAACATGGGCATGCGCAGGAAGGTTTTATCCAGATTTTCTTCATCTTCCGCCGCAGGGGAGGTCATGGTGCGCACCATGTCTCCGAAGTCGTACAGGACGCTCCCGGGCATGACGGTGTCCAGGTCAATGACGCAGACAGCCTTGTCCGTCTCCCTGTCCAGCATCACGTTGTTGATTTTCGTGTCGTTGTGGACGATTCTGACGGGGAGCTCCCCCCGTTCCTGGAGATCCAGCAGCACGTCCACATAACGTTCACGGCGGCGGATGAAGTCCAGCTCCTTGCGGCAGGTATTCAGACGTCCGTGGGAGTCTGCTGCCGCGGCTTTTTCCAAATGGTCAAAGCGCCTGCGGGTATGGTGGAAGAACGGAATGGTTTCATGGATGTCCTCCGGATTCATGTCACACAGGAGCTGTTGGAAAGCGCCGAAAGCGCGGGCTGCTTCGTAAGCCTGGCGGGGATGGTCCGCCACGTCGAACGTGTGGGTGTTTTCTATGCAGTTGTAGCAGCGCCAGAAGCC
>URTU01000047.1 GCA_900550925.1 uncultured Alistipes sp. | reverse complement strand
TGCGTGAAGAGAGCCGCCGCTGGCGCGAGGAGGCCCGTGAGGTGATCGGGGCCCTCGAACGCGGCGAATCGCTCAAGTCGGTTATGCCGGCCGTCGGACGGATCAATGCGGCCTGCGAACACATGAACGGGACGGTTTACGATACGTGCAGCAGATTGCTGGCCGAGGGCAAGATCGTCGGTCTGGTGGGCGGAGACCATTCGACGCCCTACGGGCTGGTGAAGGCCCTGGCCGGGCGGGAGACGGATTTCGGAATACTCCACTTCGATGCCCATTGCGACCTGCGCGAGGCGTATGAGGGGTTCGAGTATTCGCATGCCTCGATCATGTACAACATCCTGCGCGATGTGCCGCAGGTGAGCCGTATCGTCGAGGTTGGCGTGCGCGACTACTGCGATTCGGAGGCGGCGATGGCCGCTGCGTCGCCGCGGATCGCGATGTTCAACGGCGTGGAGCTGGCCCGACGCAGCTTCGAGGGCGAATCATGGGCATCGCAGTGCGACCGCATTATAGAATCGCTCCCAGGGACGGTCTATGTCAGTTTCGATATCGACGCCCTCGATGTGCAATACTGCCCGCATACCGGAACTCCCGTTGCCGGAGGGCTGACCTTCGACCGTGCCGCCTACCTGTTGAAAAGGCTCTGCGATTCGGGAAAGCGAATCATCGGCTTCGACATGGTCGAGGTGGTGCCGTCGCATGACGCCCCGATCGATCAGATGGTCGGCGCGCGGATACTCTACAAACTGTGTCTGATGACGTTGGCGGCGGAGATCCGTAGGGAATGAAACGATTGAAAAATTCAGAGTATGAAAACACCAATGCTTATATCGCGATACAGCTGGATCCGGACACGTTACGTCGTCGGACAACATACACGGTCGTTCCTGCGGGCGCCGTGGGCCGGAGGAGTTGTTCTGCTGGTTTGCGTTGTCATAGCGATGGTTCTGGCCAATCTGCCGGCCACGGCCGATCTGTACCACTCGCTGCTGACGACCGACCTGGCCATTTCGGTCCACAGCCACGACGGTCTGATCAACTGGACCTACCCGCGCGAAATGACTGTCGAGAAGTTCATCAACGACGCCCTGATGGTGATATTCTTCTTCACCGTGGGGCTCGAAATAAAACGTGAAATCGTCTGCGGACAGCTCTCGTCGTGGCGCAAGGCTATACTTCCGGTTCTTGCGGCGGGCGGCGGAATGCTGTTCCCGGCGCTCATCTTCGCATCGATGAACGGAGGTACGGTGGCGGCAAACGGCTGGGGAATTCCCACGGCAACCGACATCGCCTTTGCCATAGGCATCATGTCGCTGCTCGGAGACCGGGTCCCGATCTCGCTCAAGGTTTTTCTGACGGCCCTAGCCATTGCCGACGACCTGGGGGCGATAATCGTCATCGCACTCTTTTACGGAGGTGCGATAAACTGGGGGTGCCTGATCGTGGCCTTTGCAATCATGGCGCTGGTGTATGTGATGAACCGTATGGGCGAACGCCGGATGATGTTCTATCTGGTGCCGGCCATTGTCATCTGGAGCCTGTTCTACTATTCGGGCGTACATTCGACCATCTCGGGCGTCGCCATGGCAATGCTGATCCCCATGTCGCCGCGCTACAGCCGTCAATACCTTTACCGCCGGCTGAATACTGCGCGTGATGCCATAGAGCGCGTCACGACCGATGACGACGAAGACAACAATGTCGAGGAGATTGCGCTGGTGGGCGATCTGAAACATGTGGCTTCGGGCTCGATCGGCATGAGTGACAAACTCGAACACATGCTCAACCCGTATGTGACCTTCATCATAATGCCGATCTTTGCGCTGGCAAATGCCGGTGTGCGGGTCGATTCGGTCGAGTATTTCAACCTGTTTCACTCCTCTCCCGAGACGGGTGCCGTCGGAATGGGTATCTTTTTCGGACTGGTGCTCGGAAAACCGATCGGTATATTCCTGCTGAGCTGGATCTCGGTCAAGCTGAAACTGGCCGAAATGCCGTCGGGTGCCGGTTGGAAGATGCTGTTTGCGGTGGCATGCCTGGGCGGTATCGGCTTTACGATGTCGATCTTCGTCGACTCGCTGGCCTACACCGACACCGCCCTGATCGATCGTGGCAAGATAGCTATCCTGATCGCCTCGACTACAGCCGCTATATTGGGCACGATACTGATCGTACTCTTTTCGAAGCGAGACCGGTCGGGAGTCACGCCGCCGCGGCCGGAACAAGAAAAATAATGGATTGTCCAAATACAAAGGAATGATTATGAAAAAATTATCGATTCTGCTCATTGCGATACTCGCCGTATCGTTCAGCTCGTGCCGGTCGACCGACAAGCGTATCCTGAAAAACGAAGCCGATTCGTTGGCCTATGTCATCGGCATGAATGTGGGTTACAACCTCAAGTACAATACCGATTCGACACTCAATGTCGAGGCGTTGTGTGCAGCCATCCGCGACATCTATGCCGACAAGACCCTGATGGACATGGATGAGGCCGGTGCATTCTACCGCCAGTACTACAACGTGGTCAAGCCGCGTCGGGCGCGTGAGGCGTCGCAGCGCTTCCTCGAGGAGACGCTCCGCGATACCCCCTCGGCCAGGAAGACCGACAGCGGATTGATCTATGTGATCGAGGAGCCGGGAGATACGGTACGTGCGCGGCAGCTGTTGGACCGCATCCGGATCAAGTATCGCGGTACGACAAAGGATGGCCGCGAAATCGAATCGTCGGCGGCCGACGGTGAGGTTGCCGAATTCGCTCTCAACGAGGTGATCAAGGGGCTTCGCGAAGGCGTCGGGCTGATCGGCAACGGCGGCCGTATCAAACTGTGGATACCGTCGGAACTGGCTTACGGTTCGACGGGCAACCGAAAGGTCGGTGCCAATGAGGCGTTGTGCTTCGAGGTCGAGCTGGTCGAGGTTATCCCCTCGCCGGAATCAGCTGAAAACTCTCAGGAATAGTCCCGTCGAGGAAAAATGATGCGTATGCGCCGGCGGATGTGAATATTGACGAAAAAAATGCTACATTTGCCGGACGAAACATCAATATTCTTTAAAACATATGAAAAAGACATTAGTTCTCGCTGCGGTTTGTGCAGCAATCTTTGCCTCTTGCTCGCGAGAGAAAACCTCATTGCAGACGGGCGGTTCGGCTGAACTCGATACGCTCTCCTATGCGCTGGGTACCAATATTGCTTATACGATCAAATTCAATATGGGCGATCTGCCGCTGAACTACGACAAGTTCTACAAGGCGCTGGACGATGTGGCCCGCTCGAAAAATACGATTACCAACGACGAGGCTATTCAGACTCTGGACGGCTTCTTCGGCAAGCTCAATACCGACAGCATCGGTTTCGCATCGCCCGAACAGTGCGATTCGGTCTCCTATGCATTTGGATTCGTCAACGCGTACGGCCTCAATGAGAATAAGATTCCGGCCCAGCTCAAGTGGCTCAAGGCCGGTATCGAGGATGTTCGCGCCGGACAGGCAAAACTGGACGAGGAACAGACCATCAACTGCATGCGCCACTACTTCCTGGATGTAGTCCCCGCCGAAGCCCTGAAACGTTCGGAAGATTTCCTGGCCCGCATCGAGAAGAAATCGGGCTGGAAGAAGACCGACAGCGGCCTGCTGTACAAGATCGTCAAGGAGGGCAGCGAGACCGAGCGTGCCACGAGTATGATGGACCGTGTAGTGGTACACTACAAGGGCCTGAACATGGATGGTGAGCAGTTTGATTCGTCGTACGACCGCGGTGAGCCGGCCGAATTCCGTCTGAACAGCGTAATCCGCGGTTGGGGCGAGGGCATGCAGCTGATCGGCAAGGGTGGCAAGATCAAGATGTGGCTCCATCCGAACCTGGCTTACGGACCCCGTCAGATGAGTCCCGAGATCGGCCCGAACGCAGCTCTCTATTTCGAGGTTGAACTGCTGGACGTGCACCCCGATATAACCAACATGCCGGCTCCCGAAACAACCGAAGAGCCTGCTGAGGCTGCAGAAACGCAGAAGAGCGACTCTACCGCTACCAAGTAGACCGCTGTCCTGAAAGAGTGATATTTATACGTGTCGGCCGGATCGTGGGCGCTTCCGCAATCAAGCGGGGGAGCGGTATGATCCGGCGACTCTGTTCTGACTGACGGCCTTTGCGCCGCAGGATGCCGAGACGGGGAGCCTCTGACCGATAAGGTGCAGAAGTCAGGGGCAGTGATAGCGTTGACCGGTCCTTGTTGTCCGGATGGATATGCAGCGGCGGGGCAAGTCAGGCGGTCGGTCGGACCAGAAATGAACCTACAAATTCGATACTATGAAGTCCAATCTGATTCTATACAACACCCTTTCGCGTAAGAAAGAGGAGTTTGTGCCGTACAACCCGCCGTTTGTGGGGATGTACGTCTGCGGTCCCACGGTGTATGGTGATCCGCATCTGGGCCATGCCCGGCCGGCGATCACCTTCGATCTGCTGTTCCGCTACCTGAAGGCATCGGGATACAAGGTGCGCTACGTGCGCAACATCACCGATGTGGGGCACCTCGAGCACGATGCCGACGAGGGCGAGGACAAGATCGCAAAGAAGGCCCGTCTCGAACAGCTCGAACCGATGGAGGTGGCGCAGTATTACACCGAGCGTTACCACGATGCCATGCGGGCGCTGGGAGTTTTGCCGCCTTCGATCGAACCGCACGCTTCGGGACACATCATCGAGCAGATCGAGTATATCAAGCGTATTCTCGACAACGGGTATGCCTACATCAGCAACGGTTCGGTCTATTTCAATGTCGAGGCCTACAACAAGAAATATCATTACGGCCGGTTGTCGGGTCGCAATCTGGAGGATATCGTAACCAATACGCGTACGCTGGACGGTCAGGACGACAAACACAATTCGTATGATTTTGCATTGTGGAAGAAGGCCGCTCCGGAACACATCATGCACTGGCCGTCGCCGTGGAGCGAAGGGTTCCCGGGATGGCACATGGAGTGCTCGGCCATGAGTGCCAAGTATCTGGGCGAACGGTTCGATATCCACGGGGGTGGGATGGACCTGATGTTCCCGCACCACGAGTGCGAGATCGCTCAGTCGACGGCCGCCTGCGGACACGATTCGGCCCGTTACTGGATCCACAACAACATGGTTACGATCAACGGCCAGAAGATGGGCAAGTCGCTCGGCAACTTCATTACCCTCGAGCAGCTCTTTACGGGCAACCATCCGCTGCTCGAAAAGGCCTATTCGCCCATGACGATCCGTTTCTTCATCCTTCAGGCCCACTACCGTTCGACGCTCGACTTCTCGAACGAGGCCCTGACCGCGGCCGAAAAGGGACTGGACCGCTTGATGAAGGGTGTCGAGACACTCGGAAAGCTGAAGGCCTCGGAGCGGTCGACGGTCGATGTGTCGGATCTGGAGAAGCGTTGCCGCGAGGCGATGGACGACGACCTGAACTCACCGATGGTCATTTCGGCACTCTTCGACTGGGTGCGGGTGATCAATCAGGTGGCCGACGGTACGCAGCAGCTCTCGGAAGAGGATCTGAAACGCCTGCGCGAGACGGTTTCGCTGTATGTATTCGACATCCTTGGGCTGCGTGACGAGAAGTCGGCTTCGGCAGCCGGAAACGACAAGGTTGCACCGCTGGTCGAACTGTTGCTCGAGATGCGGCAGAAGGCCAAGGCCGAGAAGAACTGGAGCTTTGCCGACCTGATTCGCGACCGGTTGACGGCGCTCGGCATACGTGTCAAGGACCGCAAGGACGGAGTCGACTGGGAGATAGAATAGCGCATAAAATTTGTACGGCTATGGCGGACGGACGTAACGGGGATCCAAAACGCGAGGTCACGAACAACGTGGCGCTGGGTATTGCACTGGGGATAATCTTTTTTGTCACCACCGATTCGGCGGTCGTAGGGGTTTGCGTTGCGTTGTGTTTCTGTGCGGCGGTCGAGTCCGGCAGGCGCAGGAGACGCCGTCGCGAAGAGCAGGCCGGGTCGTCAGGCAAAGATCCGATAAAATAGTTATTAAATATTGACAGCAAGATGATTACCGACGAACAGATTAAAGAGATTGTAAGGCGTCTGGATACGCTGAGGAGGTGCCTTTGACATCGATCAGCGTAAAATAGACCTTCAGAACGAGGAGGAAAAGACTCAGGAACCCGATTTCTGGGACAACCCCGACCGTGCACAGGAGCAGTTGCGCAAGGTGGCCGGCATAAAGAGCTGGATCGACGATTACGAGTCGCTGGCCCAGCAGGTCGGCGAGTTGGAGTTGCTGCCGGATTTCGTGCGGGAGGGTGCTGTCGACGAAAAGGAGGCCGATGCGATCTATGCCCGCACGCTCGAGAAAACCGAGGCGCTCGAACTGCGCAACATGCTGCAGGGCGAGGAGGACAAGATGGGCGCCATAGTTGACATCAATGCCGGTGCCGGCGGTACGGAGGCTCTGGACTGGGCCTCAATGCTGTTGCGTATGTATACCCGCTGGGGTGAGGCGCACGGCTATTCGGTCCGCATCCAGGACTATCAGGCCGGTGACGAAGTTGGGGTCAAGTCGTGCACCGTCGAGTTCGACGGCCCGTTCGCCTACGGATACCTCAAGAGCGAAACCGGTGTCCACCGCATGGTGCGTCTGTCGCCGTTCAATGCCAACAACAAGCGTCAGACGACGTTTGCATCAGTGTTTGTTTCGCCGGCGGTCGACGACACGATCGAGATCAATATCGACAAGACCCGCATGTCGTGGGATACGTTCCGCAGCAGCGGTGCCGGCGGGCAGAATGTCAACAAGGTGGAGTCGGGCGTACGGTTGCGGTATCTCTATACCGACCCTGATACGGGTGAAGAGGAGGAGATCCTGATCGAGAATACCGAGACGCGGGACCAGCCCAAGAACCGTGAGAATGCGCTTCGGATCCTGCGGTCGAAGCTCTACCAGCGCGAACTGGACCGCCGGATGGCGACGCAGCGGGCCCTGGAGGCGACCAAAAAGAAGATCGAGTGGGGAGCGCAGATACGTTCGTATGTCTTTGACGACCGCCGTGTGAAGGATCACCGGACGGGTTATCAGACGTCGAATGTCGAGGCGGTGATGGATGGCGATATCGATCCGTTCATCAAGGCATATCTGATGGAGTACGGCAGCGAGGCTCGATAAGGCACTCGTGCTGTATTCAGAGGCATCGTAAGATACGATTCGACCGGTCATTCCTGAGGGAATTGCCGGTCGAATCGTGTTTTCAGGCGTGGTACAGTGTGAGTAACTCTGTTCCGGCCGGCGGACCTGTGAATTCTGACATGTTTGCAGAATTTGTTTTTGCGGAGCAATATGCATATCTTTACACGTCCTAAATTCTCAGACCCATGTCAACAGCTCACCCGCATGATCATCACCATGACCATCATCACGGTATGATAACCTCGGCCGATCACCTGAATCGGGCCTTCAAGTGGGGTATTGCCCTCAATATAATCTATACGGTCGTCGAGGCGACGATCGGAATCCTGTCGGGCTCGATGGGACTGATCGCCGATGCCGGACACAACCTGAGCGATGTGGTGTCGCTGGTGCTGGCACTGCTGGCATTCCGGCTCTCGAAGTTGCGCCCAAATTCGCACTATACGTATGGTTACCGCAAGGCGACGATTCTGATCTCGCTGCTCAATGCCGTAATATTGCTGGTTGCGGTCGGGGTCATCGTGGCCGAGAGTATCGGCAAGCTCTTCTCGCCGCACGCGGTCGAAGGCGGTGCAATTGTCTGGACGGCAGGTATCGGGGTTGTGGTGAATGCCCTGACGGCATGGCTCTTCATCGGAGACAAGGATCGAGACCTGAATGTCAAGGGGGCATATCTGCATATGCTGGCCGATGCAATGGTCTCTATCGGAGTGGTGGTCTCGGGTATCGTAATCGGCCTGACCGGCTGGATGCCGCTTGACCCGATTATCGGACTTGTGGTGGCGGTAGTGATTGTCGTGTCGACGTGGCGCCTGCTTGTCGAGTCGCTGCGAATGTCGATGGACGGCGTTCCCGAGGGTATCGACAAGGATGAGATCGAACGGGATATTGCTGCCGTCGAGGGGGTCAGCAATGTCCATCATGTGCATATCTGGGCCCTGAGCACCACCGAAACAGCCTTGACGGCGCATGTTGTGGTGCGGAATGCCTCCGAGGCGGAGAGCGTACGCGAGAAGATCGAATCGATGCTGGCCGAACACGGTATAGGTCATGTTACAATTCAGACCGAATTGCAGCATACGCAGCGTTGCGACTGTTGCGGGACGGACAATACCTTCGCTTGAACAGGTCGGGGGGGGGAAAAGTTAGTCAGGAGCGCTGAGTGCGGGCTGAGAAGAGCCGGTCGATGGCGCCGCTGCGGAGCATTTCATCCACAGGCAGATGTATGAGTTGCGGCGTGTCGATCAGTGCGATCGTATCGCAGCAGTTGGTCGCTATATCCAGCTCGTGGGTCGAGAAGAGCACGGTCTTTCCCTCGTCGTGAGCCAGCCGGCGCAGCAATTCACACAATTCGTATCTGTTGGGCATGTCGAGAAAGGCCGTAGGCTCGTCCAGAAGTATGACGGGAGTCTGCTGGGCCAGGGCCCGTGCTATCATCACGCGTTGGCACTCGCCGTCCGAGAGTGTATCCATGCACTTGCCGGCGAACGACTCCATCCCGACCAGTGAGAGCGACCGTTCCACGATCCGGCGGTCGACATCCTGCAAACGTCCTATCCAGTTGGTATAGGGGGCCCGTCCGAGCGCGACAAGGTCCTCGCAGCGCATGTTCGCCACACGGACCTTGTCGGTGGAGACAAAGGCCGTGCGTCGAGCCAGCCGGTCTGAAGGCATGTTGCCGATCGGCTCTCCGCAGATCGAGATCTCGCCGCCGAGGGGCCGTTCCAGTCCGGCCATGGCCCGCAGAAGGGTGCTCTTGCCGGTGCCGTTGCGGCCGATGAGTGCCGTCAGCTGCCCCGCCTCGAAGCGTGCGGAGACTCTCTCCAGAAGGATTCGCCGGCCGTAGCCCAATGTTATGTTTTCGAGCGTTATCATGGTCAGAACATGCTTCGTTTGCGTACGACGACCGTAATTACGATCGGAATGCCCATCAGGGCGGTTATAGTGTTTACGGGGAAGCCGAGTTGCTTCGAAAGGATGTCGCAGAGCAGCATCACAGCCGCCCCGAGGAGCATCGAGGCTGGCATCAGGATGCGGTGGTCGGAGGTTGCGAAGAGCATCCGCGAGACGTGCGGCACGGCCAGCCCGACAAATCCGATCGGTCCGCAGAAGGCCGTCACCGTACCTCCGAGCAGAACCGTTGCGAGGAGTATCGCCCGCCGCGAACGGTTGATGTCGAGCCCCATCGTGCGGGCGTAGTTTTCACCCAAAAGCAGCAGGTTGAGCGGTTTGATGGTCATGACCGACAGCAGCAGCCCGATGCAGACGATCGGCAGCATCACGGCGAGCTGCGTTGCGGTGACATCTCCCAACGACCCCATTGTCCAGATGACGAAAGCCTTCAATGCGGCCTCGTTGCTCAGGTACTGGAGTATCTGCACGACGGCGCCTACGGCTGACGAAAACATCATGCCGAGGATCAGGATTACCATGATGTCGCGTATGCGGCGGCTGACGGCGAGGATGAGGAGGAGGATTGCGGCGGAACCGATCCATGCGGCGCCGACCAGCCCGACAGATTGCAGCAGCGAATTTGCGGTGATGCCGAGGACGGGGGCTCCGAGCAGGAAGAGTGCCACGCCGAGGCTGGCTCCCGACGATACGCCGAGCACGTACGGCCCGGCCAGCGGGTTGCGGAAGAGAGTCTGCATGGCCAGTCCGCAGGCTGATAGGGCCGCTCCGGCTGTTATGGCCACGACGGTCTTTATGAGCCGGATCTTGAGGATTATGTCTCGGGTTATGGCGTCGCACTCGCCGCCCGTCAGCGCCGCCGCGATGTCGCGCAGGCCGATCCGTACCGACCCCGTGCAGAGGTCGAGAACAAGAAGCCCCAGACACAGAATTGTCAGGATGCCGAAAAGCAGTTTGTGCGACGGGCGTTTCATCGTTGGCGTTTTATCGGAGTGTGGCCGGTTATTCTATTTTGCGGTAGTAGTACAGCTCCGTGGAATCGGCAGTTTCGGGGTGCAAGATAGCTATTAAATCGCGAAGTACAATGTCGGGGTTGACGATTGCCGACTCCCAGAAGTCGCTGCCGCCGGCCGGTGTCGTACGTCGGTCGGCCGCATAGACACGCCCGTTCCGGAGCGCCCGGGCCTGTGCGAAACGTGGGTTGCGGGCACGCATCTGGTCGAGTGAGGCGTACGAATCGACGTTGATCCAGCAGTCGGCCTGTTCGGCGAGCAGGTATGCCTGCTCAAGGTCGATGGCCTGCGACGAGTTGGAGTTGTTACCCTCGTAAATGTAGCGTCCGCCGGCATCCTCGACCAGCCGCACGGCATAGCTCCGCGACGAGGGCATGTACCACGTGTCGCGGTAGGGGGTGTTGAACATGACGGTCGGGCGGTTGCCGGATATGGCACCGGCAATGGCCGTGCGCTGGCGTTCGTAACGTGCGGCGATCGAGTCGAACCGTTCGATGCCGCGTTCGCGGCAGCCGGCTATTTCGGCCATCGCAACCAACCATTCGGCCTTGCCGAGCGGCGACTCTTCGAGGTAGTCGCCTATGTAGAAGTATGGTATGCCCAACTCCTGCAGCTTGCCCGTTACGATCGAGTTGTCGCCCGAGACGCCGTAGAGCAGCACGATGTCCGGAGCGAGTGCCAGGATCCGTTCGAAGTTGGTTTCGGAGTCGTAGCCTACATCGGCTACACGCCCTTCGGAGTATCCCTGCCGGACGCTGTCGTTGAGGATGTAGTCTATCCCTGAAACCCCGACGATGCGGTTGTTGCATCCCAGGGCGTCGAGCATGGCTATGTAGCTGGTCGACATGCAGACGATGCGTCCGGCACTGCCGTGGATGACCTCACCCCCGAAACCTTTGGGTGCCGGTTCGCCGTTGCGTGAGATGAAGAGCTGCTTGACCACGTCCGTAGCGCCCTGCCACGGGTTGCGGACCGTAAGCAGTGTGCTCGACATGCCGTGGGCACTGCGGATGTCGAATCCCGTGGCGTAGCGCGGCGCATAGATCACCGAATCGAAGTCCGACAGATTGTGACCGGTACGGTTGCGCCAGCCGGTCGGGAGCAGCAACACCGTGCAGGCCAGAACGGCAAGGAGGGCCGTGAAGCGTCGATATGTTCTGTAAGTTCTCATTTTTTCAGTTTTATCAGCGAGTGTTGCTGCGTTTGAATTTCGGCCGTATCTCGATGAAGAACTCGAAGTTCATGCGCGGCATCGGCCGTGACAGTACCGAGACGTACTCCTCGTTGAAGAGGTTGTTGATCTGCCCCTTGAGCGAGAGTTCGGCCCAGGGGAGCGAGAAACGTTTTTCGAGTGTCAGGTCGTTCATGAAGTATGGCGCCAGCCGGTCGAAACGTGTCAGTGTCTCGTTGCTTGAGGTGGTGTAGCGCTGGCTGTAGTAGTACCACTTGTAGGTCAGTGCCCATGTGCGCCATGTGAGGCGTCCGGTGACGCCGGCCGAGTAGCGCGGTATGTAGGGCATCTGTTTGCCGATGGCCTGGTCGCCCCAGCTGGTCGGGTCACCGTTGTTGATCGACGGTGTCCAGGCCCAGTTGCCGTCCAGTTCCAGCAGCCAGTCGTCGGCAAGACGTACCGTCCCTCCGGCCTTGACCTCGACACCGTAGGCATGCACATTCTTGACGTTGCGGGCCTCCCAGAACCCCTTGAACGACGGAAGCCAGATGATCCAGTTGTCGATGTAGGAGTCGAAGGCCGTAGCCTCGCCCTTCAGTGTCCACCGCCCGTCGCGGCCCGTGCTGAACGATACGCCGCCGTCGTAGGTGAAGCCGTGTTCGGGTTTGAGGTCGGGGTTGCCGCCCGGCAGGAAGAACTGGTCGTTGAGGGTCGGGTAGCGGTAGTTCCGCGAGATGGAGCCCTTGAGGACCACATTGCCGCGCTCGGAGAGAACCCAGTCGGCGAAGAAGGCCGGTATGAGCGGTGTGAAGTCGGCGCCGTACATGTCCTCGCGCAGCGATACGGCAAATCCCAGCCTCTTGACGGGCCGCCACTTGACCGACGCGAACGAGGTCAGCTCGACACGTGCCTTGTCGTATCCCACCACGGCACGGTCACCCTCCTGGCTTATGATGCTCTTGTCGGCGCTCTCGACCATGTGCTGGTAGGCGGCAACGTTGAGCGTGAAACTCCACTTGTCGTGCAGGTAGTATTCGGCGTCGGCCTGCCCGTAGAAGGTGTCGAGCCGGCTGCGCGAACGGATCATCTGCTGCCACGAACCGTTACCCAGGTTGCGCGAGTAGTCGTAGGCCATGAACGTATGGGTATATCCGGCCTTGACACTCAGCTTGAACTGCTCGCGCAGGTGGTCCCACGACAGTATGCTGCGCAGGGTGCGTTCGCGCTGGGTATTTTCGTACTCCGAGGCGTCGCGGTAGTCGACGTCGAGCATCGGCACGCCGCGGTCGGAGCGGATGATCCATGCCGCCAGCCCGAGACGGTCGCCGCGGCCGGTGTTGTAGTAGACCTCCTGCAGCAGGTGCAGGTCGTGGAAATCGCCGCACTTGTTGCGCTCGACCGGATAGTCGAACGATATCAGGTTGCGGTCGTCATCGTAGACCATGTTGACCTTTTTCTTGTAGTTGGTGTATTTGTAGTCGTTGGGCGATGATGAGTAGACGGCCCGAGTCGAAACCTGCCAGCGGTCGCTGCCGTAGGTCAGCCGCAGAAATTCGTCGAAGGTTGAGAACGACCCTATGCCCTGTATGTATTGCAGTCCGAACCCGTTTGTCTGCAGGGGTTTGGTTGCCAGAGTTACGGCGCCGCCCAGGCCTCCGCCCGTAACGTTGACCGACGAGGTGCCGTGCAGAAGCGAGGCGTCGTCGATGAAGTAGGCCGGGATCATCGAGAAATCGACCATGCCCAGCATCGGCGAGTTGATTTTCATTCCGTTCCACGTCACCTGCGTATGCGAGGCCGAGGTGCCGCGGAACGAGGCTGTCGAGAGCGTCGCACGGCCGTAGCTCTTGATGAAGATGGTCGATTTCTGGGTGAGCAGGTCGGCCATCGACATGGCGATGTTATCATGCAGCTGGGTGGTGTCGAAACGGGTCTGCTGGATGCCGATATCCCTCATCGGACGGTCCGTGGCCCGCCCGCCGACCTCGACCGAACGGATATCCAACGACCATGCCGGCCGCTCGTCCTGCTTTTCAGCTGCTGTCTCGGGCTGTTGCAACGTTGAGGCCGAGTATGCCGGCCGGAGCGGCAGGACCATAACTGCTGCCAGCCAGAGCGCGAGTGCCGGATATGTGATCGAACGGAGGGGTTTCATGGCCATGCTGTGACGTTGTTTATTGGGCGATATGGAGGTCCTTGAATGACAGTACTTCGGTCGAGATCTCACCGATCCAGCCGCCGGTGGCGTTGACCGCGCACTGCACCTTTACGAAATCAATATATTGCAGGCCGACGCTGCGCCCCGAGGCATCGCGGGCATTGGCTATCCGGAAACCGTTGGATTCCCCCTCGCCGTCGGCTCCGCTGCTGAGCACATCGCTGCCGTAGTTGTCGGCATAGCCCCAGTCGTAGGGTTGGGCGATATATTCGTTGGTGATCGGGTGGCGTTCGACGCGCGGAGCCAGCCGTGTGCCGCGCAGGGTATAGCTATCCGCACTGATCCATGACGGATAGTAATACTCCTGCGGGTGGAACGATTCCAGGTACTCGATCCTGCCGCTGCTGCCGCGGTTGTCCGTCCACTGGACATCCATGCCCGCACCTGCCGGCCGGTAATAGGTGACGGCATAGTCGTAGTATGTATCCTCGTTGTCGGCTTCGCTGCCCGCGAGTTCGTACCACTCGTCATCGGGCAGGCCGTTGCCGTTGGTGTCCTGCATGACCCATACAGTGCCGGGTTCGGAACTGCTGTCGAAGGCGTTGCCGTAGATTGCAAAATCGTATTCGCCCTCGCCCGCCGTGGCCGATACACTGTGGTCGAACCCGACGACGATATATCCGCCGAAACCTCCCAGCGAGACGTAGTTGGCTCCCGAAGGCTCGTTCGAACGCATCCGTGCGGTTGCATACTCGATGGCCTGGTCATGTGTGAGTGTCGTGCCGTCGAATCCCGATTTGGTGTCGTTGATGAACTGTCCGGGCGCCGGAACATATTCGTAGACCTTGTCCCAATACTCCGAACTCGACCCGTCGGCCGGACGTCGGCGGTCGGCTTCAGACTCTTCTACACAGATAACCTTGACCGTGGCTGCGGCGCCTGTCGTGCCGCGGGTTATGTTGCGCGTCATGGCGGTCGGGGCCTGTTCCGAATCGCTTACCATGACCGTTACCCGGTATTCGCCGGCCGCGGCGGGGGTGAAGATGTAGTATGGGTCGCTGCAACCGGCCGGTACATCGTCCACAAACCACTCGAATTGCGGCGAGGTGAAACCTTCGGCTATTGGCTT
>URTU01000046.1 GCA_900550925.1 uncultured Alistipes sp. | reverse complement strand
CCCGCCGGGAAAAGCCCCTCTATCTCGGGATGCATCAACCGCTCCGGATCGCGCGGGATACGCACCGGCGACGAGGTCCGAGACTCGACTCCTACCACAATCGCCTCGTTAGTGACGAATCCCCGCATCCTGCGCCCGAAGTCTGCCAGACCGGCCCGCAGCGCCTCACCGATGAACGCCGGCATCCACTCGGTCATGAGCGACGGCGTGATACCCGGAATATACGATGTCCGCGGCAGTGTCGACGACCGGCGCCCCGCCACGAAATCGGCTACACGCTGTGCCGGAGCTATCTGGTGTTCGCCGCCGAAACGACGCGCCGCACGTTCGAACTCCTCCTGGAACCTCAACCCCGCAAGTTCACCCCACTCTTCGCGCAGGTGTGCGAAATCCTCCGGCCGCACTTCGGTCACAATACCCGAATTGGCAAAGGCCGAGTTGCGGGCCGAAGGCGACATGCCGTTGACCACCGACTGTGCCGAATCGGTCATGGCCGGAACGATGAACCCGCCCGGACACATGCAGAACGAGTAGACCCCGCGGCCGCACTGCTGCGTCACCAGAGAATAGGATGCCGCCGGAAGGTATTCGCCGCGCGAGGGCATGTGGTACTGTATCGAATCGATCAGAGCCTGAGGGTGTTCGATGCGGACACCCATTGCAAAAGGCTTGGCTTCGAGCCGCACGCCGCAGTCGTATAACATATGGTATATGTCGCGGGCCGAGTGTCCGGTAGCCAGCACCACGGCCGCCGCGTCGATCTGCTCGTCGCCGCACCTGATCCCCGTGACACGCCCCTCGCGGATGATCAATGACGTGATCCTCCGCCCGAAGAAGAAGCGGCCGCCCGCCTGCTCGATCGTCTGCCGGATATTCGAAATGATCCGCGGCAGCCGGTCAGCACCGATCTGTGGGTGCGCCTCGTAGAGAATCTCGGGCGATGCCCCGTGGAAAACCAGCACCTGCAGCGCCTTGTTGTAATCACCGCGCTTTTTCGAACGCGTAAAGAGCTTGCCGTCGGAGAATGTGCCGGCGCCGCCCTCGCCGAAGGCATAGTTCGAATCGGGATCCACGGCTCCGTTACGGTTGATCTGGGCAATATCGCGCTTGCGCTGCAGCACCTCGCGCCCCCGTTCGAAAACCAGCGGCCGGTACCCCAGCTCGATCAGCCGCAGAGCCGCAAAAAGCCCCGCCGGCCCCGAGCCCACCACTGCAACCTCGGTACGGTGACTCACGTCGGGGTAGTCGAAATGTACCGGATCGGGCTGCCGTTCGCCGTCGACATAGACCTCGACGCTCAACTCGACCCGCACATCCCGCCGCCGAGCGTCGATCGACCGGCGAACGATACGCGCCATGGCCACCTCGCTCCGCAAAATACCCAACTGACGCGCCGCTGCCGACGTATAGTATTCGGCATCGGAGGCCTGTTTGGGCGAGAGTCGTAACGTTACTGTTCTGGGCATTGCTCTTTTTTTCTGCAAAAGTATTAATTTTGCCGATAGAAAAGTACGCCTATGTCGTCAATTTTGATTCACGGCGGCCTCATCGTAAACGAGGGCCGCAGCTACAACGGATATATCATCGTCCGAAACGGCGTGATCGAAACCGTCGCCGAAGGAGCATTCGAAGGCCCGTTCGACGGCGAACGCATCGATGCCTCGGGGTGCTGGGTGCTGCCCGGCGCAATCGACGACCAGGTCCATTTCCGAGAGCCCGGACTCACCTACAAGGCCGACATAGCCTCGGAATCGGCGGCGGCCGTGGCAGGCGGAGTCACCTCCTTCATGGACATGCCAAACGTCAAGCCCCCGACCGTAACCCTCGACCTGCTGGAACAGAAGTTCGAAACTGCAGCCCGCACATCGTCGGCAAACTATTCGTTCTACCTCGGCGCCACAAACGACAACGGGAAAGAGGTGGCCCGGGTCGACCCGCGGCACGTCTGCGGTGTCAAGGTCTTCATGGGCTCCTCGACAGGAAACATGCTCGTCGACGATACACATGCTCTGGCGGCGATATTCGACACCTCGCCTGTTGTCGTGACCACGCATTGCGAGGACGAGGCCCGTATCCGCGCCCGCATGGCGGAGTTCCGAAACCGTTACGGTGACGATGCCCCCGCATCAATCCACCCGCTCATCCGCGACGCCGAGGCCTGCTACATCTCGACGGCCCGCGCCGTGGAACTTGCCGACCGCTATCAGGCACAGCTCAACGTCCTGCACCTCAGCACCGCCCGCGAGCTCTCGCTCTTCGAAAGCGGCCCCGTCGAAGGCAAGGCCATCACGGCCGAGGTATGCGTACACCACCTTTGGTTCAGTGACCGCGACTACGCCGCATACGGCAACCGCATAAAATGGAACCCGGCGATCAAGAGCATCGAAGACCGCGATGCCCTGCGACAGGGGATCGTCAACGACAAGGTCGACATCGTGGCCACGGACCATGCCCCGCACACCCTCGAGGAGAAGTCCCAACCCTACTGGTCGGCTCCGTCGGGCGGCCCGTCGATCCAACACTCGCTGCCGGCGATGCTCACTCTCGCCGCACAGGGACTCTGGAGCAAGGAAAAGGTCGTCGAAAAGATGTGCCACGCCCCCGCCCTGCGGTACGGAGTTGTCGGCCGCGGATTCCTGCGCAGCGGATACCATGCCGACATCGTCATCGTCGATCCGCAACGCCCGCAAACCGTCTCGCGCGACAACCTTTTATATAAATGCGGCTGGTCTCCCTTCGAGGGCTGCCGTCTCGCCTGCTCGGTAGTGCTCACCCTCGTCAACGGCCGCAAGGTCTTCGAAAACGGACGTGTCGACCCCGACATCCGCGGCGAAAGGCTCGAATTCTCCCCGCGAAGATGAGCCGTAACAACTAAATACTCATGATATTTGGATGATTCATCAAATTTGACTAATATTGGTATCCGAAACAAAGTTTCAATTTCAAAATACTTTACAGACATGAAAGCAAAATATCTCGGACTCGACATCCAGTCACCGATCATCGTGAGCAGCTCGCCCTATACCGCTTCGGCCGACAACATAGTGCGTTGCGCCGCATCGGGTGCCGGAGCCGTCGTGCTCAAATCGATATTCGAGGAGCAGATCGTTCACCAGGCCGACTCGATGGCAAAGGCCTACGAATCTCCATTCGGCGATACCGACGAATATCTGCGCCGATATCTGGGCGACGACTACAAGGCCCAGTTCCTCAACCTGATCGGCGATGCAAAATCAAGATGCGACATCCCCGTCATCGCCAGCATCAACTGTATCGGCGCCGAGGGCGAATGGGTCGAATATGCATCGTCGATGGCCGCAGCCGGCGCCGACGCCCTCGAACTCAACGTCTTCATCCTCGCCGCCAACCGCCACGCAACAGCCGCCGAACTCGAGGCCTCGTACGCCAATATCGTAAAACGGGTTACGGCAGCCGTCAAGATCCCCGTATCGGTCAAACTCACCATGCGCCTCACCAATGTCGTGGCCACGGCCGACGCACTCGCAGCCGCCGGTGCAAAGGGTATCGTACTCTTCAACCGCTTCTTCGAGCCCGACATCGACATCGAACGAATGGCTTTCATCGAAAGCTCGCCCTACAGCCGCTCCGAAGAGCTCCGCAACGTACTGCGCACCACGGCAATCTGCTCGGCAGCCCTGCCCAAGCTCGATATCGCCGTCTCGACCGGAGTACATACCGGCGAAGATGCCGTCAAGGCGATCCTCTGCGGTGCCGATGCCGTACAGATCTGCACGGCAATCCACCTGGGCGGTTACGAGGTGATCGGAAAGATGAACGAGACTATCGACAAGTGGGCCATCCGCCACGGGTTCAACACCATCGACGAGTGGCGCGGAAAGCTCGACATGCACAACTGGGATTCGCCACTGGCCGAACGCGTACAGTACATGAAGTTCTTCCCGCACGAATAGTTCGAAAAACCACGAAAACAACAAACCCTGCCGACGGCATCAACACCGTAGGCAGGGTTTTGTTTTGCAAGATAATTGCGGCACCTCTCCGCATCTCAGCAACTCATCCGCCAGCATGATGACTTCCGTCGCAGGCGGCATTCTCATCAACAGACCAGCGGACTGACAGTACACACAGCAGAGCCTCTCAACCGTAAAAAGACCGGCACCGGCAATTCACCTTCCCCAGGCAAACAGCAGCGCGAGTTCAACTCAGATCGACACGACACCGGTCTCCCCCCCCCCGCTCCAATCCGTACCGGAGCCGACTACTTGTCCCACTCCCGCCCGACCAGCTGTCGGAAACAGTGGCGGCAGATCGGCTCATAGGCATCCTTCTCACCCAGGACCACCAGTTTGTCATCGGCCGTCAGGCGGTGCGAATGGTGGGCCAGGTTGCCGCAGCGGACACAGATGGCATGTACCTTGGTCACATATTCGGCCGTGGCCATCAGCATCGGCATCGGCCCGAACGGCCGTCCCGTATAATCCATATCCAGACCCGCCACGATCACCCGAACACCGCTGTCGGCCAGCTGGCAGCAGACATCCACGATGCTGTTATCGAAAAACTGGGCCTCGTCGATCCCGACAACGTCGACATCGGCCGCCATCAGCAGGATGTTTCCCGGCGATTCGACCGGCGTTGAACGTATGGCGTTGGCATCGTGCGAAACCAGTTCATCGACCGAATAGCGCACGTCTATCTGCGGTTTGAATATCTCGACCCGCTGGTTGGCGAACTGCGCCCGCTTGAGCCGGCGGATCAGCTCCTCGGTCTTGCCCGAAAACATCGATCCGCATATCACTTCGATCCAACCCTTGCGGCTGGCATTTTCCAAAAACATATCGATCAAAAATTTTTTCAGATAGGCCAAATTTAGCTCTTTTTTTCAACTATTACAACGGTCCGCCATGATTACGACCCACATGCGGCTGCCCGAAATGCCAAACATACCGTTCCGAACGACCGCCGCTACAACCACAGAAGCCGCTGTATATGAACAGAATGGCCTCCACAAGCCCATTCCGACGTCACGGCACCCCCGCAAAACCTTTTTTGTGTTATCGATTTAATTGTTATATTTGTGTTGCTCAAAAACAAATCATACGTTATGAAACTGCCTCAGTCAGTAAATATTCTGCTGCTCGGTTCGGGCGGCCGCGAACACGCTTTCGCCCACAGCATCGCCCGAAGCCCCAGAACCGCAAACCTATATATCGCCCCCGGAAATGCCGGTACGGCTGCCGACGGAACAAACGTCGACCTCTCGCCCGTTGACTTCGGACCCATCAAACAGTTCGTCCTGCGGAACAATATCAATCTGGTGGTCGTGGGCCCCGAAGACCCGCTCGTAAAGGGTATCGTCGACTATTTCCACAGCGACAGCGAAATATACCATATCCCCGTCATCGGCCCCTCAAGCCAGGGCGCACGCCTCGAAGGCAGCAAGGAGTTCGCCAAGACATTCATGTCCCGCCACGGAATCCCGACCGCCGCATTCCGCTCCTTCGGCAAAGCAAACCTCGAAGAGGCTCAGGCCTTCCTCGAAACAATAAAACCGCCTTTCGTACTCAAGGCCGACGGGCTCGCAGCCGGTAAGGGCGTCGTGATCCTCGACAACCTCGACGCCGCAAAAAAGGAACTCGCCGCAATGTTCGACGGGAAGTTCGGCATCGCCGGCTCCCGCGTGGTCATCGAGGAGTTCCTGAGCGGCATCGAATGCTCGGTCTTTGTGGCTACCGACGGCAAAAACTACAAGATCCTCCCCACGGCCAAAGACTACAAACGTATCGGCGAGGGCGACACGGGCCTCAACACCGGCGGCATGGGTGCCGTATCTCCGGTCCCGTTCGCCGATGAACAGTTCATGCGAAAGGTCGAGGAGCGCATCGTGCAGCCTACAATAAAAGGACTCGCCCAAGAGAATATCGAATACAAGGGCTTCCTCTTCATCGGCCTGATGAATGTCGGCGGAGACCCCTACGTCATCGAATACAACGTCCGAATGGGCGACCCCGAAACCGAAGTCGTCCTGCCGCGAATCACCAGCGATATCCTCGAACTATTCGAAGGCATCGCCTTCGGACACCTCGACACCTGCCGGCTCGAAATCGACCCGCGTACGGCCGTTACGGTCGTCTGCGTCTCGGGCGGATACCCCGAAGCATACCCCAAAGGCAAAATAATCGAAGGTCTCGACTCCCCGTCCGACCCCGATACAACCATATTCTATGCCGGCGCCACATCCAGGGACGGCCATACGGTCACCAGCGGCGGCCGCGTCCTGGCCGTAACCTCGCTCGCCGAATCAATACAGGCAGCACTCGACAAGAGCTACAGCCGTATCGCCGAAATAGAATACGAAGGAAAATATTTCCGCCGCGACATCGGGCAGGATCTCATGAAACCGTAACCCGATTACGGTCGGTGCCCGTGCCGTAAACACATACACATACGGCACCCTCACTACCGAATCATGAAACTCGATATAACACGTCAACCGTTCCCGTTGGTATTGGCATCGTCGCTGGTGCTGACCGGGATCGGTTTTGCATTCGGGCTTCCGCTACATGCCACCCCAGCATCCCCAGCCACTCCAATCGGCCAGATCATCGACAACCTGCAGGTCTCATTCCCCGTACCGGCCCTAATCATCGTCATCGCCGCGGCACTCTACTGCGCATACATGGCCACCCGTACAACGGTGCGATACGAACTGCATGTCCGCCGAACATACATTACCATGATCCTGTTTACGATCATGGCCTGCATGATATTCAACGGCGAGGCCTGGCTGCGGAACTGGATCTGCATGACACTGCTCCTGCAGACATGCATCTGCTATGAACATGGTTTCAAACGCAGCTACCGTTTCGGCGAAATATTCCGCGGGTCGTTCTACCTCGGCCTCCTGCCGCTGATCTACGCCCCCACCGCAACACTGCTCCTGCTCATGCCCGCCATGATATTCCTCTTCAACCGCCCGGCCCGAGAGCTCCCGTCCGCAATCGTCGGACTCGCACTGCCCACCCTCATGGCAAGCTACATATACTGGGCCGCCGGATACGACTTCGGCTACCTGGCCGAGATGACCGTTGCCGCAATATACGCCCCGTCAGGATACTCGCTCTTCGGCAACATCCCGATGCCGGAACTCATCCTGCTGGGAGTCATACTCTTCACGCTGCTCATGGCAACAGGCATCTATGCCACGTCGGCCGGCGGATTCAAGTTCAGGGCTCGAAGGATACAGCTTTTCAACATATTCATATTCGTATTGACGATGCTGTCGGCACTTCTGCCTGGGCATGACATCTGTTCGCTGGCCCTGACCGCGATTCCGTGTTCCGTCATCATGCCCGTCTTCTTCACGCACGTCGATACGCGCATTTCCCTGTCATTATACACGGCGATACTGACACTCTCGCTCTGTACGATTGCCATTCATTGATCCGAACGGCCTATTCGGGACCATGTGCAACGGGTCGAACGGGGCTGATTGCAGCTCCATACGGGCCCTTGTCGTAGCACAATCGGATTTTACAATATAATATTTATACATATAAACCCGTGTCCATTTGCGCTATTTTGAGCCAATCCAGCCAAATTATCATTCATATTTACATTATAATCAATATTTTATTATTTACACGGCGTCTTACATCCAACACAGGGTGCCAAATAAAAATATCTTGTTTATTTCAATTTTATATTGTATTTTTGATCCGCATAATTAAGCCGAAAGCTATCAAACATATTTTACCTAATCATAAATTCAAGCTACTATGGTCAACCATTTTACTCCATCCGTTCAACAACCCGTAATCGCCAAGTATGTCCAACCCTACCGCAACGGTATCCAATCCTACAACCTCACCAGACACGGAATAGGATACGTCCTCCGCGGCAAGAAGTATATCTACGACGGCGATATCCGGCACCAGGTCAACCGCGGAGACATATTCTTCCTCAACGCCGGCCACCACTACATAGAAGATATCCCCGAAAACGGAAAACCGTTCGAACAGATCATCTTCTACTACACACCGGCCCAGCTCGCCCGCATCCTCTCGCAACTCAGCCTCACATACCAGATGGAGATCGTCAACAACCACTCCTGCGACAACTGCCGCGAAAGTTCACACGTCATATATCCCGCCTCGAACAACATCCGAAACTTCTTCTCGACCACAAACCAGTATATCAAGGACGAACTCTTCACCCACGACGAAACCGCCGAAAACCTCAAGATGACCGAACTGATCTACCTGATCGTCTCGCAGGAGGACAACTGCATCAAAAGCAAGATAATGGCCAATGCCGACAGCGCGAAAGAGAGTTTCGAACAGATCGTCTTCGCGCACATCTTCGACGACATCGCCATCAACGACCTGGCCCGGTTGTGCAACCGCTCGCTCACCTCGTTCAAAAAGGAGTTCAAGAAGCACTACTTCGAACCGCCCCACCGCTGGTTCATCAAACAACGCCTCATGCATGCACGGCTGCTGTTGATTTCGACCAACAAGTCGGTCTCGGAGATCGGCAACGAGTGTGCATTCCCCAATACGTCGCACTTCATCAAGCTCTTCAAGAAGACCTATGACTATACTCCGGCAGGTTACCGCCATCGCCATCGCAGCGACACGCCCGACGACAGTCAGCCCATGCTCGATTCGACACCGGCAGCCGTCTCCGCATCGGTATGACCCGCCACAAACTGTCCCGGCCAAACGACAGATCACGACACGGCAACCGAACCCGATCCGAACCCCCGCCGCGATCGTTGCCGGAGGCTCTCCGGCTGCCGCACCGTTCATCCGGACAGGTCGTCCGCAACAGTCATACCGGCTTCGTAAAACTTATAAAATATGTTATTTTTAAAAATATTTATTAAAAATTTTAACGATATGCACAAATTTCATATCAAATCATCACAAAAAAAAGTCTACAAAGTTTGTCCGTAATCAAAATATATTCTACATTTGCATAACATTTCGTGAGGACATTCCCATTCAGGGATTTTTTTAACACGACTTATTGACCTAACTAACCTAACCTGACTCCCCTCTCCCAAGAGGGGATTTTTTTGTGCACGCATACACCATCCCCGCAAAGCCGGCCACAAACTTCCGTCCCCGACCACACAGCCCCACTCCGTTTCCTATCTCAAAAAAACGGCCGGACCGAACTTTCGTCCGATCCGACCCACACCGCCATACAGCCTACAGCCATGGCAACCCTCCGTCACACGAGGTCTCATCAGCCGCGGATACGATCCCCGGCAAAAAGACGCCACCCCTCTTCGAGCGCCTCCATCTCCTCCGCCGTAGGTTCGCTGCCGCGCTCGATGCGGCTCATCGCCTCGGCTATCGACTTCATAGTACCTCCGTCGCAGACATCGACCTTAACATCGGGATCGATCCCGCTCCGCCGCGAAACATACCGGACATAACTCTCCGTATCGTTCTCCGACGGCGGTGCCCAGCGCGTCACGATCCCCCGAATGGTGCATATTCCATATTTCCGCGAATAGGTGTTCATCACCACGAACATGGCCCGATAGCCCCACGCCATGCTCTCGAACTCCTTGAAATCGGGATCCGACGACGGCTGCACCTCTCCCTTGAACCGCACCTGCGAACGTCGTATGTTGCCTGGATTGCGGTTGCGGCGGGCCCTACTGATCTGATTCCGTGCCATCCGACTCATTCTGATCGATTTTCAGTTTATCCGACAGCTGCCGCTTCATGAATCGCTTCAGCCACCGGAACGGAGGATAATCACACGTTTCGGCTCCGTTTTCGAGGAAGCTCCAGAGTTCGACCCCGCAGACGAACCCCGCAAAGAGATTTGCCAGCCTCAGGTTTGCAAATCCGAGGATATGGCTGTCGATAAGCCATGAAAGGGCTATTCCGACCACGATATAGACGCTTTTACGTACACTTTTCCAGGCCAGGCGACTTTCGAAACTCCACTCGCGGCCGAGCCGGGCGGCACGATGACGCGATGCCGCAACACCGGTCACAAAATCCACCGCAACGAAAACAACCGCACACAGAATCATGCCGCCAACCGGTGCAAAGAGCCCGGCCAGAGCCGCTACGGCCCCTGCAATCACTCTCAAGACACTTTCCATGGCTTGTCAGAGAATTACGCCGCCTTCGATGCGGCAACGGTTCAGAATATTCCGGCCGGCACTGTACTCCGGATATGTTTCCGGGCTCTGCTCGATGATACGCACAGCCTGCCGGATCAGCTGCTGAGCCTGCGACGAGATCTTTCTCTGGGTCTGCTGCACCTCCATGTCGGTAGCGCAGTCGAGCCCCTCGACACCGCCGCGCACCACGCCGCCGGCACTCACTCGCAGCGCCATCATCGGCAGCATGAGCATCTTCACGTAGAGCGCCAGAGCCGGAGCTACATACCCCTCCAGCAGGTCGGCATAGTCGCCTCGCACGAAGGCTTCGATCATCTCGCCGCCGAAGACGGGTTCGATGAATCGCTCCTGCGCCACCCCGATCGTGATCCGGCTGACATTCTCACCGGTGATGTGGTCGAGCGGCGCAAAACCCAGTTCGACCACCTCGTCGGGACTGATCAAATTTTCCATAATGGTCTCAATCGATGTTTTTAAGGTTATACTTTGTTATCTGCGCAAGGAAGTACTGTTCATCCTCGGCTTCGGGATCGTAATCCAGGCCATCCGCCTTGCGGGCCTCCCAGACACGCATGTAGAGTGGTTTGGCCTTTGTCGGCGGGCGGTTCACGATCTGCACCGACGAGGTATCGACTCCCAGTATCGAATTCATCAATGCCAGGATCGGCTCCATCAGTTCGGCCTGCTCGCCAAGAATAACCGTATTGAGCGCAATCTCATACTCGTGGAGGATACGCTCGGCATTGAACCCAGAAGCGTAATCGAGTCCGCTCAGGGCCCGAAACCACGAATGTGCCACAACGATATCCCCCGTAGCCTGGTCGTGCAGGTCGCGCCAGTCGCCGTCGTTGGACGACGAGATCGGGATGAAGCGCGAATTGTCCTCCGACCCGCCCGGCTCCTTGATGACGAACATCACCTGACCCGGATTTCCGGCGAAACGGCGTTCGGCACGGCGCATCAGTTCGGCCGCAAGCTCCTCGTTGTCAACCCCCGCATCGAGCATCATCACTCCCGAGAGCTGGAACGAATTGTCGAGTCGCGAGATATTCCAGCGGTCGGTCTTGTAGGCGATCGCCGATACGTTAAAGCCCGCAATATATGGCGGGACGCCGTAGTGTTCGAACATCGGCTCGTAATCCTTGTAGTGGACGATCGAACGCAGCAGCCCCGCCTCATCCTTCTCGAAGAGCGGATATATCGGCAGCGACCGGGCATCCTTGCTGGTGAACCTCGACCAGTCGTGGTGCAGCAGCACATGCCGGTCATCCCGGGCCACGCGGCATCGCGACGCATCCTGATGGAAGAGCGAAAGAAACGAATGGTTTTCGTCGGTGACCACCTCCATGAAGGCGTTTCCGAACAGCGACTTGTCGAAGGCCAAACGGTTGAGCACCTGCCGCAACGACTCACCGCTTCCGTTCACCCGCTCGATGAACGCAGCCAGCAGCCGGTTCGAGCGGTCGTAGTTGAAACCCTTTCCGGAGATGTAGTCGGCCTTGTCGTTTATGATCCTTCGATGCGTGGTCGAGCGGCGCGACATGAGCGCCAGCGCCACCGGAAAGAGGTTGTCATCGCCCCAACGCCAGTATTTGTCATTCCCGGAGCGCTGCGTCACGGCCGTGCAGGCAAACGGATCGGGATAGGACGACAGGGCAAGAATACGTGTTTTATGATCTTTCATTGGACTTGTTTTTTATACATTCGACAACGACCCGCAACATATGGCCGACCACTGCCCGTCGCGGCACGACAACACCACCCGGATTGAGGGTCTTTTGTTCCGTTCGGCATTGGTTTCGACCGTGCAGCCGGTCAACAGCAACGGCTGTTCGCCGCCCAGACGCGAAGAGTACCCAACCAGCAACTCCAACCCCGTATTGAGTTCCACAACGGCCGCCAGCCCACCCATTCGCGAGGCTTCACCGAGCCGTTCGATGAGCGTTACGGCATCATCGCGCAGAGCTATGCCGAACACGATCCGGTGTTCGACCTCGGCCAATGCCCCGACACCCGTGGCCGACTGTTCGTATGAGGCGCTGTTTTCCAACATGTGGATCTGTGCGAAAGCAGCCCCTTCGGCCGGCTGCGGCATCAGGCACTCCGTTCCGGCCGCATTGAATGTCACCGGTTTCAGATCCTCTGCTGCGATGAGCCGCAGCGATGCGACCCCGCCTGTTGCGGGGGCGCACGCCTTGGTAAAATCGGGAATATTCATCTTCGTTACTCGGAGAGGTAGAGGTACGAGATCAATTCAGGCAGCAGGTAGTCGCAACCGGCCATGAATACGGCCCGCTGACGGTTCTCCATCTGGTCGGGGTTGTACCACATGCGGATTTCGGTACCGGGGAAGTCAGCCGTATTGACGGCCAGCGCCAGATTTCGGCGGTCGGTCAGGATTACGAACGACGAAGGCAGATCGGTCGTCTGTTCGAGATATTTGCCCAGCTGCAGGTCGATGACCGGAATGCCTCGGAAACTGATGCTGGTGCGGCCCTCCTGTTTTGCGAGGAATGCCGAGTCGAGGAGCGTATTGTCGAGCGCCTCCTCATATCCGGAATAGATGTCCGACGTGCAGAAGAATGCCAGATTGCCCTCGACGCGCAGGGCCTTGAGTTCATCCGAAGCGGCCGACAGCGCACGTTTGAAGAGTCCCTCGTAGAAACCTTCACCGCTTTTGTCGGCCGCGGTGTAGGTATCCTGGGTAAGCGACCAGCGATCGGTGTGGATAGCATTCAGCAGGCCGTTGAAGGTTGCGAGGGTGCCGTTTTCGCGGGCAGTGTTTCCGAGCCACATCGTCGCGCGGATGCTCTCGCTGATAGCCTGGCGGAAGAGGGTTGTTTCGGCCTGTTCGAGTTCGGTTCCCGAGAGGTCGTCGAAGTTGACATCCGAACGTCCGGCGATCAGCTCGTAGACCATCGAGAAGTAGTCCGAAGCCGAATATCCGATCTCGGCCTTCACCTTGCTCATCTGGATCGTTTTCTGATACTTGTCCGAGGCCGTCGAGCCGGTCCAGCCGCCGCTCTCGTACTTCTGCAGAATGTCGCCGCTGCGTTTCCAGAAGTTGAAGACCGTCGGCACCGGCATGTTGTACATGATCTTGATGCCCAGGTCGATGGCATCAGGGCCGGTCAGCATCGGACGGAAGAAGATGTTTTCCATTTCGCGACCCGAATAGGTCTTCGGATTTTCGATCAAATTGCTCATTGTTTCTTGAATTCTGATTGTGTTTAATTATTTTGTTTTCTGGGGGCCGGTGAGCGCTCACCGGCTAAAATTGCATGGATGCTTCACGCATCGTGTCGGCATCGCGGCGATAGGCGACACGGTTCGGAGTCCGTTCGCTCTCGTCGTCCGAGGGATCATCCTTCGGCAGGGTTGCGGTAGGCATTGCGGCATCCTGCCCGGTCCGAAGGGCCTCGACGGCCAGTTCGGCAACCGTTGCGGCATCTTCGGGCAACGCAGCGGCGGCAGATGAGACCTCCGGCGCAATGTCACCGCCCTCCGATGCAGCATCGGCAGCAGGTGCGGGCTGTTGCGCGGGAGCCGCCTCCGGCCGGGTTGTGCGCCGCAAAAGCGAAAGCACCCGTTCGGCCGCCGTAACCGCCTTGTCGAATATTCTGGCTACGATACCCTTGCCAATTATCCGGTCTGCCAGACCGCAGGCAACCGCCTCCTCGGGCGAAAGCCAGCGGCCGTTTCCGCCGTTCTCGTTCATCAGGGCGATCATTTCGGATTTTCGGTGTCCCGACCGCTCGGCATATATGTCGGCCAGCCGCTCGTCGGTCTGCGACAACAGGTCGACGCTCTGCTGCATCTCGACGGCATTGCCCTCGGCCGTACTGATCGAACGGTGTACGAGGTACAGTGCCGTCGGTGAGATCTCGCGGCGCCCCTCCGAAGCAGCCTGTGCGATTACGGTTGCGGCCGAGGCCGTATATCCGAAGCATCGCGTGGTCACCGTTGCACCCGAGGCCCGCAGGGCATCGTATATGAGCAGTGCGTCGGCAACGCTTCCACCCGTCGAACGGATATTGACGGTAATCTTCCGCACGTCGAGCGCCACGATACGGTCGAGTGCATGCCGGAAGGCCGCATATGTCGATACAGCATCGTCACTGCCGTACTCCTGCGCCTGTTCGGGCACTCCGATCCGCCCCTCAATGTCGATCGTGGCGCTGCGACCGGCATCGCATGTGATTTTGATTTCGGAATTCATGATTTGATTTTTTCGATTGTTTTTAATATCTGCCGGTCGTACACGCTGCGGCAAACCGTCTGGTAGGAGCAGCAGAACTCTTCGGCGGCGGCCTCCATGGCTTCGGTTTTCGGAACACCTTCGGCTACCATCCCAGCCACCCTGACGGCTATCGCCACGGCCCGGCAGCGGCTTTCGTCGAGCAGTCCGCACTCGGCCAGAAGGCTCACTGCACATCGTGCCACCGACCGCTCGCACTCCGGTTCGAGCAACCGTTCGAGGACCTCGGAATATCGCATCCGCACCATCATACAAGCTGGATGAATCGGCATCGAGCCGGTTTTGACAGCGACGGATGAAACTCTTCGATAGCTTCAAGCCTGAACAGCCCCTCCTGGCCGTCGATTTCGAGCAGGTAGCAGGCACGCATGTCCCCGGCCCCGGGATCGGTCTGGAGTATCGGCAGGGTGTCG
>URTU01000045.1 GCA_900550925.1 uncultured Alistipes sp. | reverse complement strand
TGCGGCGGCTGCCATAGCGCGTGAGGCTGCCGACCGGTTTACGGCTGTGGATACTTCGAAACCACGCCTGGTGGCTGGCTCGATGGGCCCGACGAACCGTACGGCATCGGTTTCGGCCGACGTGAACGATCCTGCGGCCCGCGAGGTCAAATTCGAGACGCTTGCGGTGGCCTACGCCGAGCAGGCGCGGGGACTTATCGACGGCGGCGTCGACATCCTGCTCATCGAGACGGTCTTCGATACGCTGAATGCCAAGGCGGCGCTGTTTGCTGTCGCGGAGTTGTGCGAGGAGCTGGGACGGGATATTCCGGTGATGGTTTCGGGGACGCTGGCCGATGCCAGCGGCAGGACGCTGTCGGGGCAGACAGTCGAGGCTTTCTATACCTCGGTGGCGCATGCCCCCCTGCTGACTGTAGGGTTGAACTGCGCTTACGGCGCCCGCCAGATGCTCCCGTATATCGAGCGGCTGGCGTCGATAGCCGAATGCCGTGTTTCGGCACACCCGAACGCCGGTCTGCCGAACGTCATGGGTGGTTACGACGAGACTCCGGCGGCCTTTGCGGCCGACATCGAGGAGTTCCTGCACCGCGGGTTGCTGAATATCGTGGGCGGTTGCTGCGGCACAACGCCCGAACATATATCCGAACTGTCGAAGATCGTCGGGAAGTACTCCCCGCGGCCGCTGCCCGAGCCGCGCCATCAGACGGCGCTGAGCGGACTGGAGCGGTTGGTGGTGACGCCCGAGGCCAACTTCATAAACATAGGCGAGCGGACCAATGTGGCGGGTTCGGCGAAATTCGCACGGCTGATCCGCGAGGGGAATTTCGACGAGGCGTTGTCGGTTGCGCGGGCGCAGGTCGAGGCTGGGGCGCAGATCATAGATGTCTGCATGGATGACGGTCTGATCGACGCCGAGGAGGCGATGACCCGTTTCCTGAACCTTGTGGCGTCGGAACCCGAGATAGCGCGTGTGCCGGTGATGATCGACTCGTCGCGTTGGAACGTGCTGGAGGCTGGTCTGCGGTGCGTGCAGGGCAAAAGCGTAGTGAATTCGATCTCGCTCAAGGAGGGCGAGGAGGAGTTCCGCCGCAAGGCGCGGCTGGTGCACCGTTACGGTGCGGCGGCAGTGGTTATGCTCTTCGACGAGCGCGGGCAGGCCGATACGCTGGCCCGCAAGATCGAAGTGGCAAAGCGTGCATTTGATATACTGGCCGAGGAGAAGTTCCCGGCCGAGGATATAATTATCGACCCGAATGTGCTGGCCGTGGCCACGGGAATCGAGGAGCATGACCGTTACGGGCTGGATTTCATCGAGGCGGTGCGCTGGATCAAGACAAACCTGCCGCATGTCAAGGTGAGCGGCGGGGTGAGCAACCTTTCGTTCGCATTCCGGGGCAACAATGCGGTCCGCGAGGCGATGCATTCGAGTTTCCTCTATCACGCCTGCCAGGCCGGTATGGATATGGGTATCGTCAATCCGGCGATGCTGCAGATCTATTCGGATATCGACCCCGAGATGCTCGAACATGTCGAGGATGTTGTTCTGGCGCGCCGTCCGGATGCTGCCGAACGGCTGACGGCCTTTGCGGCAGGGGTAAAGCCGCAGGCGGCGCAGCACGACCTACATGCCGATGAATGGCGCAAGGGTTCGTTGCAGGAGCGCATCTCGCATGCGATGCTCAAGGGAATAACGGACTGCATCGAGGAGGATGCCATGGAGGCCTACCGGTCGTTGGGATCGCCCCTTGCAGTGATCGACCGGATGCTGATGCCGGCCATGGAGCAGGTCGGGAAACTGTTCGGTGAGGGTAAGATGTTCCTGCCGCAGGTGGTCAAGAGCGCCCGCGTCATGAAACGTGCCGTGGGTGTGCTGACGCCATATATCGAGCAGGGGATGTCGCATGTGTCCCACAGCGCAGGGCGTGTGGTGATGGCGACGGTCAAGGGCGATGTCCACGATATAGGTAAGAATATCGTATCGGTTGTGCTGTCGTGCAACGGCTATGATGTGCGCGACCTGGGTGTGATGGTCGAGTGCAACCGGATTGTCGATGAGGCGATCGCCTGCGGTGCCGATGCCATAGGGCTGAGCGGCCTGATCACCCCGTCGCTCGAGGAGATGATACGTGTGCTTCGCGAACTGGAGTCGCGGGGCTGCAGGATACCGGTTGTCGTTGGCGGCGCAACCACTTCGGACATGCATACGGCGGTCAAGATGGCGCCGGAGTATTCGGGAGTGGTGATCCGCAGCCGCGATGCCTCGGACAATGCCCGAATACTGTCGCGGTTGATGGGCGACGGTCGGGAAGCATATATTGCAGAGGTGCGGCGTGAACAGGCACGGTTGCGCGAGGATTTCGAACGAGGTCTGGAGCGTCGGAATCTCCTGACGTTGGCCGAGTCCCGGGCCCGCCGTCATGTGAAACGGGTCGAGGATATCGTTCCGGCGGCGCATGTCGGACGGCTGGTGCTGCATGATATCGATATCGAGCAGGTGGAACCGTTCATCGACTGGAACTTCTTCTTCCCGGCATGGGGGCTCAAGGGGCGTTATCCCGAGATTCTCGATGATGCCAAATATGGCGAACAGGCCCGCAAGCTTCATTCCGATGCCCTGGCGCTGCTCGAGCGCATCAAGCGGAAGCGTTCGCTGCGGCTGGAGGGTGTAGTGGGAATCTTCGAGGCTGTGGGCCGCGGGGACGATATAGAGATCACCGACCGTCACGGCAAACGTGTGGTGATGGCTCAGTTGCGCAGCCAGAGGGCTGAGGAGCCCGAGTCGTTGTCGGTAGCCGACTATGTCGTGCAGGCCGATACGGGTACAACTGACCATGTCGGGGTGTTCGCCCTGACGGCGGGTGCGGGGCTGAAGGAGCTGGAAAAGTCGTTCCGCGATTCGGGCGACGACTACAACGCCATACTCTCTAAGCTGCTGGCCGACCGGTTGACGGAGGCCTTCGCCGAGATGATGCACCTGTTCGTGCGTCGCGAGATGTGGGGCTATGAGGGTACGGATACCGAAGCCCGGCCAGCGGATATTATCGAGGGTCGTTACCAGGGCCTTCGGTATGCGTTCGGATATCCGGCTACGCCCGACCATTCGCTCAAGCGAGAGGTATTCGAGCTGCTGAGCATCGAACGGACTACGTCAATGCGTCTGACCGACAACTGGATGATCGATCCGGGCGAGGCGCTGTGCGGGATGATCGTTGCCGATCGTGATGCACGGTACTTTGCCGTGGGGACGGTCGATGATGAGCAGGTTGCGGATTATGCGCGTCGGCGCGGCCTGACGGAGGATGATATCCGGCGGATCATGCCACGAAACCTTTAAAAGGGTAGAAAACGGATCATAGAAAAGGAATAAACATATAAATGAGATGAAAGTCATCGAACTGATAAACGAAGCGGAACGGTCTGGACGGGCCCGGTTCACATTCGAACTACTTCCACCGCTCAAGGGCGACGGGACACAGGGGGTCTTCTCGGCGATCGATACGCTTGTGGAGTACGATCCGGCCTATATCAACGTGACCTGCCACCGCGAGGATGTGAAACTCGTTGAGCGCGAGAACGGTCTTCTTGAGCGGCATATTGTACGCCGCCGGCCCGGAACGGTCGGCATCTCGGCGGCCATCATGCGGCGCTACGGCATCGAGGCGGTTCCGCACCTGATTTGCGGCGGCGTGTCGCGCTACGATATCGAGGATTCGCTGATCGACATGGATTTCCTGGGGATCGAGAATGTGCTTGCTCTGCGCGGTGACAGCCGTCAGGGCGAGAAACGGTTTACGCCCCATCCGGAGGGTCATGCCCATGCCGACGGTCTGGTTGCACAGATCGCGGCGATGAACCGCGGCGAGTTCGTCGACGGCGAGGTCGAGGAGTGCCACCATTCGCAGTTCTGCATCGGAGTGGCAGGCTATCCCGAGAAGCATGCCGAGGCGGCCAATCCGGAGGTCGACCTGCAGAACCTGAAACGCAAGGTCGAGGCGGGGGCCGATTATATCGTTACGCAGATGTGCTTCGATAACGAACGGATACTGTCGTTCATCGAACGCTGCCGTGCGGTGGGAATCTCGGTGCCGATCGTGCCGGGAATCAAGCCTATCTCGACCGTGGCGCACCTGACGCTGTTGCCGCAGACCTTCCATGTCGACCTGCCGCAGGCTCTGGTTGACGAGGTGTCGCGCTGCCGTGACAACAGGGCGGTCCGCGAGGTGGGTATTGAATGGGCAACGATGCAGGCTGCCGGCTTGAAGGCGGCGGGCCTCCCCGTTGTTCACTTCTACTCGATGGGCAAGACCGACAATGTGGCTCGTATAGTGAAGGCGGTGTTCTGATGGAAATGTTTGGGGATATGGATTGCGGATGGATCATTGAGGCGGCTTTGGCACTCGAAAACGAGACGGTCGGGGTGCGCCGCCATTTGCATGCCGATCCTGAACTGTCGTATCACGAATACCGGACGGCTGATTATATTCGCGGCCTGCTGGATGAGACCGGCATGGCATGGCGGCCGGTGGCAGGGACCGGAACGCTCGTTGAGATCGGGGGAACGGCCTCGAACGGGAGCGGGCGGACGGTTGTGCTGCGGGCGGATATCGATGCACTGCCGGTGCATGAACAGGTCGATGTGCCGTGGCGGTCGAGAAACGAGGGCGTGATGCACGCCTGCGGCCACGACATGCATACGGCTGTGTTGATGGGGGTACTGAAGATCCTGTCGGCAAACCGGTGCCGTTTCGGCGGGCGGATCCTGGGGCTTTTCCAGCCCGGCGAGGAGCGGAATCCGGGCGGGGCATCGCTCGTCCTGGCCGAAAATCCTTTCGAAGGATATAACGTTGCGGCCGTGATCGGCGAACATGTCGACGTTGGGCTTCCGGTCGGGAGTTTCGGATTCCGCGAAGGGTGTTACATGGCCGCCAGCGATGAGTTGAGGTTCCGGGTGAAGGGTGTCGGAGGCCACGGCGCAATGCGTCACCTGTTGCGCGATCCGGTTCCGGCGGCGGCACGGCTTGTGCTGGAGCTGAGGCGTATGGCTGATGAGGCCGATACGCCGGCATCACCGGTGGTGCTGTCGGTTGGGCGCGTGGTGGCCGACGGGGCGACGAATGTTGTGCCGGACGAGGTGCGGATGGAAGGTACCCTGCGCACGTTCGACGAGACCCTGCGGCGGTCGCTGCACGGCGGGATCATCGCTGCGGCAGAGGCGGCAGGCCGGGAGTGGGGCGTCGAGATCGAAACCGATATAAGCCACGGCTATCCGACGGTGGTCAATGACCGTGCGCTGACGGCTCTGGGCCGCTCATGCGTGGCGGAGATCTGGGGTGCAGACCGGATTGTCGACCTTGATCTGCGCACTACCTCCGAGGATTTCGGGTTTTACAGTCAGCGTTATGCGTCGTTGTTTTACAGGCTGGGTGCCGGTGCGGAGGGTGTCGACAGCGCCGACCGGTCGCCGATGGAGTCGGGGTTGCAGCACAGCCCGCACTTCTGTCCGAACGAACGGGCGCTGTTCTACGGAATGGTTCAGATGACGGCGCTGGCGATGAAAACAGTTAATGAGATTTAAAACAAGCATATTGATATGTCAACGAAAGAGAAACGGAACCAGGGCGGTTCCAAACATGGCTCAGGACGTGAACGCTCGGCCATAATCATGAATGTATTGCGTTCGGAACCGGGGCGCAAGTTTACGTTGAAGAGCCTGGCGGCGGTTTCGGGCGGCGCGGATCGCGACGGCCGTAACGAGACGGCGGCGATCTTGCGGTCGATGGTGTCGGAGGGCACGGTCGAGCTGGGGGCCGACAGGAAATACCGGTTGAGCCAGCGGTCGCTGCCCGAGTATGAGGGAGTGGCCGATATGGTCTCGTCGGGAGCGATCTACGTCAAGGTCGAGGGGCTGGAGGATGACATATACGTCCACCAGCGCAATACGCACAATGCCCTGAACGGCGACCGAGTGAAGGTTGCCGTGATGCGCAAGGGGCGGCTCGGAGGACTCGAGGGTGAGATCACGCAGGTTGTCGAACGCAATCCGAAAGGGTATGTGGGAACAGCCCAGGTGAGCGAGCACCAGATTTTCGTGAAGGTCGACTCGCGCAAGGTGCCGATGGACATATATGTTTCGAAGCGTTCGTATCCCGACCTGCAGGACAATACCAAGGTGATCGTACATGTCGTCGACTGGACCGAGGGCAGCAAGAGTCCCGTAGGCGAGATCCGCGAGGTGCTGGGCATGACGGGCGACAACGATACCGAAATGCACGCCATACTGGCCGAATACGACCTGCCCTACAAGTTCGAAAAGGAGGTCGAGCAGGCTGCCGAGGCAATTCCGGGCGAGATTACGGCAAAGGATTATGCCGAGCGTCGGGATTTCCGCAACGTGACCACATTTACGATCGACCCGGCCGATGCCAAGGATTTCGACGATGCACTCTCGATCCGCAAGGTTGCTGACGGTCTTTGGGAGGTTGGCGTGCATATCGCCGACGTAACCCATTACGTTCACCCGGGCGATGTGGTCGACAGCGAGGCCGAGGAGCGCGGTACGTCGGTATATCTCGTAGACCGTACCGTCCCTATGCTGCCCGAACGCCTTTCGAATGAGCTCTGCTCGCTGCGTCCGCACGAGGAGTCGCTTTGCTTCTCGGCGGTGTTCGAGATCGACGAGGATCTGACGATACATAACCGCTGGTTCGGCCGGACGGTGATCTACTCCGACCGCCGCTTTACATACGAGGAGGCTCAGCAGGTGATCGAGACCGGCGAGGGCGACCTGAAGGAGGAGATCCTGACACTCAACCGCCTGGCACAGAAGATGCGTGCGCAGCGTTTCCGCAACGGTGCGATCAGTTTTGCCCGCAAGGAGGCCAAGTTCCGCCTCGACGAGAAGGGCAAACCGCTGGGCGTCTACTTCAAGGAGCAGAAGGAGGCCAACCAGCTGATCGAGGAGTTCATGCTGCTGGCCAACCGTCAGGTTGCGGAGTTCGTCGGCCGTAAGCGCGGCAAGTCGGGCCAGAGGACGATGGTCTACCGTGTGCATGACGAACCGAACAGTGACAAGCTGTTGCGTTTCCAGAGTTTCATCCTGCGCTTCGGGTACTTCTTCAAGGCCGACAAGGGCAAGGCCGTGGCCAAGGCGATGAACCGTCTGATGGACAAGATAAAGGGGCGTGTCGAGGAGAATGTCATCTCGACGCTTGCCGTGCGGACGATGGCCAAGGCATACTATACGACAGACAATATCGGCCATTACGGTCTGGCATTCCCCTATTATACCCACTTCACCTCGCCCATACGCCGTTATCCGGACATGATGGTTCACCGGTTGCTGGCGGGTTACCTGGCTGGGGCGAAGTCGCCTGACAAGGCTGCCTACGAGAAGCTGTGCGAGCATGCCTCCGAACGCGAGGTGATAGCGGCCGAAGCCGAACGGTCGTCGATCAAGTACAAGATGGTCGAGTATATGTCCGACAAGATCGGCCAGGAGTTCGACGGTCATATTTCGAGCCTTACGGAGTGGGGTATTTATGTCGAGCTGGACGACCTGCATATCGAGGGTATGGTATCGCTGAAGGAGATGCGCGACGATGTCTACCGTTTCGACGAGGCGCTGTATGCAGTTATCGGACAGACTTCGAACCGCCGTATGACGTTGGGCGACAAGGTGCATGTGAAGGTCCGTCGGGCCGACCTGGCGCGCAAGCAGCTCGATTTCGACCTGCTGTATGCGATCGATCTCAAGAGCGGTCTCCGGACGGATATCGAGCGCCGGCCGCTTGTGGCGTTGGATGACAAGATTTATCGCAAGGATCCGCGCGGCCGCAAGGGACGGCGGTAGGCGGGATGGCGGCTGAACGCTGCGAGTGTCAGTGCGTTGGTTATGTGTAGATGGGCCGTTTGTGGCGGCGCTGTTTACGGTAGCTCGGTCGGGACAGAGCGTTTGTCGTTAACGTAATTGATCGGATGTCGGTGAGATGGTTTTGCCGGCATCCGGTTTTTTTGTGTGCGAGATGCTGGGGCGGGGTAGTCAGATGGCATTCCGGTGAGATGGTGTGTGCAGGGATTGTGTGCGGGAATGGGACGGAACGTTTTTGAGCGCTTCCGGAGGGCGCCGTGGCGGTTGATAATTCTGATGATAAAGTTACCAAAAACTGTTTATAACCGCAGTGTAAGCAGTGCAGGCTGTCAGTTTATTTTCTTGTATTCAATTATTTGCATATGTGAATAATAAGCTGTTGAAATGTTGAAAACTTTATACATAGCCCTGCCGGCCGCCGCAGTGAGCTCTGCTCCCCTCCCGGATTAAATATGAAAACAAGGCTGCAAAATGAAAATCGGACGGAACCTTGGTTGGTCCCGCCCGATAATTCAATTATTCGGATTCAGTATATGTGCTTTGCTCGTGCGGCGCAGCCTCGTGTAATGGCACGTTGCTGAACTCTCCTTTTTCAGACACACCGTTTCTCGCCACCGCTCCAGCCGCAGGTTGCGCTACTTGATCCGGTAGATCTTGCCCTCGATGAGCGTAATGTAGACACTGCCCTGATCGTCGGTTACGATCTTGTTGGTAGCCGAGTTGCCGAATTTCGCACGCCAGATCATCTTGCCGTCCTCGGTGAAGGCCGCAACCTCGCCCATGCGGTTGGCCATGTAGACAATGCCGTCGACGTCGAGTATCGGACACGGATTGTGGTCGTAGCCCCAACCGGCATCCGTGACGAAACGTTCGGTATATTCATTCGGAGCACTCTCGACGGCCAGCAGCTGTCCGTCCATCGTCTTGGCGTAGATGAGCGAGGAGTCGTTGCTGATACCGGTAGTTTCGCGCACGCGGTAGGCATTCGAACGCCACAACTGCTTTCCGGTTTCGAGGTCGATGGCCGTGAAATAGCGGTCGGGGGCCACGATGAAGACCTTGCCGTTGGCAATTCGCGGAACGACGTTGCCCGGCGAGAAGAGTTTGTTGCCGCCACCGTTGTTCCATTTCCATAACAACTTGCCGGTCGCTGCGTCGAGGCAGTAGAGATAGGTTGCCCATGCTCCGAATACCACGCGGCCTTCGGCTACCGTCGGGGCACCCTGTGCCTGCCCGTCTCCGCACTGGAACTCCCAGATTATCCGGCCGCTCTTGATGTCGACGGCTGCGAAGCGTCCGCTGCCGAGACCGGTGTAGATTACGCCGTCGCTGACGGTTCCGTCGCCGATGACGGGCGATTTGGTCTTGATGCTCCAGAGTTTCTTGCCGTCAGAGGCGCGGAAGGCGTTGAGCGAGCAGTCGGACGAACCTGCTACCACGATGCCGTCGCTGTATATCGGGGTCGAATAGACCGAATTGCCGAAACGATGGCTCCAGAGAGTCTTTCCGGTGAGGGTGTTGACAGCGTGGAGGTATCCGACCGAGTTGCCGTAGTAGATTACGGGACCGTTGACGGCCACACCGGTAAAGATCGAGGCGGTATCCTCGAGGATGAGTTGTGCGCCGGTCTTCTCGAAATCGAGCGGCGGAACCGGAGGATCAACGGGCAGCTTGCCCAGCTCTTCGGAGTATCCCTGCTTGCAGCGGAACCGCTCGACGGGCTCCTGGCCGAGGATCTTCTCGGACATGTATATCGAGTCGTTGGCCAGCCGCAGGACATTGTAGCCGTAAGTTATGTTCTTCCCGCCGCCCATCTGGAGGGCTCGTCCCATGACACCCGGGATCGAGTCGTAGTTGTTGAGGCGGAGCTGGTGGTAATGTCCGCAGAGGGTCATTTTTGCGCCGTACTTGCGCAGCAGTGCGGTGATCTGGTCACGGTTCGAGAGGTCGTTGGAGAGCGGGTAGTGGCAGACGCTGACTATGCGGTCCGTAGGACGGGCGTTGCGCATCGTCTGCTCGATCCAGAGAATATCCTCGGGGCGGATCGTACCCTCGGCCATCTTCATGTACGGGCCGCTCTGGTAACCGATGAACAGGTAGTTCCCGGCACGCATAGCTACTCGGCCCTGTTCGTGGAAGAGTTTCCCGTATGTGGCGAAGGCGCTCTCGGACCATGTAGTTTCGTGGTTTCCGGCCGTTATAAGGAGAGGCTTGTTGAAGCCCGAAACGATCTCCTTGACATTTTCGAGCTCCTTGTCGCTGCCCATGTTGCAGAGGTCGCCCGAAATGATAACCATGTCGTAAGGCAGCGAGTTGACCTCCTTGACGGCCACACGCATTGCCGAATCCATCCGGTTGCCCGGAGTGACATGTATGTCGGTGAAGAATGCGATGTTGAGCTCATCCTTGTCGGGGCACACGGTCGGGATCTGAGGTTTCCTGGCCGGTGCCGCGGTGCAGAATCCAACCAGAAGGATAGATAGAATAAGGTTTCTCATGACGGTAGTTGTAGTTTTGTTGAGTGTTGATGCAAATGTAACCAAAAAAAGGCGGATTGTTGCACATTTGCGAAAAATTACATATTATTGTCTTTCGAAACACAAGTTTACTTACTAACCCAAATAGCTTCATCTTATGAGATTCAATCAGATTGTTCTGTTCATGGCATCGCTTATGCTTCCGACGGCGCTCGTTGCGTCGCCGCTGGACGGCGCTGCCGAGAAAAAGTCGCAGGAGGTGGTCGTTGGCGCCGAACGTACCGATCAGTATTATCCCCTGCTGAAGGGCAAGCGCGTGGCTGTACTCTCGAACCATACGGGTATGGTCGGTGACCGCCACGTGGTCGACATGATGCACGACGACGGAATCAACGTAACAGGTATCTTCGCCCCCGAACACGGTTTCCGCGGATCGGCCGATGCCGGCGAACATGTTTCGAGTTCGGTCGACGAGAAGACGGGTATTCCGATCCGTTCGCTGTACGACGGCCGTTCGCAGCGCCCGAGCGACGAGGATATGAATACGTTCGATGTCCTGGTGGTCGACATTCAGGATGTGGGACTGCGTTTCTATACCTATTATGTCACCATGACACGCCTGCTGGATGTCTGCGCCGAGAAGGGCAAGAAGGTTGTAATCCTCGACCGTCCGAATCCCAACGGCTTCTATGTCGACGGCCCGATCCTTGACATGAAATACAAGTCCGGGGTGGGGTGGCTTCCGATACCGGTTGTTCACGGCATGACGCTCGGCGAACTGGCCCTGATGGCCAACGGCGAGAAATGGCTGACCGACGGCCGGCAGTGTGACGTGACCGTCATCACGTGCCTCAACTATACTCACCAGACCAAGTACCAGCTGCCGATAGCACCATCGCCCAACCTGCCCAACATGAAGGCGATCTATCTCTATCCGTCGACCTGCTACTTCGAGGCTACGCCGGTGAGCCTCGGCCGCGGAACCGACAAGCCGTTCATGGTGTACGGCCACCCGAACATGATCGGTTACGACTTCTCGTTCACGCCGCGCAGCATTCCCGGGGCGAAGTTTCCGCCGCAGCTCGACCGTCTGTGCTGGGGCCGCGACCTGTCGCAGATTCCCGACGAGGAGATCTGGGCCAAGGGTATCAATCTGGAGTATGTGATCGATGCCTACCGCAATCTGCACATGGATGATTATTTCTTCCGTTCGTTCTTCGAACTGCTGATCGGTGTGCGTTACGTGCGCGATATGATCGAGGATGGTGCGAGTGCCGACGAGATCAAGGCCATGTGGGCTGATGACGTGGCAAAGTTCAAGGAGCAGCGCCGTCCATATCTGCTGTACGCTGAATAGTGACGGGGCAATTGTATGTGCTGTACGGGCGGGATCGGTAACGGTCCCGCCCGTTTGTTTTATGTGTATCTGGCCGGGTTGGGAGGCGTTACAGTGCGGATGGTTTACGGGAGGTGTTGCCATTATAGCTGTCGGCAGGTCTGTTTGGGGTTGCCTTCATAATTGTATTGTTTTTGGGACGCCGTTGAGACAGCCGTATCCGGAGGGGTGACCAGATGTTGTTTTTTTATATTTCTAAAGACGCCCATAGGGGCAGCGGCCGTATAAAAAAATTCGGGGAGCATCACTGCTGCCCGAATCGCTAACAAATATTCCAACTAAACTTACCTAATACTATCTAACCTTATCAGCCTCTATGATAGATAATTGAAATAGATGAAGTGTGTGAAATCCTAATTATTTTTGGTAGTTGTGTGTAGTCTGTCAGTTGTAGTTCCTTGCCGGTAGTTTGTCTGTCATCGTGCGGTTGCGGTTCAAGTTCAGGTTCCGGTAGCCGGGGCGTATGGTTGCGATGGTATCGGTTCGCCGGTCATGCCGGTGCCCGCGATCCTGTTGTCACGTTATCATGTTACGCACCTGTCCACCCGTTGTTCGTCAGTCTGTCAGCTGTATGCCGTTGTCCGTCTCGTTGTCTGTCCGCCTGCCGGCAACCAGCTATTGGTCGCTTGTCATTGCACCCCCCCCCGTTGGCCGCCGAGACAGTGAAATCGTTTGTCTGCTCCCAACCGGTTTTGTTTTCGCACCTTGTCGGGGTGTACCGGTTATGAAACGAAACAAAGATAGACTAAAAAATAGAATATGCCAAATTTTGCGGGAAATTTATTGCAATAAAATTTTTAGTGGTTGATTTTTATGTTGTTATACGCTGGGCTAACATTGGCGGATCTGTGGGTATATTCAGTTTTGCAGGGGACGGAAGCTCGTTGCAGCTGAAATGTGTCTTTTTCGAATTGATTGCGAATCGAAATCCGTATAAAACGAGCAAAATTGTTTGAAGAGACTGTCTCCCGTGTCGTTGAGGTGCGTATCATGGGTTGAAAAGAGTGTCAGATGAGCCATATTGCCGGCTTAATTGGCCGGACGGGCTGCATCAGGTTGGGGTATGCCAATCGGACGGGCTGCACCGGGTCGGTGGTGACGTGCCATAATTCGGGGGCCTCCGTGGCATGAGTCGGTATGCCCGAGGCATTATCCTGATGCTCAGCTTATTTTCTGCGTCAATGATACTGGTGGGTGTGTCTCAGGCCTTCTGGAAGAGGCAGTTTGCGGCGGGAGAAACTCAGTATCGATCCCGTCAGGGCAAAGGCCGCTGCTGTGGCCAGGGCGATGTGGTTGCTGTTGGCCGGAAACATGTGCAGAAAGAGTGCTACCATTGCCGCACCGGCCGTCTGACCTATCAAGCGTGCCGTAGCAAGCATGCCGCTTGCACTTCCGCTGCGGGACTGCGGCGCCGATGCTATCATGACACTGTTGTTTGGCGACTGGAACAACCCGAATCCGCCTCCGCACAGGGCCAGCCGCCATACGATATCGAAATGCGACGGATTGTCGGGCAGCAGCAACAATGCTACAAGCCCTGCGGTCATTACCGTCAGCCCCACGCCGCCGAGGATGCCGGCATGGATGCGCTCGATGAGGATTCCGGCAAGCGGCGCGACGACGATGATCACGGCCGGCCATGCGGTGAGCAACAGGCCCGTTTCGACCTCGGTATATCCCAACTGGTGCTGCAGCATGAACGGCAACGACACCAGAGCAAGCATCTGTGCCGTGAAAGAGCAGATCGATGTGCAGATCGAAAGCGAGAATATGGGGATCCGCAGCAGGTCGAACGGCAGAACCGGATATTGTTTGTGGAGCTGGTTGCGTACGAAGAGCGAACCGGCAATGATTGTCATGGCGGCCAGCGTGATTATCGTGACTGCGCTGAGGCCGTGCGAAGCGCCTTCGATGGTGAATATCAACAGTCCGAAGATCAGGGCGTTGAATGTCCCGTCACGCCAGTCGAACTTGCGGATTACGGTTGTGGGCGGATTCTTTGGCAGATAGATCGAGCTGAATGTGATGGCGATCAGTCCGACGGGAATGTTTATGATGAACAGCCAGGGCCATTCGCCGACCGACAGTACGGCCGAAGCGAGCGACGGGCCGGCTACAGCCGAGATTGCAACTACGGTGGCGTTGATGCCCATGCCTCGGCCGAGGCGGTTTCGCGGATATATTACGCGGATCAGGGTTGTATTTACGCTGGTTATTGCTGCGGCACCGATACCCTGTGCGGCACGCGAGATGACGAGCGTGGTCAGTGAGCCGGAGAGTGCGCAGGCGACGGACGAGACGGTGAAGAGGGTGAGACCTCCTATATATATATTTCTGTATCCGATAATGTCGCCGAGGGCCGAGAATGAGAGCAGGGTGACCATTATGGCGAGCTGGTATCCGTTTACGACCCATATCGAGTCGGCAGCCGATACGCCGAGCTGCGAAGCTATTGTGGGCAGCGCTACATTGGCTATCGAACCGTCGAGGACCGATACCGACACACCGAAAGCCACGGCTACGATAGCCCATATCCGGCGAGGCATCGGCAGTCCGTCCCATTGGGTATTTGCAGACAGGTTTGGCTCCATGAACAAGTGAATACAGTAAATTCGACGGGACAAAGTTATGATGTTTGATCGAACCGAGCAACTTTTGGCAAGGATATTTATTAAAAAATTTAAAAATAAACTTTTTTTATTTTCCGGTCGGCTTACGGAACGAAGGCGGAGGGTGCAGATGCTGTGCCGCATGATTTCGAATCAATCGCGTCCAGCCGCCGCCGGAGCCATGTTACCCGCCGCCGGGGCCATGTTGACCACCGTTGGACCCGCCGTTGCGGATGCCGGCAGTAGCCGCGGAAACCACGCAAAAAGCCCTGTCTGATCGCGTTTTTTATGCAAAAAATATCGCTCAAGTTTTGTTGTTTATAAAAATAAATGTAATTTTACACCGGACTTTAAAACTGAAATACCCAAACCAACCTAAATGTCTATTTCCGTAATACAAGTCCCGTACACACAACATACATACGGTGGGTTCTATCAATTCCATTTTTTATTTCTTGCATAAGGCAGCAGAACCCTTT